>DATMDM010000078.1:0-5476 GCA_035557795.1 Thermoplasmata archaeon | reverse complement strand
ATGTCCGATGACCATCGAGGACATTCTGAACGACGCGCGAAGCGTCGTGAAGAAAGTGGTCCCTGACCACGTGGAAATCACGCAGGTCGACTTCGAAGGCCCCACGATCGTGATCTACACGAAGAACATGGAGGTCTTCGCGGAGTCGAACGACCTGGTGCGACAGATCGCCCAGCAGCTACGGCGCCGCATCGTCGTCCGGCCCGATCCGTCCCTGCTCGCTACACCCGAGGAGGCGGAGAAGGTCATTCGCGAGGTGATCCCGCCGGAAGCGCAGATCACCGGGATCTACTTCGAGACGGAAACGGGCGAGGTGACGATCGAGGCCCTCTCCCCGGGAATGGTCATTGGCCGCCACGGCTCGATCCTCAACGAGGTCAAGAAAAAGATCGGGTGGGCCCCGAAAGTCGTCCGGACGCCGCCGATTCCCTCCAAGACCGTTGAGGAGATCCGCCAATACCTCCGGACGATCAACGATGAACGTCAGACGTTCCTGAAGCAGGTCGGCCGGCGACTTGCCCGCGAGGTGCCGGCGGGAGAGAACTACGTCCGGATCACGGCGCTCGGAGGATTCCGTCAGGTCGGTCGGTCCGCGGCCTTGCTGAGCACGCGGGAGTCGAAGGTCCTCATCGATTGCGGTGTGTTGATCTCGGAAGACAACGGCTCGCCGTACCTGAACGCCCCGGAGGTCACTCCGCTCAGCTCGATCGATGCGGTCGTCATCACCCACGCGCACCTGGACCATTCCGGACTGGTGCCGGCGCTGTTCAAGTACGGATACGAAGGCCCGATCTACACGACCGCGCCCACGCGCGATCTGATGTCCCTGCTCCAGCTCGACTTCATCAAGGTCGCGATGGGCGAGGCCCGCAAGTCCGCGTACGACTCGAGCCACATCCGCAAGGCGGTCGCGAACACGATCCCGCTCAAGTACGGCGAGACCACGGACATCGCGCCGGACATCCGGCTCACATTCCAGAACGCGGGCCACATCCTCGGCTCCGGCGTCGCGCACTTCCACATCGGGGACGGGCTGTACAACGTCGCGATGTCCGGGGACATCAAGTTCGAGAAGACCTGGCTTTTCAACCCCGCGGTCAACAAGTTCCCGCGGCTGGAGACGCTCGTCCTCGAGTCGACGTACGGCGGGTATCACGACATCCAGCCGTCGCGACACGAGGCCGCGCAGCAATTGAAGGAGGTCTTACGCCGCGTCCTGACCCGCGGGGGGAAGGTCCTGGTGCCGGTCTTCGCGGTCGGTCGGTCCCAGGAGGTCATGCTCGTCCTCGAGGACGCGATCCGGAACCATCAGATTCCGGAGGTCCCGATCTATCTGGATGGCATGATCTGGGAGGCGACCGCGATCCACACGGCGTATCCGGAGTATCTGAACAGCCAGCTCCGGACGCAGATCTTCCAGACCGGCGAGAATCCGTTCCTCTCCCCGACGTTCAAGCGGGTCGAGACCGCGGACATGCGGGCGAACATCATCGACGACGTGGAGCCGTGCATCGTCCTGGCGACGTCCGGCATGATGTCCGGCGGCCCCATCCTCGAGTACTTCAAAGGCTGGGCGGACAACCCGTTGCATGCCCTCGTGTTCGTCGGCTTCCAGTCCGAAGGTTCGTTGGGTCGCCGGATCCAGCGGGAGGCCCGGGAGATCACGCTGACGGACCGCGGGCAGCCCCTGACCTTGCCGATCAAGATGGACATCGAGACGGTTGACGGCTTCTCGGGCCACTCGGACCGCCTCCAACTGCTCAACTACGTCGGCACGATGGAGCCGCGGCCGGAACGGGTCATTGTGAACCACGGCGAGGAGTTCAAGTGTTCCGACTTGGCGTCCGGGCTCTACAAGAAATTCGGCCTCGAGACGCGGGCGCCGATGAACCTGGAGACGATCCGACTCAAGTGAGGCCTCGCGATGCCTGCACCGCCAGGCCCCGCCGGGCCGGGATGGACGCGGCGGGCCGCTGGGAGCGCGGTCCTCCTGTTCTTCCTCCTTTCTGGGGGACTTTGGTTGGGGAGCGTCCTCTCCTGGCAGCTGGGCCAACCGGAACTCGTCGTCGTCTTGCTCGCTCTCGCCGCGTTCTTCCCCCTCGGGTGGCTCGCGGTCGGGATGCGAACCCGTCCGGTCTGGGCCCTTCAGGTCCGGGAGGAGCCGACACGCGTCGCCGAGGCCGTGCTCGAGGCCGTTCGCGACGGTCACCCGACAAAGGCGTCCCCCGCCGATGTCGGCCGCGGAGGACTCTTTCGAGGGTGCAATCCCGTCCTCCGTGTCGAGGAACCGCTTTGCTTCATCGGCATCTTTCGGTCGCCGGTCGATGCGTCGACCACGGTTCTTCTGTTTCCTCGGTCGAAGAACCACGATTCGCTCGATCGGCTTCGAACCGCGATCAGAGCACGCGTCGTGACGTCTGGGTGAGGTCGTTTCCGCTACACTGTTGGTCGATGGCCAGCGAGACCCTGAACGCTTGATTCGCTAGTCCGCCATCGAGTCCATCCAAGCCTGGAGGGCATCGCGCGCCGCCTCCAAGTTGACGACTTGGTCTTCGCCGTTATTCTCGATCGTGAACCGCTCGAGGACGATTCGTCCGTCGACTTGCCGGAACTCGAGCCGAAGGCACGGGATGTCGAACGGGTCGACTTGCTCGAGCGCCCACGGCTCAAACGCGACCGTCACGCGCTCCCCCTCCGTCACCACGTTGTAGCCCTGGGTCTTGCACAAGCCGTCGAGGAACCGCCAGCGCGGGGCGGAGATTTCCGACGCGGACATGCCGCGAGATAGGTGTCTCGAGGGTCAGGAATGTTAGGCACACGTCCTCTGGACAATGTGTGCGGAGCAAACCTTTTGTAACACAGCGAGCGGGTGCACAAAAGAATCTAGACTCACCTAGGGGGCTCCTTTGGGTGCTTTTCAACAAATTCCCGAATGCCGGCCTTGGCTAGACCGAACAACAGGCAGGCACGAAAAAGCCTTGCCGAGAGAATCAGGTAGTTTTGGGCCGTTGCGTCTTTTGCCGGATGCGGTATCTCGTCCGCACCTTCACCATCCCCATGAAGTAAATGAGGACGCCTGCGGCGGCGTCGAAGACGAGGTACTCAACCGTCCGAGGGCCCCAAGCGATCAGCACTGTAATCGAGAAAAGAGCCGCGAAAGCGACAAATAGGTTCCACCATCCGCCATCATATCGCCAAATACTCGGGATGCCGAAACCTCCATTCCCCCATGAGGCCGGCGTAGCTAGGCTTTTTCCTCGCCGGTCCTAGCCTCTTTTCTGTGCCCGGTCGCAACCGCGGCAAACCTTTTGTGTGCACCCGCGATGAACGGCCGTGCGCCGCCCGCACTACGAAAAAGTCCAGGACTTGTTGAGCCCCGAGGCGTTCGAGGCCCGCCTGGACTCCGTCATCGCGGAGTGGGGAGGCCTGCTGGACCGCGAGACCGCCGCGATGGTCGTGGTCGAGCGCCTCGGGCGAAGCGTCGCGTCGTTCACGCGGGTCGCCGATCTCGAAGAGGGAATGGAAGCGAACCTCCGGGCGACCGTCGTCTCGATTTCGCCGGTCCGCGCGTTCACCCGCCAAGACGGCACCGAGGGACGGGTCACGAACCTGGAGCTCCGGGACGAGAGCGGATCGTGTCGGTTCGCGCTCTGGGACGACGATGTCGGCCTCGTCGAACGTGGCAAAGTCGCCGTCGGGACGACGGTCCGCGCACTCGACTGCTATGTGAAGCGCACGAACTTCGGCCTCGACGTGTCCCGCGGGAAATTCGGAGCGCTCCTCGTGGAGGCCGCGTGAATGGCCGCGCGCGAGGCCGAATGGGCGTACTCGAACGACGGCCGGATTGCGTTCGTCTTCCTCGTCCTGGCGATCGTCTTGCTGGCGATTGGCGTGCTGGCCGTGACCGCTTTCGGGAGCGACGCCGCGAACGGAGGAGTGGCCTTGCTCGCGATCGCGATGTTCCTACTGGTCTTCTCGATCCTCGTTTTCGTGCCTCGCCTCGCGCGTCGAGGACCCGCGAGCTTCAGCTTCTATTCGCGTCGATCGCTCGACGAGGCCGTGAAGGCTGTCCGGGAGGCGATGGAGGCGTCTGGGCGGACGCCCCGGGTGGACATCGTGAAGTCTCGGTCCGACCGTCCGCCTCGGATCGTGACGGCCGAGGGGATCCAAGCGCGCTTCCGGATCGAGGTCACCCGCCATCCGGCGGGCGCCGAGGGCGGCCTCGAATGGACCGAGATCGTGGAGTCGTCTGCCTCGAGGGATGGCGCTGAGGCTCAAGCTCTTCGAAAGAACGTCATGGAGCGCCTCGCAGTCAGGTCGCCGCCCGACGGATGAGGGACTCTACATCCCCATGCCGGGCATCCCGCCCATGCCACCCATTCCGCCCATCCCACCGTGGCCGTGCTCACCGGCTCCCGGCGGCGGGGGAGGCGACTTCTTCGAGGCGATGACGTCGTCGATTCGGAGGATCATGCTCGCGACTTCCGCGGCCGAGTCGATCTCCTGGACTTTCACGCGCAGCGGCTCCACGACGTTGGCCTTCAGCATGTCGAGCGGCTCACCGCTGTTGACGTCGACGCCCATCGCCTTTCCGCCCTTCTTCCCGTGGGCGGCGCGAAGTTTGATCAGGACATCGATCGGGTCGAGGCCCGCGTTCTCGCCGAGGGCCCGCGGGATGACTTCGAGCGCGCCCGCGAACGCCTCGATCGCGAGCTGCTCTCGCCCGCCGACCGATGCGGCGTAACTCTTGAGGGCGAGGGAGAGCTCGATCTCCGCGGATCCGCCGCCGGGGATCGCCTTGCCGTCCTCGATCGCCGCGGAGACGACTCGGAGCGCATCGTGCAGGATCCGCTCGACCTCGTCGACCACGTGCTCCGTGCCGCCCCGGATCAGGATGGAGACCGCCCGTGCGTTCTTGCAGCCCGTGACGAACGTCATGTCGTCCGTGCCAACCTTTCGCTCTTCGACGAGGTCCGCACGGCCCAGTTCCTTCGGCGTCAGGTCGTCGAGGTTCGTGACGATCCGCGCACCGGTCGCCTTCGCGAGCTTCTTCATGTCGCTCTCCTTGACCCGGCGGACCGCGTAGATACCTTCCTTGGCCAAGAAGTGCTGGGCGACGTCGTCGATTCCCTTCTGACCCAGGACGACGTTCGCGCCGGACGCCTTGATCTTCTCGACCATCGTCCGCAGGGTCTTCTCCTCTTCATCGAGGAACATCTGAAGCTTCGCCGGATCGCGGATGCGAATCTCCTCGTTCACCTCGGTCTTCTTGACTTCGAGGGCGCGGTTGATGAGGGCGATCTTCGCCTCGCGGACGAACTTCGCCATCCGCGGGTGGACGCGTTCCTTGTCGAGGACGATTCCATCGATGAGGGTCGTGTCCGTGAGGTTGCCGCCGTGTTTCTTTTGGACCAGGATGTTGTCGACGTCTGCGCGGATCTCGCCCGCGACCTCTTCGACGATCGCCTGGACCGCG
>DATMDM010000077.1:0-14526 GCA_035557795.1 Thermoplasmata archaeon | reverse complement strand
TGGACGCGTTCCTTGTCGAGGACGATTCCATCGATGAGGGTCGTGTCCGTGAGGTTGCCGCCGTGTTTCTTTTGGACCAGGATGTTGTCGACGTCTGCGCGGATCTCGCCCGCGACCTCTTCGACGATCGCCTGGACCGCGTCGACGGCGATGTCGGCTAAGAAGTTCGCGTTCGTCCCGACGCTTCGACCGGACATCGCAGTCCGCGCGATCGACCGGAGCGTGTCCTTGTCGGTCCGCTTGACGGAAAAGGCGAGCTCTCGAAGGAGTTTGACGGCCTCCGCGGCGGCCATCCGGTAGCCGTTCACGATGAGCGTCGGGTGGACCTCCTGCTCGATGAGGCTCTCTGCCTCCTTGAGGAGCTCCCCCGCCAAGATGACGGCGCTGGTCGTTCCGTCGCCGACCTCGTCGTCCTGGGTCTTTGCGACCTCGACCAGCATCTTTGCGGTCGGGTGCTCGATCTCGATTTCCTTCAGGATCGTGACCCCGTCGTTCGTGATCGTCACGTCGCCGAGGGAGTCCACGAGCATCTTATCCATGCCTTTCGGGCCGAGGGTCGACTTGACCGCGTCGGCCACCGCGCGAGCCGCGGCGATGTTGTTGAACACGGCGCCTTTCCCTTTCTCGCGCTCCGTCCCTTCCTTCAGGATGATGATCTGCTGACCGCCCATCATGAGAATTCCCGCGGGTCTATACGAGGGCTTCTATATGAGTATTACGGCAATCGCCCTGGCTCGTTGCGACTGGTCACCGCGGAAGGCTGACCGCACTGGCGTGAGGTCGAGCGGGCGAGTTATAGTTACTTGACTATAACTTCGTGACCCAGGTCTCAGCTTCCCGGCGGGGCGTTGTGCCCCCTCCATAGCGCCCGTCGACTCCGGCCCGGAGACACACCTCCCATGGAGGTCCCGTCGTCGGTCCGGTATTTCCTCTCAGACCTTGAGCGCTTCAATCACGATGTGGACCGGAATCTGGGCGATATACGTCCCTTCGGAACTACCTTCCACAAATGCTTGCGAGGGTGAGGGTTCCTCGAGAGATTGGATTAGGAGGGAAGCGTCACGCAGAGCTCGGGCATACCAGGAGAGCGGTCGATGGTACCCGGTCGTCGTGACGATCTGGCTGGGAGCGATTTGCCAAGGGACCTCGTCGGCAAAGGGCTCTCGGTACTTCTCGATCTTCCGCCAGACTTTCGTCGAACGAAAGAGCCGTTCGATCAGCCACGTCGAACTGGGCCCCTGGTCGAAACAGGGATGGGAAAGGCTCGCCACGAATCGGCCGCCACGACGTAGGACCCGACCGACCTCGCCGATCGCGGCGCCCGCGTCCTCCATGTCCATCAGGGCCATGTTGCACGCCACGAGATCCACGCTGGCGTCTCGCAGAAACTCGAGTCGGGCCGCGTCGGCGACACGGTACTCGATTCCGAGCGGTTCCTGCGATTCTCGAGCCCGGGCCCGTTCCACGATTGGGGCCGATGCATCGATCGCTACGACTGTCGCGCCTCCTCGGCTGAACCGACGGGAAAGGTACCCGTTCCCGCATCCGAGGTCTAGGACCCGAAGGCCACGGACGTCCCCCACGACCCGAAGGAATGTGGGGTCGATGAGCGTCCGGTGCCAGAGATCACCGGTGTCACCCTGCTTCGCATCGTACCACTCGGCCATTCGCTCCCAGGAACCGGGGCTCATGGAGTGCTCCATGCTCGGTGCCGCCATAAGCATGCCGTCCGGTTGGCGCGGGAGCTTTCGGAAGTCGGAAGAGACGCCCGTCCTGAGGGAATTCATTGATGTCGCCATTCGGGTGTGGTGCGCTGAGATTTATATGGAACCATCTTCCTATGGAAGACCAGGTGCCAATCATGGCAGAGAAACAGGTTGCGGTATCCGCATCAGACAAGCCAATTCATGTCACCGACGCCGAGTTCGACCGGGTCATCAAGGAGCATCCCTACGTCATCGTGGATTTCTGGGCGGAGTGGTGCGCGCCCTGTCGTGCGATCGCGCCGATTGTCGACGAGCTCGCGAAGAAGTATGCGGGGAAGGTCACCTTCGTGAAGCTGAACACGGACGAGAACCCGGAGGTTCCGCAGCGATACATGGTCATGGGCATCCCGACCCTGCTCTTCTTCAAAGACGGGAAGCTCGCGGATCAAGTCGTCGGAGCGATGCCTCGTGCCCCGTTCGAGGAACGTGTCAAAAAGCATCTGTCGTGACGTTAGGTAGAAATACCGACCGAATCCTTCGAGGGATTTGATGAGCAGCCTGATCGAGATGCTCGCAAGCAAGAAGAAAGCGCCGGCCGCGCCGGCCGAAGCCCTGATGCTCCTCCCGGTCGTCCACAAAGAGCACGGGGGCACGTGCGGGCCGAATTGCGATTGCGGGCGCGAGGAAGAAGGCGGTTGCTGCGGCGGCTAATCCTGCCGGTCTGCGGAGCGCTTTCACGTTTGAGAATCAGTGCCGATAACCGGCCCCCTCGCTTTAATATCCTCCATCGCGTCGATTCCTCCATACGAGGAGGAACTGACGATGGATCCCCTTGAAGCGTCGCGACTCGTGACCGACGAGTATTCTGCAAAGATTCTCGTGGCGACCTTCAAGAAGCCGAAATCCGCGATCGACCTCAGCCGGGAATACGGCATCCCGATCGCCGCGTGCTACCGCCGGATCCACGCGCTCGAGCGCGCGGGCCTGATCCGATGCACGGAGCGCGCCTTGACCCAGAAGGGCAAGCGCATCTCGCTCTACATGTCCCAGTTGAAGAACGCGTACATCTTCTTCGAGAACGGCCGCCTGCGGGTCCGATTCCAGCTCGCGACCGGCATCACGAAGGACTTCGGCGGCGATTGGAGGGCCGTCGACGTCGTCGAACCGATCCTCCCAACGCAATACCCAACCCAATAACCCCTCCTCCACAACCCACAGGCAGGACCGAGAACCCCTCGTCCTGCCTTTTTTATTCTTGCCATCGAAGGGAGGGGACCGACCGTCGCGGACAGCGTCCCGGGCCCCATTGACAAAGGCGCCAACGTCCCATCGTCCGACGGGGCCGCCGATGCTCTCGAAAATGAGACCATTGACAATTTTCTCTTATACGGCCGCCTCGGATGGTCCGGCTCACCATGGACCGCGAGCGGATGAAGTACCTGTTCCGGGAGATCCTGGGCGTCGACGTGGACGACGTCGTGCGAAAGGTCGTCGCGACGATCGCCGTGGAGCGCGCGAAGCAGGTGCAGCAGAACACGAAAGACTGGAAGCGGTACATGGAAGCCGAGGGCGGGATCGTGATCCTCCCCTCGAACGTCACCCAGTTGGGGCGGAGAGATCCGAAGCCGTAGGCCGGCCGCGGGGCGGTCCGCGGCACTCTTCCTTCCGGCGCGCCCGTATGCCCGGATTGTTTTAAATCGAACCTATGAATTAGGGACTTGATGTCGAGCTTCCGAGGGCGAGACGTCCTCTCGATCCGCGACTTCACCCCGGCCGACATCCAGCTCGTTTTGAGGACCGCGCGAAAGATGGTCCCGATCGCCGTCGGCGAGAAGCGTTCCCGGTCGCTCGAGGGAAAGATCCTCTCGACGCTGTTCTACGAACCGTCCACCCGGACGCGGCTCTCGTTCGAGAGCGCGATGGCGCGGCTCGGAGGGCGCGCCCTGGGTTTCAGCAGCGCGGAGGGTACCTCGGTCCAGAAGGGGGAGACCCTCGCGGACACGATCCGGATGGTCGAGGCGTACAGCGACGCGATCGTGCTTCGCCATCCGCACGAGGGCGCCGCGCGTCTCGCCGCGGAGTTCACCGAGAAGCCGGTCATCAACGCCGGCGACGGTGCGGGCCAGCATCCGACGCAGACGCTCCTCGACCTGTACACGATCTGGGACGAGAAAGGCTCGTTCGAGGGCCAGAACGTCACCCTCGTCGGCGATCTGAAGTACGGCCGCACGGTCCACTCGCTCGCGTACGCGCTCGCGGAGCTCGGAGCCCACCTCACCTTCGTGAGCCCGCCGACCCTCGAGATGCCGACGGAGATCCTCGAGCAGGTGAAGGAAAAAGGGCTCTCGTTCCGAGCGGCACACCGCCTCGAGGAAGTGATCCGGGACACGGACGTCCTGTACGTCACCCGGATCCAGAAAGAACGCTTCCCCGACCCGCAGGAATACGAGAAGGTCGCCGGATCGTACCGCGTCGACATGGAGGTGCTGCGGGATGCGAAGCGCGGGCTCATCATCATGCATCCCCTCCCGCGAGTGACGGAGATCGCTCCCGAGGTCGATCGAACGAAACACGCGGTGTACTTCAAACAGGCGTTCAACGCCGTCCCGGTCCGGATGGCGCTCCTCGACCTGATCCTGGGAGAAGGGGCATGAGGGAACTCCGCGTCACCCCGATCAAGAATGGGACCGTGATCGACCACATTCCGGCGGGCCTCGCCCTGAAAGTCCTCAAGATCCTCGGCATCGGGGACGCCGTCACATCGACCGTGACGGTCGCGATGCACGTTCCGAGTCAGGCGATGGGGTGGAAGGACATCGTCAAGGTCGAGGACCGCGAGCTCGGCGGACGGGAGCTCGACAAGATCGCACTCATCGCTCCCGCCGCCACCGTGAACGTGATCCGGAACTACAACGTCGCGGAGAAACGTCCCCTGGCCCTCCCGGACCGGGCGGTCGGCATCCTCCGGTGCGCGAATCCGAACTGCATCTCGAACGTCCGAGAGCCGATCGAATCGTCGTTCGTCGTGCGCTCGAAGAGTCCCCTCCGCGTCGTCTGCAAGTACTGCGACCGAGAGCTCGAAGACATCGTGAGTCACATTCTCTGACGATCGCATCCCCTCGGGTCAAGACGAATTCGGCGGTTCACCGAAGCGTTTAAGAACGCCTCCTCAGATACGCGCCAACAGAAGGGATGGTGTAGCGCGTTGCTCGAAGAGCTGTCCGAAATCATCGGGCTCCAGGTCTACACGCACAACGGCGTGTTCCTGGGAAACGTGAACAACTTGGTCGTGGATGTGGACAACGGCGCGGTCGACGGCATCTTCGTCGGGGAGACGAATCCGCTCCTCGTGGAAGGCAGCCGGGCGGTCAGCGTCCCGTACCGCTGGGTGCAGAGCGTGGGGGACATCGTCGTGTTGCGATATTTCCCCAAGCGCGTGTCCCTGCGGAAAGGGAGCGCGGCCCCGCCGATCGCGGCGGCTGCGAAATAGAGTCGAGCGACCGCGTCGCTGCGAAACCGTTATTCCCAAGCAGGCCCGTTATTCTCACGATGGCCCGCCAGAGCCGCGTGCCTCGGCGAACGCCGAGCCTCCGATTCGAGGTGGTGGAGATCGGCCGACTCCATGGCCACGAGCGAATCCGACCCGCGCTCCTCGAGCAGTTGATGGACCAGATCCGGAAGGACGGATACCTGCGGCGACCGATCCTCGTGGCGGACCACGACTTCGTGATCCTCGATGGGCATCATCGCGCCGAGGCGGTCCGTGCCCTCGGGGCCCGGAGAATTCCCGCGTACCTCATCGACTATTTCTCCGACATCGTGCACCTCACGACGTGGCCGGACGCAGTCGTCTCCGTCGTCACGAAGGAGGATGTGATCCGCCGCGGCCGGACCGGCGACTTGTTCCCGCCCAAAACGTCGCGCCACACGATGACCGTCCTCCTTGAAGACCGGCCGACGGACCTCGACGACCTGAGGTGATCAGGTCTGCGGCTGGTTCGGCTCCGGTCCCGATGTTTTCGATCGACGACGGCGGCGAAGCCACAGGGTGGCAACCACACCCCCGACGGCGGCCACCGCGGTTCCGGCGATTGCCCAATCGGTCCCCGTGAGACCGAAGAACCGAGCCGGTTCGAGCGCCTGGTATCGATACGAAGTGAGTTCGCTGGTCGCGACCTTGGCCGTGCCGTTGTACGCCTCGGTCCGTGCATCGTTCCCTGTCGCGGGCGCGTAGTAGAGCAGGCCGTACGTCCCGTCCGGGGCGGCCTCACGGATCCGATACGCGCCGAAATGGCCCGCCGGGGTGTCGACCGCGATTTGCGCCTCGAGCGTGTACGTCGCGTTCCACCACAGACTTCCTTGCGAGTGCAACGGAGTCGATTGGAGTCCGTAGAAGAACCGGAAGTCCTCCGAGAAATTCATTCGCCTCGCCACCACACTCGAGTTCCCGATCTCGAGCGGGAACCGCCACGAGTCGTCGACGATCCGGAAGGTCGTCGTGTTCTGGACGCTAAGCTGGAATGGAATCGCCACGGGCGCCGCATGCAGGGTTCCCGAGGCCTCGAGGTCGAGGACGCTCGAGATCACCTTGAGACCGGCGGATTCGAGGACCTCGTTCCCTGAGAGGACCCAGCTTCCGGAGGCGCGCGCCGGGCCGAGCTGGGTCGCGACCGTCCCGCTCGCCGTGCCCGCACCCGACAGGGCGAATCGGACCGCGTCGTACGTCGTCCCCTCCACCGATACCCGCTCTCCGCCCTTTGTCGTCAGCGTCACGTTGCCGACGAGATAGAAGGCTCCGCCAATCGACGTGTTCGTGCGGTACGTCCAGGAGTCGCCCGGCGTCAGAACCGGCCCGCTCACCGCCGCACCGCTGTCCGGAAAGGCCAGAAGCGTCAGGAGGGCGAAGGCAAGGAGGATCGAGGCGCGCACACGTAGCCATTTCGACTGCGGTCGATTAAGCTTGCGGGTTCAGCCGCCCGAGCCGTCCACGGATTTCCCCCTCGGGTTTGGCCGGATGCGCACGGGAGCGGCCGCTTCAACCCGGAGGGACCGGCCGCCATGGAGCCGGTCCAGGAACACGGCGAGCGCCGCGACCTCGGAGTGGGGTTGATTCCCCACGGCCACGTTGAAGTCCACGAGGTCGTACACCTCTCGCGGGACTTTCTCCGCGCCGATGACGATCAGCAGATTTTCCCGCGGGATGCGCGTGAGCGCGTCCTCAATCGGTAGACCGTACATCGTCAGGTGGACCTTCGGGCCGTTCCATTCCTGCAAGGTGCGACGCCAGGGCACACCGGTCTGGATCCGGAACGAGCCTCCGAATCGGCGCACCACGTTCCGGACGGTCCGCTCGAGCACCGGATCCCGGGTCGAGACGAGGACCGCGTCCGCACCGAAGACCCGCGCGGTCAGCGCCACGTGGGTCGTGACCCGCTTGTCTCGTGCCGGGCGGTGCCCGAGACGGAGGACCGTGATCACCGATCAATCCTCGAACCGGATGATTCGGTGACCGCGGAAGTCGAGACGAGGCGAGCGTTTCACGAGGGCCTTCAATTTCGTCTGCGTCACCTTGAGCGTGTCGGCCACGTCACCCGAGAACTTGCCTTCCGTCCCGACCATCTCGAAGATCTTCTCTTCGATCGCTGCGTACGCCTCTTCCGACATCATCGCGGCGTGGAGGACATCGGAGATTTCCGGGACCGGGGCGGTCGCGTTGATGTGAAACGAGGAGTAGAACGCATGATACGCCTTTTCCGGGGAGGCGGTCGGACCGGTCTGCCATTTCGTCTCCACCAGTTTCATCTTCTCGAAGAACCGGAGGGCGTCGGAGCCCGATCCGCCGAACTTTTCCTCGATCTCGCGGGCCGTCTTCCAACCCGTGGAGACCTCCTTGAAGACCTCGCTCTTGACCTCGGTATCGACCGCGCGAAGAATGGGAACGAGTTCGGCGACTTCGCTAACAACCTTGATGCGATTCAAATAGACCGACGCGCTCGATATCCGGCTGTGCCGTTATAAGTTTTATTTCGGCGGCTGAAAGAATTTCACGAGCGTGGAGGAAATCAGCGGAACGACCTTCGCTTCCGCTCGATGCACGCGTCGCTCCCCCTCCATGATTTCTCGGTCCGCCGGGCCGCGGAAATGTTTAAGCGAAGCCGGGGCGTTCGTGGCACCGGTCGAATGAAAGTCAAGGAACTTCGCCCGGAGAGCAAGGTCGACGTCATCGAACTGACGATTCGTCAGAAGGGCGAGACGCGGGATTTCTCGAGCCGCAGTGGCTCGACCGGGAAGGTGGCCGACGCGAAGGCCGTCGACGACGAGGGCACTGAGGTCTCCGTCAGCCTGTGGAACGAGGAGATCGAACGCGTCCAGGCGAACGACCGGATCCGCATCACGAACGGTTGGGTCCGGGAATGGCGGGGCAACATGCAGGTCAGCGCCGGTCGATTCGGGAAACTCGAAGTTCTACGGTAGCATCGGTGGCTGGAAGATTAGCACGGCCAGCGTGAGGACCGCGAGCGGCACGACCAGCATGAGGAGATCATCGTCGAGTTGCGCGTGCTTCGGCCCTTCGACGATCATCGCGGATCCCGTCGCGAGCACCGCGAACAAGAACCGCCAGCTCCACGCTCGAACTCCGAGCATCGCGTATTCGGTGCCGAGGAAGAGCACGAAATAGGCCGCGACGACCGCGGCGCGAGGCCACGATCTCCTCCGGGCGAGCGCCGCGAGGGGATCGATCCACGCCATACCGAGGAAGACGGGAACGACGAGATACGGGGCCCGTGTCCCGAGGAGATCTCCGAAGAGGAAGAACGCAAGCGCCAAGCCGAGGGCGCCTTGAGCATATGCGGAGACGCGCTTGCCCTCGTACGGGCGCATGCCGAAAAGCCGGATGCCGAGCGCAATCCGCGCAATCTCGATACACGCCGCCGTTCCGAGAAAGAGCAGCGTCACGCTGGTGCGGGTGATGCCGGAGCCTAGTTGTTCGGGGAGAAGGTAGTACGACAGGAAGATTGGCGAGACGATGTGCATGGCTCGACGGAAGGCGGCGTTGCCGTCCATGGTGCTGACCCCGCGGCCATCACTCGCCGAATTCCGTGCCGCGCCATTTCTCGTCAATGCCCTTGAGCAAGATATACGTTATCGCGCCAAGGATGGCGAGGACGAGGCCGATACCGATGGCCGACAGCCGGAGGTCGCGGTCGATCGTGAACGATAAGATGGTGAGTCCGAAATCCGGCAGCATCGACATCACACTGAAACGCGCGAGGACGCCGGGATCGAAGAGAAATGAGTTCGTCCGGAGGCCGGTCAGGTAGGCCGTCATGACGACGATGTACAACGAGGTGACGAGGACAATCGGAATGGCGAGCCAGAGCAATCGGGTGTCTGCGTTCAGCCACGCGATCATCACGACGAATCCGACGCCGATCCACGTCGTCATGAGGAGGAACGCGATCAACTTCGTCCGGATCACCTGCGGGACCGAGACGGGCACCGTCGCGAGGTAGTCGGTCGCGTCGACGTTGTTCATCCAATTGTACAGGATCACGCCGAAGAATCCGACCATGCCGGCGTAGAAGACCGTGTTGAAGCCGACCGGCACTTGGAGTCCGTACCGGACGAACCACGCGGTGAAGGACAGGAGCAAGAGCGGCGTCACGAACGAGAAGAACATCTTCGCATACGTCCCGCTTCGTTGGAGATCGACGAATTCCTTGCCGAGGAGGGCGCTGTACCCTTCGAGCCGCGCGAGTCGCGCGATGATTCCAGGCAGCTCGTTGTGCACGCTGACCGTCGGAGGCTCAAATCGTTCCGGGACGAGGATCGCGGCCCCCCCAATCAGGGCCGCCACGATGCCCAATCCGAACAGGGCGAGGGACGCGGCCGCACCGAGGTTCGCTCCCAGGGGCGGGAGAAGCTCGTGGGCCGCGAGGCTCGGGAGGATCCAGGAGAAGGGGATGGCGCGCGCGGCCCCCGCGGTCGCGAAGATCGCGGATACAACCGCGACGGCGACGATAAATCCCGCGCGGCTTCGCATGTAGACGGTCGAGACGAAGAAACTCAGGGACATCCCCAAGAGGAACGACAAGAGCGCGGTGCCGAAGAGGACCCCGATGCTCGTCAGGCGAAAGTGCGTCACCGGCACGGAGAGGACGAGGCCGATGGTCGCGGGCACGAGGAGCAAGACCATGTAGAAAATCGCGTCTCGCACGAACATGCCCAGGAACGTCCTCCGGAACCGCATCGGAAGGATTCCGGGCATGGCGACGAGATAGTTGCGCGTCCCGGTCGTTCGCTCCAGGTACTGCCGGCCCAGGAATCCGAACGCGCCGACGCTGAGGCCGTAGAGGAAGACGCTCACATGCAGGAGCAGAATCGCATCCGGGAGCGGCGTGTACGCGAACAACCGCCCGCTCGTGACGGCGATCGAGAGACTGAACATCGTGATGATGAACGGGAAGGACACGAACATCGTTTGGCCGGAGTAGCTCGCGTGGACCCGGAATTCCTCTTTCAGCATGAGGCGAAGGAGCCAGCTCATCGTCACGCACCGACCAGCCGGAGGAACGCGGACTCCAGATCCGCATCGCCGCCCCGAATCTGGTCCACGGTCCCCGTCGCGATGATCGAACCGCTCTGGATGACCGCGACGCGATTGCAGAGCTTCCCGGCGATCTCGAGCAAGTGGGAGGCCATGAACGCGGTCCCTCCGCCCGCGACGTATTGGGCGAGGAAGTCCTTGAGCTTCCGTTGGTAGATGGGATCGAGGTTGATGAACGGCTCGTCGAGGAAGACGAGGGCCGGCTCGTGGATGAACGCGGCGGCGAGCATGAGCTTCTGTCGGGTCCCTTTCGAGAGGTCCTTGCACAGCGTCGTCCCGCCTTCATCGAGATCGAAGAACTCGAACCAGTGCGCGATTCGCTCCTCGAGGCCGTCCAGTTTCCGAACGCGCCCGACGAAGTACAGGTACTCGTGTGCGGTCAAGTACGACGGAGGCGACTCCACTTCGGGCACGATGCCGACGAGCGACTTGACCTGGAGCGGCTCTCGGACCACGTCGACGTTCAGGACGTGCGCTTCGCCGGAGGTCGGACGCAGCTGGCCGGTCAGGATTCGAAGCATCGTCGTCTTGCCCGCCCCGTTCGGACCAAAGAGGCCGAAGAATTCGCCCGGCTCCACCACCAGGTCGACTCCCTTCAACGCGTCCAGCGCACCGTAGCGTTTCGTGAGCTGGGACGCCTGGATCGCGGGCACTCCGCCGACGACGCGAGCCGCGTTATTTAGGACTTGGCTCATGATTATCGAGCGCCGCGGCCCGAATCTATTTGGCGTGCGCACGATTGTCTCACAGCATGCGCAGAGTGCTCTTCGTCTGCGTCGAGAACACGTTCCGGAGCGTGCTGTCCGAGGCGCTCTTCAACGCGACGGCGCCTCCCGGTTGGCACGCGGAGAGCGCGGGCGTTCAAGCGGCCGCGCGCATCAACCCTGTGGTGCCGGAGCTGCTCCGGGAAATCGGGATCGAGCTCGGTCCAAAGACGCCGCGAACGGTGACCCCCGAGATGACCGCTCGGGCGGCCCGGATCGTCACGTTTGGATGCCTCGACCGATGCCCGATCGGCGCTCGCGAGAAGTCGGAAGACTGGCCGATCCCGGGCGCGACCGGCAAGACGCGGGAGGAACTTCGCGCGATTCGCGACGAGCTCCGTCGCCGCGCGGCCGAACTCTCGGCTCGTCTCGAAGCGTCAACCGTGTCCGCAGAATCTGCGTGAGCAAAGGTTGAAACGCCCGGCGTATGTGCCGGCGTCGTGCGGCCTCTTTTGCTTACGCATTGCGGCGCCGGTTCCGATCCATCCGTGCAGGATGCCGCGGATCTCGCGGGGGCCCGCGGCATGGAGGTCCTGACGCGCGGAGGCCGGGCGTTGGACTCGGTCGTCGAAGCGATCGTGGTCCTCGAGGACGATCCGCGCTTGAATGCGGGGACAGGGTCGCGAATGCGGATCGACGGTCGGATTCAGATGGACGCGGCGCTGATGAACTGGGACCGCGAGGCGGGTTCGGTCGCCGCGATCGAGGAGGTGAAGAACCCGATCCGGGTCGCGTACGACGTCCTCAAGACGCCCCATATCCTCCTCGTGGGCCCCGACGCGATCGCGTTTGCGCGGTCGAAGGGCCACGCGAGATACGATCCCTCGACCCCGGATTCTCGCCGCCACCTTGAGGAGAGCCTGGAGAAGATCCGCAACGGCCGGCTCCCGCGGTACGCGCGGAAGTGGAAAGGCGTCGCGCTCCACGACACGGTGGGCGCCGTCGCGCGCGACCGACGGGGTCGCTTCGCCACCGGCTCATCGACCGGAGGCCTTGCGTTCATGCTGCCGGGACGCGTCGGCGACTCTCCAATCGTCGGCGCCGGATTGTATGCGGGTCCTCGCGGCGCGGTCTCCGTCACCGGCATCGGCGAGGAGATCATCAAGCAGGTCTTGTCCAAGTTCGTGTACGATCGCATCGCGGACGGCCTCTCGCCGCAAAGGGCGGCCGACCGCGGACTCGCCCTGTTCCCGCAGGATGTCCCGATCGGGATCATCGCGGTGACGTCCCGCGGATGGGGCGAATCGTGCAATCGGGACATGGCGTTCTTCGCATCGTCCGCGCGTCGAACCTTTTAAGAGAGCCCACGTTATCACGGACCATGTCACGGGTTGTAGGGGGACGTTTTTCGTGACTCGGAGGAGCGCGCTGACCAGCAAGATCGAGGCCGAGGTCAAGCTCCTGCAGCGACACGTCGCGATGCTCAAGGCCATCATGGAGAACCAGCCGATCGGCATCATTCGGCTCTCGGAACTGCTCAACTTCCCGCAGCACAAGGTGCGCTACTCCTTGCGGATCTTGGAGCAGGAAGGGTTGATCAAACCGTCGCCCGAAGGGGCCGTGACGACGGACAAGCTCGAGGAGTTCCTCGACTACTTGAAAGGCGTCCTCGACTCGATGTCCGGCACGGTCCAAGAGCTCCGAAAGACGCTCGGATGACGTCCGCCTTCATTCGCCCGGCGGGAGGTCACGCGGAAAGAAATCCAACGATGCCGCTCACGATTGCAAGGATCGACGCGATGCCGCCGACGCCTCCTGGGATCAGGAGCGTCAAGACGCCGATCGCGAGGTTGATCAGTGATCCGAGACGGGTTTTCCCCCAGCCGAACAGGATGCTTGTCTTGCCGCGGTAGATGAGGTAGCTGCCGTAGAGGACACCGATCCCGGCGATCAAGTCCACGAGATTGAGATCTTGCTTCGCCTGGACATCGAGGAGGATCAGGACTCCCGCCACGAGCCCGACGACGAGCGCGATGAGGCCGAACAGCCGCTTCTCGCCGATCATCGGCGGGCCGAGGGAGCCCTCCTATCTAAGCCTTATGAGCCGGACGTCGACCCCGGCGTTCTGGTTATTTAATAGCTCTCCCCGCGGGAACCCTGCACGGTCCTTGTCGACCCCTCACTCCGGTGCCGCTGAGAAACTATTTGAGGACCCCCTTTGTATCGCGTCGCAAGCCGTCGTAGCTCAGTCCGGTAGAGCCCCCGACTGTTAATCGGGTGGTCTGCGGTTCGAATCCGCACGACGGCGCTCTCTCCCACGCGAATCGCGATCTATCAAGGGCCCCGCGAAGGCGCGTTTGATCCGCGCAAGCGCATCCTTGGGTGAATCCATCACCTGTGGGCGGCGAAGGATGAGTTCCTCGGCGAGGTGGACGGCTGAGGTGATATCCCTTCACTTCGTCCCGCCACCGGGAGACCGTTCGTTCATGTTTGGGTCTGCGTCAGTTAGCGGATTCCAGTTCGAGGATAGTGTTCCGGGTTGTCCAGGGTTTGGCGCAACTGCGGTTCGTCGATGCTTTTGAGGGATCTCTCGAGGCGGGCGAATTCGGATAGCTTGAAACACTCGGGATCCACGGTGAAAAGGATGATCGCTTTCCGCGACATCACGTACTCGTTCATGTGCTCGACGAAGAGCATGTCCTTGTCGAACCCGATGTTGTTCATGATCGATTCAACCCCGTCCAGGAGCACGACGCAACCGGCTGGGTTCTCGTCGACGAAGCCCTCGATCACCTTCGCAAGGATGCCGATCGCGTTTGGGGCGTAGTGCCGATCGCCTGGGACGAAGGAAATCCACCAGACCGGAACGGAGGCGAGACTGTACCGCAAACGCACTTTCTCCGGGTACATCGTCGTAATGCAAAGGCCGGGAGTCCCCTGTTCCACAACGGCTTGGAAGAGCAGGTAGCTCGTTTCGGATTGTTTCCCCCGAACGAGGTAGCATGTCCCCTCTTCCAATCCGAACGGTTTGCCGAGCATTCGGCGCTCGTTCTCGGTCTTACCGAGCATTGGGCGCTCGTTCTCGGTCTTACCGAGCAATGGGCGGTCGTTCTCGTTCTCTGCGCTCATCGCGGAGTGCCTTACTGATGCGTTGGATGCTAATCGCTCGGTTCAGGCTTGCGGCGCCATTATCAAGTTTGGGAATCATTGCGGCCTCGATGGGACAACCAAACGCGGAGGTACCGAGGGACCTCGCGCGAGGGCAAGACTTTCGATTCAGCCAGGAGGTCGAGGCGAAGCACTTCCAAGACAGCTACGGACGCTTCTGTTCGGATCATGCAGTTGGAAAGGTGCCGCCATTTCGAGCGGGCTTGGGTGGGGATGGCGACCAATCTAAGCGACACTACTTCTGCGCGTCCACAGGCCCGACCGGCCTGAGATTGCCTCGTATAGAGCGAATTCGCACGACGGTTCTCTCTCTCGCGCAATCGCGCGCCTAGATCGTCTC
>DATMDM010000076.1:0-10390 GCA_035557795.1 Thermoplasmata archaeon | reverse complement strand
CTCGACCCGGACATCATCTCCGGATACAACATCGACGGCTACGACCTGCCCGTCCTGATCGATCGGGCTGCGAAGAACGGGATTCCGAGGCTCCAGCTCGCGCGCGACTTCTCGGACTTCTTCCACCTCGGCGAGCGGTTCTGGCGGGTCGACGGCCGCATCCTCACGGACGTCTGGTGGGCCGTGCGGGCGGAGCGCCTGAGCCTGCACATGAAACAGGAGACGCTCGACTACGTGGGCCGCCAGCTCTTGGGCGAAGGAAAACACGAGCTCTCGCGGCGACATATCGACGAAGAATGGGCGAAAGACCGCGAGAAAGTCATCCGATATTGTCTGAATGACGCCGACCTCTCGCTCCGGATTCTCGAGAAGATCAGTCGAATCGAGAAGACCTTGGACCTGGCGGCCGTGAGCAAGCTCCCTCTCGAGGACGTGCTGCACGGGCGCACGTCGAACCTGATCGACTCCATCCTGATCCGCGCCGCAGACCGCGCCCACGTCGCGGTCCCGATGATGAAGATGCGGGGCGGTCGCGTCGAGCAAATCGAAGGCGGGTACGTGCACAGCCTGCAGCCCGGTCTGTACGAATGGGTCATCTCGCTGGATTTCCGCGCGATGTATCCGTCCCTGATCATCGAGAACAACATCTGCTTCACGACCGTCTCGCCCCAAGGGACGATCGAGAGCCCGACGGGGGCGAAGTTCCTCTCCGCCGACGTGAAGAAAGGTCTCCTCCCGGTGATCCTCGCGAGCCTGATGAGGGACCGCCAAGACGTGCGGACGAAAATGCGCGAAGCGACGGACCCCGAGATGCGGGAGTTCTACGACGGCCTCCAGGCGGCGATCAAGGTCCTGATGAACGCCTTCTACGGCGTGCTGGCATCCTCGTTCTATCGGTTCAACGACCCAAAGGTCGGCGCCTCGATCACCGCGTTCGCGAGGGAACGGATCAAGGGGATCATCGCCGAACTCGAGGCGGATGCCGTGAAGGTCGTGTACGCGGACACGGACTCCGTGTTCTTCCAGTCGCCCGCTGCCGGGTTGGAACCATCCCTCGAGTTTGCCCGCAAGACCGCGGAGCGGTTCTCGCGCGGCCGAATCAGCATGGAAGTGGACAAGGTCTACCGGAGCCTCTTCAGCCACGGACGGAAGAAGCGGTACGCCGGGAAGGTCGCATGGCCGACGGAAGGCGAGATCGTCGTCCGCGGGTACGAGATCCGGCGCACGGACGCGTTCGACCTCCAGAGCGAGGCCCAACTTCTCGTGTTCGACAAGATCCTCGACAACGATCCGGACGGGGCCATCGACCTCGCGAAGCGGATCGTCGCGGAGGTCCGCGACGGGAACCCGCCGCTGGCGAACCCGGACAAGGACCCGATCGAAATGCTCGTGATTTCCCGCACGGTCAAGGAGGAGAACCAGTACGTGAACCCGGATTCCATGAGCAACGTGATCGCGGCGCGCAAGCTCGAGCAGATGGGCGAGGAGTTCATGCCCGGCATGAAGGTCTCGTGGATCGTGACGGACCACAAGAAATCCCCGATGGAGGTCGAGCCCTATCTGTCCGGCGCGAAGTTCGAGAAGATGCCGGACTGGGAGTACTATGCGCGCCGCGTCGCGCAGACCCTCGCCTACGTGACCGAAGTCTACGGCTGGGACGAGAAGGCCCTCCTGACGGGGAAGAGGTCGCAGCAGAAGTCGCTGTCCAGCGACGACTTCAGCGAGGCCCTGCCGGCGGAATCGTCTCGCCGGGCCGATAAGAAGCTTACACTCGAGGATTTCTTCTGAGGGTGACGATGGCAGCCACCGATGCGTTGTGCCGGTACTGCGGATGGGAAGGACCCGATCCGGTCCGCGACGCGCACGGCAGCCTGTTCTGCCCGCGATGCGGTCGGCCGGCGGACTACAAGCTCGTGGTCGAGGAGCTCAAGCGGCAGGGCCTTTGGCGGGCGTGAGGGATGGCCTCGCGATCGCCCCGCGTCGTCGCCGTCGGCGACGGGATCGTCGATCTCGTCACGCCCCCGATGGCGGATTTCGCTCCGGGTGATGTCCAAGCCGAAGTCCCGCGTTTCGATCCGCTGCCCGGAGGGAACGCGACGAACTTCGCGCTCCAGATGTCGAGCTTGGGTGCCTCGACGACGTTCATCGGCGCGGTGGGATCGGATTCGAACGCGAGACTCTTGCGCGATCGGTATCGGCAGTACGGCGTCCGCGCACGTCTGTGCGTCGATCCACGCCGACCCACAGGAAGCACGATGGCCTTGACGTGGTCCACCGGGAGACGCGCGCTCGTCACGGACCCGGGGGCGAATGCACGATTGCGGCTTCGCGACGTTCCCGTTCAAGCAATTCGAGGGGCGCATCACGTGCATCGGTCCGGGTTCTGGTGGACCAGCGGACTCGTGGGGAAACCGACCGCGACGCTTCTCGCCCGCGCCCGCCGACTCGGGGCGACGACCTCGTTGGATGTGTCGACGGATCCTCGGGGGTGGCCGGGAGAGCGGATCGAAGCGGTCCGGATCTGTCTCCCTCACGTCGACGTCTTTTTCGGGAACGAGACGGAAGTCTGCGCCGTCGCGGGGGAACAATCTCCGATCCAAGCGGGAAAACGCCTTCGCTCGTTCGGCGCCGCGGAAGTCGTAATCCACCAGGGCGACCGAGGGGCCACCGCCATCACGCCATCCGGCGTCGTCCGGAGTCCCGCGTTCGACGTTGCGATCGACAACCCAACGGGGTGTGGAGACGTCTTCAACGCCGCCTACGCGTACGCGAAACTGACTCAGTCCTCGGTCAAGGAATGGCTTCGGTTCGCGAACGCGGCCGCAGCGCTTCACCTACAGAATCGTCGCCGGCCCTATCCGACGCTCCCGGAAATCCGTCGATTTCTCCGGGGATTCGCCGCTCCCTAGGTAGATTTTCACTTTTACACATCTCCCCCTCAGGTCGCCATTCATATGCAAAGGCGACATGGGGTCGGATGATGGCGCCGACCCCTTCGCCTGCTCCCTCCCCCGTGCCCGCCGAGGCGTGGGCGATGCTCGGACGCACCGACCTGGAAGCCTACACGACTTGGGACTTCCCCTCCCAGTCCGCGGGCCATCCGGATGCGGGCGACGCCTCCTTCAACGGAGTCACCCCGGCCGGTTGCGCGGCGAATCTCGTCCGCCGGTACACGGGTCCCGGCGAACTCGTCGTGGATCCGATGGCCGGGTCCGGGACCATTGGGGACGTGGCCCGAGCGCTTGGTCGGCGCGCCGTCTCGTTCGACCTCGCGCCCCGTCGGCCGCACATTCTCCGTGCCGATGCCCGATCGTGGCCCCTTTCGGCGCAGACCGCCGCTCTCGCGGTGATTGATTCTCCGTACTCCGACAACGTCGTTTACAGCCCCGACTCCCGATGTCTCGGTCGGATCTCGTGCCGCGACACGCGCTTCTACGAGGAGATGGAAAAGGTCGCGTCCGAAGCCCATCGGGTCTTGCGCTCCGGAGGCATTCTCGGCTGGGTTATCGCCGATGAGTACCGTAGAGGCGTCTACACGCCGGTGGGCTTCCGCCTCCTCAGAGTGCTCGATCGCTGGTTCGACCCCATCGACACGATTGTTCTCGTTCGTCACCACGATCGCTCGGCCTCCCCGATGTGGGAGCACCGGGCTCGGCGCTTCAATTTCTTCCTTCGCGGTTTCAAGTTCCTTTTCATCCTGCGGAAACCGGTTGGAGAATCCGGAGGTTGACCGATGGCAACGGCACTCGAAAGGTCTAGCGATTCGTCGAGGGAGATTGTGCTCGGGCTAAGGAATAGGCTGCAAATCGCTGCGGCCCGACGCAATGACCGGATTGACGAACATGTGAGCGAGCATTGGATTTCGTGGCGAAGCCGCAACGGGAATCGAATATTCGCTGAGATACGACCGCTCCGGGAACGGGTTCAGATCTTCCTCCTGCCCTCACCTCGAGAACTCCGGGACGGTTCTGGTCTCGCGAAGCGGGCGCCGCCGACTCAAGGCTGGGGCTGGTTTCGGACGCGAGTCGATGTGCGGTCTATCCGCCAAGTCGCAGCCGCCGCCGCACTAATTCGTCAGTCCTATCTTCATGGGCTCGAACCGGATGGGCGCGGGCGCAAACCCCGCCGACTCAGGAGACGCGGTCCGGCTTCCTGATGAAGCGGCCTGGCTGGTCCGCGAGATCGGCCGCAAGAATCCAATAGCTCCACGCGAGAAAGAAACTGCACGCGGCGATAATGGCCCCGAAAACAAGATGCCAGTTCAGGAGCGGGAAGCCGCCGAGCGTCATCCAATTCATCGCCGGAGGGTGTCCTGAAAACGTGCCCATCGGGACGATGACCTCCGCCATGATTGCCGTGATGGAGAGGGCCGCGACGATCCACAGGCCGGTCCGCCGGTTCTGTGGGACGAGGGCATGCAGCGGCAGGAGCACCGCGGTGAGGAACGCGATCGCGGCCGCCCCGCTGAGCGCGAGAACCACGGGCCCGAAGATCGACGGACCCCGGGAGAACATCCAACCTACGACGGCGAGCGCGGTGAGCAGGGCGAGCGTGAAGGCAAACACCAGCGCCGTCCGATACCACTGCAAGACGGGCGTCGTCGTCCTGAGGGCGACCTGCGCGGATGGTCGCAACTTACCGGATCCGACCAGCAGGAGGACCAACGCCGCAAGGGCGAGAAATGCCGCGGCGAGAGTCGTGATTGCTCCGGCTAGATTGAAGACCCCCGAGATCGGATCCGCGCGGTTCGATGTCTCCAGCGCGAGCAACCAGAGCCCCACGGACGCGCTCGCCATCGCCGCTGAGCCGGCGTACACGGCCAAGGCGACGGATAGCCATCGAAACCCTCCGGCGATTCCAGCTCGGACCACGCCGAACGTCGGGGTGTGGTACCAGATCGAGGGAACCGGCGCAGAATCCATCAACATGGTCGAGTCAATGTATGTCGTCCCCCGAATATCCAAATTTTGGGATCCACCGAACATTCGGGGGCTTGGCTTTCGGCCGTCGTCGAAGAGCCTCCGAAGGACGCGCGTTTTTCAGGGGGAGAGCGGGCCGCGAGTTGATGGAAAGGGCTTAATAGTCTCCCCCCTTTGGCGCGGCGCTTTCGACGACCCTGGTCGGGAGATGTACCTTCGGGCGAATCCGTAAATCCAGGGGGTTGGGCCATGGCCGACGAAACCCCAAAGGCTCCGGAACCGGAGCTGAGCATTGCCCCGGAAGGGGAAGCGAAGCCGCCGGCTCGTCCGCGGAACCTGTACGCGTTCGTGAAGCAGGCGTGGAAGAATCCTCGGAGCGGCGTGGTCAAGGAGACGCATTTTCAGCGGATGGTCGAATGGCGTCGCGGTAACGCCTTCGTCCGCGTGGAGCGGCCGACGCGGATCGATCGCGCCCGCGAGCTGGGATATCGCGCGAAACAAGGGTATGTCGTCGTCCGTGCGCGGGTCCGGCGCGGAGGCCGGCGCAGGCCACGCCCGATGGGCGGGCGACACCCGAAACGCCGTGGGCTCGTCAAGATCACGATGGCGAAGTCGATCCAGCGGATCGCGGAGGAGCGGACCGCCAAGCACTATCCGAACATGGAGGTCCTCAACTCGTATTGGGTCGGCGAGGACGGGATGCACAAGTACTACGAGGTGATCCTCGTCGACCCGAAGCATCCTGCGATCCGGAACGATCCGAAGATCAACTGGATCTGCCATCCCGCGAACCGCGGCCGTGTGTTCCGAGGCCTGACGTCCGCCGGAAAGAAAGGCCGCGGCCTCTTGTACAAGGGCAAAGGAGCCGAAAAGATTCGGCCGAGCATCGGCTCCCACGATCGCACGGGCAAGTGACCTCACGCCGACTCGATGTGGGACGCGAGGCGTCCGACTTCCTCGTCCGAGAGTCCAATGACCGGTTCGAACACGGGGACGTTGAGGCCGCCGTGATCTCCGGGGTCGAAGGAGGACCACCGGGTCCCGAGGAACACCGCATCCGCCCGGGTGATTTTCGCCAGCTCCGCGAGCTGTCCGTTGGGCGGCAAGTCGAGGACCTTCAGACGGACGTCCCACCGGCGGAGCGGCTCGACGAGCGGTTCGCCGGGCGCCGTGGCGACGGCGATGCGACAACCGCGCTTCATCCCCATCCAGGCCGCGACCATGCCCCCGCGATCCTTGACCACTGCGAGGCCCCGGCCCTGGCTGCCGAGGGGGAGCCCACCGGGTCCGGGCCAGATCTCCTGGAACACGAAAGCGCGGTTCTGACGCACCTCGATGTGGATTTCGATATCGGGGTGGGACAGATTCACGCGCACTCCTGGATGGGCGAGGCGCACGACATCGCCGAGCTCGCGGGCCAGGTCCTGGCTCGTGAACGGATGGGTACCCACGCGCCGCGTCCGAAGCGCGAACGTCTTCCCGGCCGCGAGGGACCACTTCGCCTCGGAGAGGACGACGTGCCGCAGCGACGCGAGGTCGGCATGGGTCTCCGCGGCGGGGCTGATCGACACGACGCCGAAGACCCGCGTGAGGATGGACCGAGACCGGGCCATATCGTCTGCGTAGACATAGACGCGCGCCTCATCTGAATCCGTGATGCACTCGACGCCATCGGCCGCGAAGCGGTCCTGGATGTTTGCGACGAGGCGGTCCCGGAGCTGGCGGCGCACGAACCGACTCTTCAAGGCAATCTCGCCGAATCGCACGAGGAGGACCACTCGCTTGCACCGACCCATTCCCGATAGTTTCTCGTTAGTAATTAATACGGCACCGGCTTTGCGCGCGCGTGGACGCGCTCGTCCTCCTGATTCAGGCCATCCTCATTTTCGGCGTGGCGTTCATCTATTCGAACCTGGGCCTCGGGGGCGGACTCCTCTTCGTGCCGATCCTCTTGTCGACCGGGGTGCCGGACAAGGATCTGGCAGTACCGATCTCTCTCACGCTGACGATCGCGACTGCGACCTCGTCCGTGATCAACCATCACCGCCGAGGGTTCGTGGACTTCCGGCTCGGAGGCGTCCTACTTGCAGGGGCCCTCCTGGGAGCCATCGTCGGGACCGTTTTCACATTGAAGGTGTTGAATCAGGAAACGTTTGAGGCATTTTTCGCGGCCGTGCTGATCGTGTTCGGAGTCTACATGGTCCGGGACTGGATGAAGAACGCCCGGTCCGTCGACGAGGATGATGATTCCGCGATGACGCCGCCCCGTGTCGCAGCGACCGCGGCCGCGACGACGGGATCCGGCTTCCTGTCCGGGAGCATGGGGATCGGTGGCGGCTTGCTGAACGTTCCTCTCCTGGTGTATGTTCTCGGCCGGAAAACCCGGAAGGCGATCGGGACGTCGTCGCTGCTCATCATCCCGACCGCCGCGGTGGGTTTCGTCGCGTACGTTATCGATCTCGCGCTCCGGCCGGGAGGCTTCGCATGGCCCTCGGAGTTCGTCCTCATTCCGATCCTGATGCCCGTCGTCTTCGTGGGCGCGTACGTTGGATCGCGGTGGGGTCTCGAGAAATTGAGGACTCGATCCGTCGCGCTGATCTTCATCATCGTTCTGTTCATCGCTGCGGCGAAGCTCGTGTTCGATCTCCTTTGACCGCGGAGGAAAGGCCTTATACGTCGGCGCGGGTGCGCCGCCTCGCCTGAGCCGAAGGGATGGGATGGACCGGACGGACGGGTCTCATTGGTTCTACTCGTACCTCCCGCAAGGGGTCGCCGGCGGCGCGACCTCGGCCCTGATTCCGCTGTTTGCCTACGCCCTCGGCGGGACGCTTTTCACGGTCGGCATCATCGCCGCGGCGACGAGCCTCGCGTCCGTCCCCGCCTTCATTTTGTGGGGATCCCTCTCCGATCGGTTCGCGCGGCGCAAGGTCTTCCTGCTGATTGGATTCGTCGGGAGCGGGATCGCCCTCTTCGCGATGGCCGTGTCCGGGAACATGTCCCAGTTCTACTTGGCGAATCTCCTTGCGGGTTTTCTGGGCGCGGCGAGCGGTCCTGCCGGGACCGTCCTCCTGATGGAGACGTCGAAGCGGTCGGAATGGCCCGCGAGGCTTGCGCTCGTGAGCCGCATCGCAGCGATCGGCTGGGTCGCCGGTCTAGCCCTCGGGGTCGCATGGCTTGTCATCGGTCCGGGATTGCTCGCCGCGGAGGTCTCATCGATGCGCGCGCTCTTCGTGATCGGCGCGGCGCTTGGCCTCCTCTCGGGGCTCCTCGCTCAGGTGTGGACTCGCGAGCCGGCGGTCCGGGTAGATCGCCGGGAGGTCCACCTCGCCGACGTTCATGCTCGGATCGAACGGGGCCGGTATCTGCCCATCCGCATTCTGCATTACATCAACCCCCTCGACTGGCGAAAGAAGGTCCGACTGCCGCGCACTCTGCGAATCTATCTCGTCTGTGTGTTCCTCCTCTTTGGTGGCTTCACCGCCTTCTATGGATTCTTCCCGATTTTCCTGAAGCAATCATACGGCCTCGGAAGCCCGGAGATCTTCGCCGTGTACATCGCGAGCCAGGCAACCTCGATCGCGGTGTATCCGCGGGTCGGCCGGTGGGTCTCGGCTCGAGGCGACCGATCGACGCAATTGTACGCGTCCCTTGGCCGGTCGATGCTGTTCCCATCGTTCCTTCTCGTCGGGATGGCGGCCCTCCCGTACGGCGCTCGGCTCGGGATCGCGATCGCTCTGCACGCGGGGGTCGGCCTCTGCTGGGCGCTAATCAATGTCGCGGGCTCCATCCTCGTGTCGCGCCTCGCTCCGGAGGACGGCCGAGCAGAGGCGTTCGGCACGTACAACGCGGTCCAAGGATTCGGATCGATCCTCGGGCCGCTCCTCGGCGGATTCACCGCGCAGTACCTCGGATACGCGATGGCTTTCGGCACCAGCGTGGGCTTAATCCTCGGCGGTTGCGCGATCCTCGCTGCAACGCGCCTGTCGGGGATTTTGGCTCCCGACGAAAAACGTAAATGAAGACCCCGGCTTCCGGCGACTCGCGGTGCGCGTTGAAGGTCCTCATCCTCGGCGGATACGGTGCCATGGCCCAATCCACGGTTCCGGATCTTCTCGCGAGTCCCGGCGTCGAGCGAGTCGGGATTGCCGGACGCAGCGCGGCGAAGGCGAAGGCGTTCGCAGCCGCGCAGCGGGATGACCGTGCGACGGCGGTCCCGGTCGACGCTCGAGATTCGGCCGCCCTGATGCGCGAGCTGAAACGCTGGGACTGTGTGATCAACAGCAGCTGGTACGATCTGAACGTCCCGATCATGGAAGCGGCGATCGGCGCGGGGATTCACTATTGCGATCTGGGCGGACTCTACCACCAGACCCTTCGCCAACTGAAACTCGACGCGCGGGCGAAGGACGCCGGCGTGACGTGCGTCCTCGGGATCGGGTCGACCCCCGGCACAATGAACGTGATGGGGATGCACGGGGCGAGCAAACTCGACAAAGTCGACAAGGTGCTCCTCCGGAGCAGCGGCGCGGTGGTCGCCGGTGGAGAGCCAGGGAAGTTCGTGGCGCCGTACGCGATTCGCACAATCTTCGACGAGTTCTCCCTTGACGCGCCCATCCTCCGCAAAGGGAAGATCCGGTTCGTGCCCGCTCTCTCCGGCCTCGAGCGGTCCGAGTTCATGTCCCCGGTCGGGGTCGTTGAAGGTTATTACACGATCCATTCCGAGCTGGCGACGATGCCGAAGACGATCGGGAAAGGGGTCCAAGAGATGGACTTCATCGTCGCCTTCCCGCCCGAATTCCGGGAGACGATTGCGACGCTCGTCCGTCTAGGCCTCGCGAGCCGCGAGGAGATCGAGGTCGAGGGGACGAAGGTCCGCCCGTACGACGCCACGGCGACCGTGATCGACGCGCTGCCGAAGCCCAAAGAGCCCGAACTCGACGTCGACATCCAGCGGTGCGTCCTCGTCGGCGAGAAGGACGGAAATCCGATCACCTTGCGGTACGAGGCGGTCACGTGGCCCCACAAGAAGTGGAACGTCGGCGGGGGCGTGGTCGACACCGGCGTCCCGCCCTCGATTGCGGCCCAATGGATGGTAAAGGGGTTGGTCAAGCAAAAGGGCGTCATTCCGCCTGAGACCGCGTTCGATCCGCTGCCTTACTTCAAGGAGCTCTCGGCTCGGGGCCGTGGAATCCGGGTCGTTGAGTACGCGGAAGAGACGCGAGCTTTGAACTGACCGGATCTCGGTTCAGGGTGAGAACGCCGCGTTGCGGGCCCTTGACTTCCTCGCCCGTGTCCTCACTCTGGCATCCTTTCAGCGCGTGAACGCCTCAGACATAAACGCTTAAGTAATGCACACAACCATCCCTTCTGGCTCTCTGGGGAGAGGGTAATCCGGGGGAGGAGAAGATGCGCTTTTCGAGTGCTCGAGCGTCGCTGTGGATCGCCGTATTTGTGGTCGTCGTGATGTTGTT
>DATMDM010000075.1:0-6208 GCA_035557795.1 Thermoplasmata archaeon | reverse complement strand
ACAGCCTTTGTTGATGTACCGCACGCAGCCTTTCGAGGTATCGAGTTCGACCGTCAGCGGTTCCGGGAAGTCGGGATGGGATTGGACCACGTCCGCACCGAGGAGGGCCCAGCGGTCCCACTCCTCCATCGTGCGATCGCGATTCGTCCATTCCCCGGTGGTGAGTTGGTCGTAGACCGCGGTGTCGATGTCACGCAGCGCGATCCAGTCGAACGGCTCGACGAGTGTCTCGTCGTAATAGCGGAATCGCGCGAGCGGTCCACCGAACACTCGCGGACCGTCGAACGCGCTCGCATGACGGACGATCTCCCTCTCACTGATCGGCAGGCTCCGGAGATACTTGCCCGGCACGATGGGGCCCGAGATGAGGACGAGGAGGTCGCCCTTCAGCGGATGGCCCTTGCGGACCTGGTCGATCGTGACGTACTCCCACGTGTGGCCCGCATCGTGGATCGCGCCCGTCACGTATCGGGGGTACGGCGAGATGTACGGCGGCACGCCGAAGTTCGACGGCTCGTCAACGTAGCCATCGAGGATCACGACCTTCATGAGCCGGAATCCATGCCACCGTCGCGATAAAAGGGCTTCGCCCTATTCTTTGCCGCCCCACCGACCAATAACAATGATCAAGACGATCATGAAAATCGTGAGAACGAGGGCGGTCACAATCCCGTAGACTAGACCCATCGCATCCTTCGGGGCGGTCAGCGGAGCCCCGGTGAGGGCGAGCCCGCCCAAGACCACGTTGCTCCAAACGAGCGCAATCACGAATCCAAACGCCGTTCCGAGCGATGTGGCAATCGTCTTGCGCACTTCGCCCATCGAAATTCGTCGCTCCTCCGCCATGGTTGATTCCCCGCCCGAGATGGACCAAAGGATTCAAAGGCCTACCGTTTGGTCCGGCGGCCCTTGATCTTCGCGACGACATGGATGCCTTCGATACGAGCCTGCGGATACTGTCCCCGCCTATCTTTCTCGAGCGACTTCACCATGTCCCATACCGTGAGCAAGGCGACGACAACTCCATAGAGCGCCTCCATCTCCACGCCCGTCTTGTACGTCGCTTCGACGCTCGTCGTCACGATGATTCGGTCCGATCGCACGTTGAACGTGACGCTCGCGGCGGTAATCGGAATCGGATGGGTGTGCGGGAGGACCTGCCAGACCGCCTTCATCGCCTGAAGCGCGGCGACCTCGGCGGTCGGGAGCGGGTCGCCTTTCTCGACGTGCTGCGCACGAATCGCACGGATCGTCGACGGCTTGAGACGGATCAGCCCGGTAGCCACGGCGCGGCGGCGCACGTCCGGCTTCCTCCCGATGTCGACCATCTTCGCCATTGCGAGCGGGGACGTCTTCCGCGCTATTTCATCGTGCGGTCTTTGTCAATGCAACCGCGTCTCTCGGGAGAGCAAATGGGCGATTGCCACGCGCGCGCACGAGACCTTTGTCAAGTCTCGGTGTCGGACGCGAAAAGAGTTATCTACGATGCGGGGGCGTTCTGCGGGCGACGTGCGGACGGGATGCGCGCACGAAGGGATGGGAAGGGAGACCGCCTCGCGGGCTCCTGGACAAGATCCTCTGGCCGCGCCATCGCGACCTGCGCGACACGACACGCGAAGGAGAAAAGGAGAGGCGAAACATGATACGGCGAAAGACAGCGGTGGCCGTGCTCATCGCCGTGATCGTGGGGGCGGCGTTCGCCGCCTACACGTTCCGGCCGAAGGCGACGAATTCGAGCGTCGCCGTGAACCAGCCGAACACGGACACCGGGAATCCAGGAACGGGGACCGGCACCACGCCGAGCACCCCGCCGACGCCTCCCGCGAAAGCGAGCAACGGACCGAAGCATGACAAGTGCGTGCACGAGAACGACCACATTCCCGACCAAGCTCGGGTCCATGGGGCGAACTGGTACCGGTTCTACGACCGGGCCGCATGCACTGCCCTGCAGTCGCTCGAGGACTTTGTGTCGATTTTCTAGACACGCGCGGGACTGAAAACCCTTTACCCCCTCGCGGGGGATCGTGGCGCGGGGTCCGAGCGGCCCCGGCCGTATTTCTCAGGGAACCTTCCGGTGCGCAGCGTGTGTTGTCTGAAACGTCCGTGGATTCTTGGCGCGATTACACGCCGGAGGTGAAATCCATCAACGGCGGCGAGTGCGCGGCGTTCGCGGACCCGCCTCGGTTTTCCAGATCGGGACGATTCGCTTGACCTCGTCCATCGCCCAAGCGCACGCGGCGAACGCCTCGGACCGGTGGGCCGCGGCGCACGCGAGGACGACGGAGTCCCCGCCGACCGGGACGCGGCCCACGCGGTGGACGATCGACATCTCGAGGACACCGAACTTCTCTTTCGCTCGTCCGACGAGCTCCGTCAGGGTCCGCAATGCCATCGGCTTGTAGACTTCGTAGTCGAGGGCTTGCACCTCGGGATCCGATCGGACCGATCCGAGGAACACGACGATGGCCCCCGCGTCGTCCCTGCGCACGCTGTTCACGACGGCCTCGACATCAATCCGGGCGCGTTGGATCTCGATCACCGAGCGCCTCCGCTCACCGGAGGCAAGAGGGCGACCTCGTCCCCTTCCCGCAAAACGCTATCGGGCCGGACGACCTCGTGGTTGACCGCAAAGAGCATGCTGTTTCCGTGACCGACGAGCCGCGGGTACGTCGCGAGGACCGCCTCCACGAGCTGGCCTACCGTCGTTCCGTCCCGCAACGTCCACGCGAGTTGCCCCGCACCGACGATCTCGCGGTACGTAGCGAAGAGCCTCACCTGCACCTGCATGATCCGGATTCCGATGGCCTCGGCCGGCGATAAGGGCTTCGCGTCACGGGGGCGAGGCCCGGGCGAGGACCTCGGCCCGTTTCCGTCGGACCTCGGCGGTGACGCGCTCGAGGTACGCGTCGAGCGCTTCAGTGAGCTTCTGGCGGGCCGCCTCGGACCGCGCAGCCCCGAGATACCGGAACGCCTGGACCCGGCGACCGCCGCGCTCCTCGTAATGCCAGAAATACAGGTACGGCCGACCGCGGATCGCCTTCGTCGTCACGCCACAACCGATCTGCACGGGTTCCGACATCCGGTTAACCTTACTTAAGGTTAACGCGCCCGCTCGTGGCGGGATGGCGGGGGATGGCCCCACCCCTCGATTTCCACTGGAAACGTTCATGGCGGGCCGGCCCCTTCGGATGGGCGTTGGACGTCCTCCTGGTGTCCCTCACGGCGGACGTGGGGGAAATCTCGGCCCTCTTGGCGTCCGCGGGCCATCGAATCGTCGACACAATCGTCCAGCGCCGGGATCGTCCCGACAGCCGCACGTTCGTGGGTCGCGGAAAACTCGACGAGGTCCAGGCCCGCGTCGACGCCGGCGGGATCGACGTGGTCGTGTTCAACGGCGAGCTCCGGCCCACGATGCACTACCAGCTCGAACGCGATCTCGGCGTGGAATGCTACGACCGTCTGCGGGTCTTGCTGGAGCTTTTCGCGCAACGCGCGTCGAGTCGGGAGGGAAAACTCCAGGTCGAACTCGCGCTCCTCCAGTACGAGGTGCCGCTCCTCCGGGAATGGATCCATAACGCCGACGTCGGAGAACGGCCCGGGTTCATGGCGGGCGGCGAGCTCCGCGTCGACGCGTACTACGAAACGGTGAAACGGCGAATCAAGAAGATCCGGGACGAGCTCGAGGCGATCCGCCGGGAGCGGGCCGTGCGCCGGTCCGTGCGCAAGGAACGCGGATACCATCTCGTCGCCCTCGCCGGATACGCGAACGCGGGCAAGTCGTCGCTCCTGAACGTCCTCGCGGACGAACGAGTCCTCGTCGACGACCGGATGTTCTCCACCTTGGCGACGACGACCCGAAGTCTCACGGGAACGCGGAAGCGCATCCTGCTCACGGACACGATTGGCTTCGTCGACGGCGTGCCGTTCTGGATGGTCGAGGCGTTCAACGCGACCCTGGAGGAAATCCTCCAAGCGGATTTGGTTCTCCTACTCGTGGACGTCTTCGATTCCGAAGACGAGATTCTCCGCAAGGTCCGTCTGGCCGCGCGCACCCTGTTCCCGAAAGTCTCCGCCGATTCGGTGCGGCCGGTCCTGACGAAAGCCGATCTCCTCCCCGAAGGCGAGATCGCCGCGAAGGCCCAGGTCCTCGGCGAATCGGAATTTCACCGGACACCCATCGCGATCTCCACGCGGACCGGACGCGGACTCGACGAGCTCCGGGACATCATCGTCCGGGCCTTCGCGTACCCGATCGAGGTCCATCTCGTCCTCGTCCAAGATGCGGAGGCCGGCGGCAAACTCCACTGGCTGTACGAACACACGGAAGTCGTGTCGGCGGTCCATCGGCCGGACCGGATCGAGGTCGTCGTGCGCTGCCGACCGCGCGACCGCGAATCGGTCGAACGCCTCGGACGTGTCCTCCTCGCCCGGACGCTCGAATGATCAGCTCTTGATCCGGAACTCCCGTTTCTTGTCGAGGAACCGCCGTTCGTACGCGGACGGCAGATGGTCGTACGTGAGCTCCTCGATCCGTCCCATGTTCTTGACGAACACCTCTTTCGAGGGCGTCGAGAGGAGTCGCTCGAACTCCCGCTCCTTTCGGATCGTGTCGACGAAGTAGAATCCGCCGCCGAGGACCGCGAGGAAGCCCAAGAACGCCTCCCACACGACGTAGTTGCCCACGGCACGATGGATCGACTGGAGCCAGTCCGGACTCTGGGTCGGGATCAGGTATTGCGTGAGCGAGAGGATCATCGCGAGAATCCCCAGGCCGAAGATTAGGGAGCTCAGCTCATAGCGGAGTTCCCGGAACAGGCCCATGGTGTCCGCGGGCAATCAGGGCAACCTGCATAAGCTTTGCTCGCAGCGAAGGCTTTCATCGACGCGCGCGTTGCCGTCACGCGTGGCGTCGCGGACTCCGCTGTACGAATGGCACCGCGCCGCGGGGGCGCGCTTCATCGAGTTTGGCGGATGGGAGATGCCCCTCCAGTATTCCGGGATCGTCGACGAGCATCTCACGGTCCGCCAGGCCGTCGGCTTGTTCGACGTCAGTCACATGGGCAAGATCTTCGTCGAGGGTCCGACGGCGCACGCCTTCCTTGATTACCTCAGTGCGAATGACGTGCCCGCGTCGGCCGGCAAGGCGCGATACACGCATCTCCTCCGCGAAGACGGGACGATCCTCGACGACGTGATCGTCACATGCCTCGCGCCGGACCGGTTTCTGCTCGTCTGCAATGCGGGACCGCGCGTCGCAGTGTGGTCGTGGCTCAAGGCCCACGTGACCGGGGATGTGGTCCTCACGGACCGAACGACGGAGCGGCTCTGCCTGGCGCTCCAAGGTCCGCGGGCGCCCGAGCTCCTCCAGCGTTTCACGTCGGTCGATTTGAGTCGAGTCAAGCCTTTCGCCGGCGTGACGATCGACTTCGTGCCTCCCGCGCCGTGGGGTGCCCGCCCACGCGCCGTTCCACCGGAAATCGAGGGGTGGGGGAAGTCGGATCCTTCGGGCACCGCCATCCCGCCCGCACGGGACCCCTCCGTTGCCAGTGGACGGGCCTCGTTCCTCATCACGCGGACCGGGTACACGGGAGAGCCGGGGTTCGAGCTCTTTCCGACGGCGGCCGAGGGATCGTGGGTTTGGGAGTCGCTCCTCCAGTCCGGCGTGGCCCTCGGGATCAAGCCGATCGGTCTGGGAGCGCGGGACACGCTCCGCCTGGAGAAGGGCTATCTCCTCTCCGGACAAGACTTCGACGGGCATCAGACCCCGCTCGAGGTGAACGCCGCCTGGGTCGTGAAGTGGGGCCGGCCGTTCATCGGTCGCGAGGCGCTCGAGGCGCAGAGGGCGCGCGACGACTATCGGAGGCTCGTCGGCGTGCGGATGGACGATCGAGGAATCCCGCGGCCCGGCCACCGCGTTCTTTCTCGTGGAGTCGACGTTGGGCATGTGACGAGTGGCACGATGTCACCGAGTCTGCGCGTGGGGATTGCGCTCGCGTCGGTGGACCGAGGCCACGCACGGGACGGGACTTCCCTGCATGTCGACATTCGCGGCACCACGCATCCGGGTCGCGTCACGCGACTCCCCTTCCTGTGACGGCCCCGATTGAAGGGAGTAGTTTGAGGCAGGTCGCCGCCATCTTCTTATGGCGCAAGTCCGTGTGGTAACAGATATGGTAACACCGGTGCGGATTACTGGTAACATACGTGG
>DATMDM010000074.1:0-6083 GCA_035557795.1 Thermoplasmata archaeon | reverse complement strand
CCGACGCGCGGATGCTCACCCCGGTGCCGGTTCATGTCGATCAGCTCGATGGCCTTCTTCGCGCCTCGGAACGCCGCCTCGGCGACGGAGGCGCGATCGCCGACGAATGTGATCACGGACCGATTGTGGTCCGCGTCCATCTCCTGATCCAGGACTCGAACGCCGGGCACGGAGGCGATCTCACGGGCGATGGCATCGACGACTTCCCTGCGGCGGCCCTCGGAGAAATTCGGGACGCATTCCACAATCTCCGGCATGTCGGGGCCTGCGGGGCGACGAACGTCCGGGTTCATTAAACTCTTTCCCGGACTCTCCGGTGTGCGATTCAACCGCGGAAACATTAAGTAACGAGAACCTTGTGGCGCGGACCGGTCTCCCTGCGGTGGTGTGGGAATGACGGGCCGCGTTCGCGTGTTCGCGTCCCTCCTCACCGCCGCCATCGTCGCCGCGTCCCTCCTCTTGGCGATCCCGGTCGCCGCGCCCCCACCGATTCCGATGCGCGTGCAGGGCCAAGCGTTTGACCGCGCGGGCACGCCGCTCCCGATCGCGACACCGATCCGTGCTTTCATCGACGGCGTCGATTACTCGAACGATCCACAGGTCCAGGACGGCGTGGGAACGTACGCGATCCTCACCGCGGGCAATTCGAAAGACAACGCGAACGTCTCCGATACGCCTTCGGTCCAGGAGGGTGCGAACCTCGGGGGCCCCGTGATCTACGCGGCCGGAGATTTCACGATCGCGACGGACGTCTTCCGCGAGACCATGTCGTGGTTTCCCGGTACCATCCAAACGACCAACCTGCACGTCGGCTCCAACGCGACGACGCCGCAGGCCTTGAAGATCGAAGGCCTGGTCACGCAGCCGGCCCGCGGTGGGAACCAGTTCGTCTACCTCTGCAACCCGACCGGTGGGTCGGTCTCCCTGTCCGCGTACTACCTCGAGACTGACGCGCTCGGCACGTACCACGGGTCCAGCCTGTCGCTAGGCGGCGTCCTCACCGCGGCATCGACGATCCGGCAAGACCTCCCGCTACCGACGTGGCTTGCGTCGACCGGAGATGCGCTGAAGCTTGTCTACCGAAACCCCGGCGGTGTGAACGCATCGGCGGCAGGCCGTGACGTCGTCGTGGATCGCGTCGAGTTCAACGCGACCCGGGGCGGGACGCTCGATTGGGAGCCCGGGAACACGATCATGGGCGATGCGCCCGCACCCGGCCCCGGTCGGATCTTGGAGCGGGATTCGACGTGTTCGGACACGAACCAACCGTCCGACTTCACGATCGGCCTCGAGCCGGGACTGCCGCCAAACGGACCTCCGATCGTCACTCTCACGACGCCGACGAACGGGCAGGCGGTCCCGGCGGCGGGAGCATTCACCATCACCTGGACGATGTCCGATGACGTCTTCCTATCCAGCTACCTCTTGGTGTGGGTCAATGTCACGATCGGGACCCAGACGATTCGCCTTCTCAACGAGACCGTCGGCGACACCGCCGCGGTCTGGATGACTCCGGACATCGCGGTAGCCAACGTCCTCGTCCGCGTGGACGTCGAGGACCCCTTTGGTGCCCATGCGAGTGACACACGGACCGTGAGCCTGACCCGGCAATCGTCGCTCGCAATTGTCGTCGCGGTCCTGATCGCCATCGTCCTCGGTCTCTTCCTGCTCTTCGCATTCCTCCGGGCCCGAAAGAAACCAGCGCCGCCACCCGGACCGCCGCCGAGTCCTCCGCTCGCGCCGACCATCCTGCCCCCGGTCGGAGCCGCGACGGTCACGCCCGGAATCGCACCGGACAAGAAAGTCTGTCCCCGATGTCACACGCACGTGAACGTCATCGATGTGACGTGCTTCTTCTGCGGGTACAAGTTCCCGGAAGAAGCGAAGCCCCCACCGTAAGGATATTATCGCAATGCCTCTTTGAAGGTCGCATTCCCATGCGAAAGGACGAAGAGTTCAGCGAGTGGTACAACGAGGTCATCGAGCGCTCGGAACTCAGCGACAAGCGCTATCCGATCAAGGGAATGAACGTCTGGCGGCCGTACGGATGGGCGATCATGAAGCTGATCGACCAGGCGATCCGCGATGAGTTCGACTCGACCGGGCACGGCGAGGTCAACTTCCCGGTCCTGATTCCGGAGTCGGAGTTCAAGAAGGAAGCGGAGCACGTCAAAGGCTTCGAAGGCGACGTTTTCTGGGTCACGCGCGGTGGCTTCAACGAGCTCGACATCAAACTCGTCCTCCGACCGACGTCGGAGACCGCGATGTACCCGATGTTCAAACTCTGGATCCGCAGCCACGCGGACCTGCCGCTCAAGGTGTACCAGATCGTCCCGGTCTTCCGCTACGAGACGAAGATGACGCGGACGTTCATGCGCGTCCGGGAGATCCACTTCTTCGAGGCTCATACCGCGCACGCCACGTTGGAGGACGCCGAGCAACAGATTCACGAGGACCTGCAGATGAACGAGCGAGTCATGCGCATGCTCGCCCTGCCGTACATCGTCTCGCGTCGGCCGGACTGGGACAAGTTCCCTGGGGCCGCCTACAGCCTCGGAACGGACACGCTCCTCCCCTCCGGCCGCGCGGCGCAGGTCGCGACGTTCCACCAGTACCGCGACAACTTCGCGAAGGTGTACGACGTCACGTACGAGACCGAGTCGGGCGAACACAAGTATGTGCACCAGACCACCGACGGAATGAGCGAGCGGCTCCTCGGCGCCGTCATCTCCATCCACGGGGACGAGAAAGGCCTCGTCCTCCCGCCGGCCGCGGCTCCGGTCCAGGCGGTCGTCGTGCCCATCCTCGAGAAGGGTCGGCAGGAAGAGATGCTCCTCGAGGCGCAACGGCTCTTCCTCGAGCTCCGCGAGCGGATGCGCGTGAAGCTGGACGACCGCGACATCCGACCTGGGGAGAAGTACTACTACTGGGAAGCGCGCGGCGTGCCGCTCCGGGTGGAACTCGGACCCCGGGACCTCGCGAACCAATCGGTCACGGTCGTCCGACGGGACACTGGCGAGAAGAAGGAGCTACCGCGGGAATTGCTGCCGGACCGCCTGCGATCCGTCCTCGAGCTCATGCAGCTCGCCATGTGGAACCGGGCCGAGAGGATCCTGCAGGACAACACCTTCACGATCACGAAACTGGAAGACGCGCGGGAGGGATTCAACCGGATGGGCTGGTGCGGCAAGGAAACGTGCGGAAAGGCGATCACCGAACGGACCGGGATGAGCGTCCTCGGGACCCCCTTCTATCCGGAGCCGTTCGAAGGCAAGTGCATCGTTTGCGGCGAGAAGACGAAACAGGTCGTGTACGCCGCGAAGGCGTACTGAATGCCGGGCTATCGCAGCGTCCCGCTGTAGAGGATCGTGGTCGACGAGATCAGGACCTGGTAGTCAATCGGGTACCGTACCGCGTCGACGAGCAAGCGGTCGCCGGCGACAATCGCCGTTCCGTTTCCGAAGTATGCGGCTCCGTCGGCGGGCCAGTTCAATGCACTGAAGGTCTTGTACACCGCGGTCTGGCCCCCCGGAGCGATGAGTTGCAGGTGGACGGTTGCCGGGCTCAGACCGAGGGGTGTCGAGGCGATCTCGAGGCTCCAGTTCTTCCCGTCGCCGGTCTTGCTGAGGACGACCCCCATGATTTGGGGCCCGTTCCCGACCGGCGTCAGGAGTCCGGAGACCATGACGTACAGGACTGCGGCGAGGACCACCGTGATGGCGACGAGCAAGATCGTCGCGATGACGGGGGAAACCCCGTCACGGTCGGATCGAATCAGCGGTCGCATGTCGACCCCTAGGAGCGCAAAAGATTCCCCAAACGACCCTTAAGTCCTCCCCCGCCGGTATCAAAAGGGGGACTGTGACGGCCGTCCTGGAAGGTCCCTACTTCCGATAGAGGAGCATGCCGACGATGCCGAACCCCACTAGGACGATGGTCACCGCGTAGGCGCCGACCCACTCCGGCCGCAAGAGGTTCCACGAGCCGTAGGTGAATCCCCAGATCAGGTAGAACAGGATTCCCGCGAGGAACGCGAGCGCGTAGAACCAGAACGCGACCGCCCGGGGGAAGCCGACTTCGGCCATAGCCACGAGCAAAGGGACTCCATGTAAAAACCTTTAGCCGCCGCGATGCAATCATGTCCGGGGAAAAGTTGGGGAGCCGGGAATGGGAAATCCCAGCCCATTGGGTTGTTGGTGGGTCGGTTGGCCACCATACAACCAAAGCGGTCACGGTGATTCTCGCCGGCGCCCTGGCCTTGGCCGTGTTCATGATCGTTCCTCGTCCTCACATCATCCTATCCGACGGACGATTCAGCCCATCCGAATGTGACCTCTCGACCTTGCGCCGGGTCGTGACCGCCACCTTCACGTTGATGAACACAGGCCAGGTGGACGGTTTCGTAGACGTCCACCTGAACGTCGACGGCACATCGGCCTCGATGAACGAGTTCGGTGTTCCGGCGAGTGCATCGATTCCGGGGGAGCTGACCTCGCCGCTCGCAGATTGCGCGGCTCACACGTACTCGCTGCGGACCTGTTTCCCGCACTCCGGCCGAGGAGGTTACTGCTGAGGCGAGGTGCTCCTTTCCACGCCGAGGACCAGGCTTTCCGCCGGGCGGCCTTGAAGGAGCCGAGATGGGGTCACTCCCATCGGTACGCGTACCCGTCACGCCTTCGGAGGGCTTCGGCGCCGGAGCGGAGCGATCGTTCGGGCCAGTCGCCCGCGCGTTCGCGCCCACCAAGCGTCGACCCTCGGGTATGATCCGGGGTTCTCCTCGACCCAGAAGAGGAAGGCGAAGACAAGGAAGAGCGCCGCGAGACCGATCAGCAGGTAGAACGGCCAGCGTGGGATCGGTTCTTTCACACCGAAGGCGGAGTCGGGCAGGAGGCCGTCCACACCGAGCGCGGTCAGGTTCACATTCCCTCGACATGCCGGCGGCGTGCAGGGATTCGTGGCGTTCGCGCTGGTCGCGAGACTCCACTGTGCATCCGTGAAAAATCCCCGGGAGGCCATCCGGAACGGCGTCATCGTCCCGCTTACGTTGCCTTCGAAGTCGACCGAGAACCGGACGAAGTAGCTCGACTGGGAGAAAATCGATCCGTGCGGCATGTCCCGGCTACTGGCGGCCGTGGCCACGGTGAAGTTCAGCAGCCGGGAACTCCCCGGGTCCACGCGGGAAGCGGTCCAACTCCACGCCCGGGTCCCCGTCTCGGCGATCTTGGGATATGCGTACGGCCACGACGAGTCGAGGGCGACGCTCTCGTCGATTGTCGCGTAGCGGTAAATGCTCGCGTTCAACGTCACGTTGATCATCGGCTCGGTGTACGTCGAATTGAAGTAGAATTCGAATCGCCCGCTGTCCCCGGGGGCCAGTTCGGGCGACGCTCTGACCGAAACGAGCTTGTTCACCTTGCCGACCGCGCCCCAATCCTCCGCGGTCGTCGGCGGAGTCAGGACCACGGCGAGGACCAGGAAGGCGAGGGCCAAGGCCGGGGCCCGCATGATGCGCGCCGAAGCGGGTCGGTCTTCATATAGGTATCGCGAAGTGTATCGAAGAAAAGAGTGAAACCGAGTCCGCCGTTCGTTGGAGCGTTGCGTGTAATCGCGGTACCAAGGGAAAATGCGGAGTCGCTGCTCCGGAAGCTACTGAGTGAACGCGTCGTCGACCGCACGATGAAGACCGAAAAGCAAAGCGATGCCGTCTTGATTCCGGTCCGTTCGGCGCCCTCGTTTGACCTCGGTCCCTTTCGGGCTCGAATGGAAGACCACCAATCGCTTCCGATCCGCGTCACGCACCGCGACCCACGTCAGGAAATCGGCGAACGACTGAGGGCCGCGGGCATTCCGGTCGAACGTGCGCCGAGGCGATGGGAGCGAATCGGAGACGTCATTATCCTGCGATTTCCACCGGGTGAGCTGAGGGAAGCGCGGAGGATCGCGGAGATCTTCGGCACGGTCCTCCGCGCCCGAACGGTCCTTCAGGACGTCTCGGGCATTCACGGGCCTCTCCGGATCCCCGACGTTCGCGTCTTGTGGGGAAACGGTACCGAAACGATCCATCTCGAAGGAGGCGTCCGATA
>DATMDM010000073.1:0-3493 GCA_035557795.1 Thermoplasmata archaeon | reverse complement strand
CGAAGTTCGAATTGACAGCATCTCGGAGGAATGCGGCAACTGCGGCGCGCGATTCTCGTAAGGCCAGGTTTCTGTCACAGCTCGGGTGATGGAATCACCCCCGTCTGCGACTCCACCCCGCTCGGCTCCTCCCGTGCGCCTTCTCCTTCTCGGAGGAGGTCGTAGAGGGGATTCACCACATCATGGCGGAGGGCACCGGGCTGGAACCGTACAGCCCTTGCCAAGGCCTCGTTCGAGGCCAAGGCGGTCTTCAGGATGTTCAGGCCTGCGTTGATCTGACGATCCATCTCCCAGTCGCACATCTCGCAGACGAACACCTTGCCCACCCTATCTCGGCGCCGAGCGCCACACACCGGGCAGGTCTTACTGGTCCACGCGGGATTGACCTTGATGATCGGCACGCCCGCAAGGGCGGCTTTGTACTCGATCTGACGATGGATCTCGCCTCGAGGCCACGAGGAGAGTCGTCGGTTCATTCGACGGGAGCGGCCGCGTGTGGCGTGAAGAGTTAGGCTTTCGAGGACGATGGCTGATCCAAGGCCTTGGCCGTATCTACGAGAAGCTTGCTCGTCAGGTGAAGGCGCTGCCGCACTCGATTGCGCTCTCGCTTCCCTTCGCGGGCCAATAGCTTCCGCTGTACTCGTCGGTCGTGAGCCTTCTGCCTTGCCAAACGCCGGCGGCGGCGGAAATGCGTCGCCTGAATCTGCCTGACTCCGCCTAGAGAAAGAGTCACTGGGCAGCCGTCGGGCCCCTCGGCGAGAACACCGTCGAGCGAGTTCTCGTTTGTGTCGAAGGCCATGGCCGACGTAGGTTGGTAGATGGGAGGCGCCTCCTTTCGGACCACAACGAGGACTTTCCCTGGGACGACCGTCAGGGATCCAAGGCCCCAGGTCGAGTCGCTCAGGAAAGACCGGTGCCATTCCGAGATTGGAAGGAGGAGCTGCACGCCTTCCGTCCCTTGGAGAGGGATGCGAAGGCGCCCGGTCTCGCGGTCAAGCCAATACGACTGGTTCTCCGCCTTGAGGATTGGCCGGCGGATGTAGGGGTTCAATGAACACCGTCCTTTTCGGAGTCGCCGACGGTGGGCTTTCAGAACGGCGAGAGCCACTTCGAAGGCGCAAGGAATATACTTCTTGTGGATGACGTGATCTCGACTCAAATCCGCATACGCGGCCCGAGTGAGAGACGCTCTCGAGCGAAAATCGCCCCGTAAGGCTAATCGAATGGACTTGTTGACGATCAAACGAAATTCCTCGAGCAGGTCGCCGAGGCGGCGATCGTTCCATTCAATATGGAAGACGAGTGTGCGGTGGGCGCGCACCTCCTAGGCACAATCTTACTGATATGTCATCCTGCCCCTGAGAGATGCCCGAAAGTGAAAATCTGAACGGAGCCTAAGCAAAGAGATCGGTTTGGCAAAATGGCGGGCAACTCTTAAATAGGGACCTCGGATACGCCCGAATGGGACCCCGCGCCGCACCGTCCCCCAGGAGCGGATGACGATGGAAGAATCCCTCGTGAACGTCGAATTCCTGAAGAGCTCAAACAATTTCATCGCCCGCATCCAGAGCGAGCTCGGCGGGATGCGCGAGTACCGGAGCTCGTCGTTCGAGGAAGTTCTCGAGCAGGTCGTGATCGATCTGCAAGAGGAGTTCGAGTCGTACTGATCAGGCGCCCGTCCACGCGGGTTTGCGTTTCTCGATGAAGGCGCGCATCCCTTCCTCCTTGTCGTGCGTCGATCCGACGATCCCGAACGCGGCGGTCTCGAAGTCGAGGCCGGCGGAGAGGGGCATGTCCCACGCGGCACGGAGGCAGGCCTTTGCGAGGGCGATCGCCGCCGGGCTCTTCTCCAGGATCTTGTGGGCGAGGGCCTTCGCCTCGGACAGGAGGCGGTCCGCGGGGACGACCCGGTTCACGAGGCCGATCCGCTCCGCCGTCGCGGCGTCGATCCGGTCCCCGGTGTAGATCATCTCCGCAGCCCAGCCCGGCCCGACGAGGCGCGGGAGGCGCTGACTTCCTCCGAATCCGGGAATGATGCCGATATTCACTTCGGGTTGGCCCAGTTCCGCGCGAACGGAGGCGATCCGAATGTCGCAGGCTAGGGCGAGTTCACATCCGCCTCCGAGGGCGAATCCATTAATCGCGGCGATGATCGGCTTGTTGCACGACGCCATGGCGTCCCCGAGTCGCCGGCCCATCTCCGAAAATCGCTGCATCTCGAGGCCCGAGAGGTTCGCCATCTCCTTGATATCCGCGCCGGCGACGAAGGCCCGGTCGCCTGTGCCCGTGAGGATGATCGCTCCGACGTCCGCCGCCATCGACAGGTGCTCAATGACCATCGAGAGCTCCCGCAAGACGGTCGAGTTGAGCGCGTTCAGGGCATCCGGACGATTCACCGTGACGATCGCAAGTCGGTCCTCCATCTCCGTTTTGATGAAGCCGGGCATGGGTTCTCCTCGGGCCGAGGAATGCTCGGAATCCGGATGAACGTTCCCGGGAGAGCACCGGTAATTTCATAGGCCCATCCCACCCTGCGGGGGGGAGGTGGGATGGATGCACCGGTCCGCCCGCGTGATGGTTTCTGCGTTCGCCCTGTTGTTGGTCGCGGCCTTCGCGATCGTGCCCGGCACCGCGAGAGCGAACATGGACCGGCCCACTTGGGCATCCGGCGACTTCTGGGAGTACGCCGTCGTCTCGGGAACGGGACCCGCCCAGACGGTCGGGACGCTCCGGATGGACGTCACCGGTTCTGAATCCACGATTGTGAACGGGACCTCGTACTCGGTGTATCATACCACCGCGAGCCTGAAAGAGGGCCTCCTAACGTTCCCGGCGGAGATCTGGTTCAGCGTCGACACACTGGCGATCGTGAAAATCGCGTCCTCGTTCGAGCTGATTCCTGGGAACGCGTCGACCCTCGTCCAACTCTCGATCGCCGGGACCCCGCCCCAGACGATCCACTGGCCCTTGACGACCGGGGCGACCTGGACCGACTCGACGACGGTCTGGGCTACGACGACGATCCAAGGGAAGACGAATTACACGAAGAGCAGCGTGACGACCACGTTCCTGGTTCAGGCGGAGCAGAGCCTGACGGTGCCGAAGGGCACCTTCACGACGACGCCCCTCAAGGAAACCAGCGCCAACGGCACGTTCACGGTGAACTACTGGTCTGCGCAGGTGGGAAACTGGGTGCAGATCGGCGAGCACGACAGCAGCGGGAGAAGCCAAGGACAGTTCAATTTGACGTCGTACAACTACCAGGGTGGGAGTTTCTTCACCTCGATCATCTTCGGCCTGCCGATCTGGATCTGGCTCATCCTGCTCGTCGTCATCCTCGTCGCGATCATCGGGCTGTTCGCGGTCCGCCGACGGAGGCCGCCCACGCGAGCGATGCCGCCTTCGCCCCCGCAGATGCCGCCGCAGGAGCCGATGGGTCCCGAGGGCCCGCCTCCGCTGTGAATCGCGGCGCCAAGTCTAAGGTCGCAAAGGA
>DATMDM010000072.1:0-20736 GCA_035557795.1 Thermoplasmata archaeon | reverse complement strand
GGCGCGGGCCAAAGCGAAGTGGAGATCGCCAGTCGTGCGCACACGACGGTCGTGGTGGAAATGCCCTTGACCGGGGACGTCGTGCAGACGATGAAAGCCGGGATCTTGGAGATTGGAGACGTCTACGTGGTGAACAAGGTCGACCTGGGGAACGAAGACGTCCTCGTCGCGAACCTGAAGTTCCAGCTGGAGACTCGAGACGGCTGGACACCGCCGATCATTCGGACTGCCGCGCTCGAAGGCCGAGGGATCGATGACCTCGCGGCCGCGATCGAGAAGCACGCATCGTACCTGGACGACAGCGGAGGGCGCCGCAAACGCGAGGTCGCGCGGGCCCGTCTCGAAATCCTCGAGAACGTTCAGCGTCTCCTGGTCCGCCGCGTCTCGGAAGGGACGCGCTCCGGCCGCGCGTTCGAGAAGCTCGCCGAGGATGTGGCCGCCCGCCGGCTCGACCCGCATGCCGCCGCGCGGAAACTGCTGGGGCCCGCTCGCTCTACGGAGCGGTAGGCCACTGACCCGAGCCGATCCGCTGCCAATCTACGCCGTCGAGGAACTCTTGGAAGCGGGTCATCCGGTACCCCCAGGCTGCCTCCAGCGCGGGGATGTCGACCTGGTACCCGACCCTCCTGAAGAACTGAAACATCCGGAATCCGTCGTCGCCCATCATCTTCCGGGCCTCTCCCTCGGGCTGCTCGACATATTGAATCGGATGTCCGAGTTTCTTCGATAGCGCGGCCGGGAGGTCTCCGAACGCCAGCTCCTCGCCCGCGAGTTCCACGGTCTTGCCGATCGCCGCCTTCGGGCCGTCGAATGCCCGGGCAACGAACTCCCCGATGTCCTCTACCGCGACGAGCTGCTGGCGAGTCGTCGGAGGGAGAGGAACCTCCATGATCCCTCGCTTCAGGGACGATGTCATCCAAGGGCTCGCGTAATTGTCCATGAAGGCGACGGGCCGGGTAATCGTGTGCGGGACCCGTGAGGCCCTCAAGTATTGTTCCACCTTCGCCTTCGACTCGAAGTGCGGAATGCCGGTGTTCCGGTCGGCCGAAGCGACGCTTGATAGCACGAGGTGCCCCACCGACGCGGCTTTCGCGGCATCGATTGCCGTCGTGCCTTGCTGGACCTCTCTCTCCGGGTGCACGGAGAAGTCGGGCCCGAACGGGGTCGTGACGACGAAGAAGCCGTCCACGTTCCGAACGAGGGGGGCGAGGCTTGCGCGTTGTGTGAGGTCACCCTGAGCGCCTTCGATTCCTGCGGCGGCGAGGGCTTTCAACTTCGAGGCGCTCCGCGTGAGGCCGATGACCCGATGTCCTCGCTTGAGGAGGCTGCGAGCGACCGCCCCTCCTTGTTGTCCCGTCGCTCCCGCCACCAGGATCGTCTTCGTCTCTGCCATCCGCAATCGCCTCGCGGTCCAAAGACGTCCGTTCTACTTGTAGATTCGACCTCGCTCGGACGAGTCTCGGCGCCCGAATGCCGGAGAATCTGCGGTATCGGACGTCAGGCCTCGCGGTCACCCGGACAACGCTCGGGTGGGGATTTGAACCCCAGATAACCCGCTTAGGAGGCGGGTGCCCTTTCCGTGCTAGGCTACCCGAGCGTTGCGCCGAGGCCCTAAGCCACCATTAATGCTTCGCCGCGCGGGTTCGCCGGATGAGGCCCGGTCACGTTCCGCGCTCACCGGAGCCAAGCGGCTCAGAGTTCTTCCGGGGCCTTTTCAGATGGCGGAAGTTCCTCTTCCATGCGGGTCTTCGCGGCGGGTTTCGCCTTCGTCGCGGTTGCCCGCTTCCTCGGTTTCTTCGGAGCGGCAGTCTCTCCGGCTGGCTCATCTTTCCGGGCCTCCGCGGTCGCCTCCGTTCCCTTTGGTTCCGCCTTCGGCTCCGTCTTGGTCTCCTTCTTCTCGTACTCTTCGACGAAGCGAATTGTCTTGATATCTGAGAGCTCCCGGAGATCTGCGACGACACGGAACTTCGACACGAACCATTTCTCGTCCGTCTTGCAGACGTCCGGGAGATGGATTTCCGCGCTGCCGCCCTTCAAATCGATCTTGAACTGGTCCGCGAGACCGTAGTCCATGTCGATGATCGCGCGCACCCGCTCTTCCGGGGTCTTCGCCTTCCGCGTCGCCTTCACGACGTACTTCAAGGTCTTGCCCGCGAGCGGGTTGTTGAAGTCCACCCGGACGCGACCGGCGCTGACCGCCGTGACGAGGCCATGCTTCCCGCTGATCGAGACTTCCAGTCCGACCTCGGGGCTGATTTCTTGTCGCAGGAACTCCCGTTCGGTACGGAGCTCGACGAGGCGTGGGTCACGGACTCCGGCGCCCTTTTCCGGGGGAATCAGGACCTCGATTGTCTCCCCGACCTTCGCCCCGACGAGGGCGGACTCCAGGCCTTCGAACAGCCGCCCGCGGCCGATGACGACCGGGACCTCGATGTAGACTTTCTTCTCGTCGAACTTGCCCTCCTTCTTCGCGACCTCGTCATGGGTCGTGTCGAAGAGGGTCAAGGTCCCGTTCGGGTTCACGGTCCAGGCGTCGTATTCAATCCAGACGATGGCCCCTTTCTCGATCGTTTCGGAGGTCACGCGTCTCACGGAAAGAATGCTTGTCCTTAAAGGTTGTCGAGTCCTCGTGCAAGCGCCATCATGATAAGCGCGGATGCCGTTCATCTTTGAGGGCAGGGCTGATCAAAGACCCAAGGGCGGATAATCCGACGAACGTCGGCATCGTGGCGTCGGACCGGGTCATCCCCGTGTATCCTGCTCGAGTGGAGTCGCCACCTACGCCTGCCGGAGCAGGTTGGATCGTTTTGGCCGTTGTGGCAATCCTGTTTTTCCTATCGTTCGGTTTCATCTGGTTCTTCCTAGGGCGTTGAGCGCACTACTTCCCGCTGCGAGGGATCAATTGTAGTCGGCGAATTCCCTACTTTACCATGCCGATCGCAACGGAGATCCGCTTGTATCGGTTCCGGATCGTGACCTCCGTCACGCCGGCGACCTCGGCGACCTCTTTCTGCGTGCACGGCTTGTTGCACAGGATGGCCGAAATGTAGATCGTTGCGGCCGCCACCCCGCTCGGTGCGACACCGGACGCGAGTTCGTCCTTCTCGACCTTGTCGAGGATCTCCTTGGCCTTCCGCTGAACGTCCATGTCGAGCTCGAGGCGATTGCAGAATCGGGCGATGTAATCCCGAGGACTCTGCGGCAGCAGCTTGAGTCCGAGTTCGCGGACCAGGGTCCGATACGTCCGTCCGATCGACTTGCGGTCCACGCTCGACTTCGAGGCGATTTCGTCGAGGGTCCGCGGCACGCCCGACTGTCGACACGAGGCGTAGAGCGTCGCCGCGACAACCTCGTCGATCGAGCGTCCCCGGACGAGGTTCTTCGTCGACGCCCGCCGATACAGGACGGCAGCGTTCTCGCGCACATGGCGGGGCAATCCCATCTTCGAGGCCATCGTGTTGATCTCCGTGAGGCCTTGGGCGAGGGAACGTTCCCCGCTCTTGGACGTCCGGATGCGGTGCTGCCACTTCCGGAGGCGGTAAATCTGGGCCCGCGACTTGTGCGGAATCTGCCGGCCGTAGGCGTCCTTGTTCCGCCAGCCGATCGATGTCGACAGGCCTTTGTCGTGAGCCATGATCGTGCTCGGCGGCCCGGCCCGCTCCCGGGACTCCCGTTGCTCGGAGTCGAAAGCCCTCCACTCAGGGCCCTCATCGATGATCATGTCGTCGAGGACGAGGCCACAGTCCTCGCAGACGATCTCCGCACGGGAATAGTCCCGCACGAGGTGGTCACCGCGGCATTCTGGGCACTGGGTTGTGATCTCTACCTCTCGCACCTTATCCGTCCTCCCCCGACAGAAGAATAGAATCCTTACGAAACAGGAATTATTTAACCCTTCGTCCTAACGACGAACCGATTTTTCCTCGCCAGGGCTCGATGTCTTGTGCCGCGTGAACATGGCGGCGAGCAATGGATTTCCCGGATTTCCGGTCCGGCCGCCGTCAGGGCCGGAGCTCGACGAATTCGCCGTTCCGGAGCATCCGCCAGCGCCCCGGGAGCGTCGGGAGGACCTCCGAGCATACGATGCGGACCTCCTCGGTCCCCGTCTCGTGGAGCGTATAGTACGGCACGCACGTGCGGGCGTCCCGATGCGCGATCACGCGGTCACCATCGATCAACAAGAACGTATACGACTCGACCTTCCGCGGGAATTCCACGTCGATGGCAGCCTTCGCCTTGGCGATCGCTTGCTTGAATTCCGCGATCGGCCGCTCCTCGGTTCCGAGCGACTCCACGAAGCGGTCGTATATGAACTGGGAGTCGATCTTCCCGTCTCGGACGCCGAAGTCCTCGATCTCGCCGTTGTGGGCGAAGAACAGGACCCGGCCGTCGACCTCGCGACGGAACGGATGGGAATAGCGCTCTTGGATCGTGTCCTTCTTCGACGCATACCGTAGGTGGGCTACGAGGATCAGCGGGGGACTGCACACCCGCGACAGCCGCCGTACAGCGTCCTCGTATTTCGGGTCCTCCGTCGCCTTCGCGGGACCGCGAGCATAGAACTCTCCTTCCTGGCCGACGCATGCGATTCCCCAGCCGTCGGGGTGGCCCGATTTTGGATTCGGCTGCGGGCATCCGAAATCCCGGAAGTTCCTCCCGGTGTCGGCGAGGGCTCGGAACGCCATGAGCGTGTCGATCGGCGCGGGCTTGTGGCTCACGATTGCGAGCATCCGGCACATGTCAGCCCAACTTGTACCCAATCTTCCGGAGGAACGCGATCCTCTCCGCCCGGTCTTTTGCGGTCTCGAGGCCTTTGGTCCGCTCCCCGTCGACGACCCCGAGGACGCCCCGGCCCCGCCGCGTGGTCGCGACGACGACGTCGACGGGATTCGCGGTCGCGGCGTAGACCGTCACGATTTCGGGCACGTCGCGCAGCGCCCGCAAGACGTTGATCGGGTAGGCGTCTTTCAGGAAGACCACGAAAAAGTGTCCCGCCCCGACTGCGAGCGCGTTTTTCGCTGCGAGCGTCTTCAGGCCTTCATCGTTCCCCTCGACGCGGACGAGGCACGGCCCCGACGCCTCGCAGAACGCGACGCCGAACTTGATCCCGGGTACGGACCCGATGAGGGCTTCGTGGATGTCCTCCGCCGTCTTGATGAAGTGCGTCTGACCAAGGATCACATTCACCCCGCTCGGGTTCTCGATGGGGACGAGTTCCGTTTCCACCGACATCGTCAATGTATCGGACCACGTGAATTAAAGTCTTCTTGTTGCCGAAATGGAGGTACGCTACGTGCACGCGGAAGGGAGAGGGCATCGGCCTCGCATCGGAGTCGCATGGCGGGAATCAAAGGGTTGTGGACGATCCTCGGAAGCGTCGGCGACCCCGCGGAGCGCGAAGACCTCACGCTCGTGGCGACTGCGATTCAAGTGCACTTCGCCAGCCGCGTCGCTCGGGAACGGTCCGTCGTGGAATTCATGGCGATTCGGTTCCGGTGGCCGGCCTCTCGCACGCGTCGACGTCTTGGAGTGCTCGTGGAGCTCGGGGTGCTCCGCATGTCCCGGGACCTCGCGGACAACTGGACCAAAGTCTTCGAGGTCGTCGACCGCCCCCACGTGCCCGCCGCCATCGCCCTCGAGCTCGGCGCATGATCTAGCCGGGGCCGGTCGTGGCCTTCGTCACCCGCTCCAAGAACCCGGCCGCCCGCAGTGGCTGGTAGCAAAGCATCAGAAAGTCCGACGCCACCAGGGCGAAGAGTTCGTTCGGCACGTTTCGCACGGATCGATGGCGGACGGCAGCGACCGCGCTATCGGCGTGGAACTCGAATGGGCAGCCCATCCGGCGACTCATGGAGGCCAGCCGCTGCACCGCGCCGTTCCGTCGGTCAACGAGGTCCCGGTGCAGAGCCGACTTCGCCGGTTCCACGAACGCATAGCCGACGACCTCTGGTGCGTCTGTGATCCCGGGTAGGGAATCATTTCGGAGCGCGAACCCGAAGCTGAATCCTGCGACCGAATGGCGTCGAACGCGCGAGAACCGGTAGCCGACGAATCGGCGGTTCGCGACGTGCTTCCGCCGGAAGTTTTCCATCGGCCACCGCAACGGCCGGCGAATTCGTTCAAACGTCGCAGCGATTTCAGCGCTGCGGTCCGGGTCCATCAGTCATCGGGAAATCGTTGTGACCCATAAGAACTCCGGCCCGACGGCCAGCGGTGCGTCCGCCCTGGCACTGTGCGGGGCAAGCCTAAATAGGCCCCGACCGTTCCGCCGCGCGCTGGATGGCCCGGGGCTTTCGGTGAGCGAATTTTCGGAATCGTGCCGGCGACTCGGTCTCACGGCCGGGGAGAAGGTCTTCGCGCCGACGGATGCGCCCGAGCAGCCCCCGCGTGACCGGACGTTCCTCCTTCAGCACGTCCGCCTCGAGATCAGCGTCGATGACCGGGAGGGCAAAATCTCCGGCACGGTCACCCATCGCCTCGCGCCGATCAATGACGGGCTCGCCGAGGTCGCCCTCGACGCGGGGGACCTGAACATCCGCAAGGTCCTCGACGACGGCGGCCGCGAACTGGAGTGGGACCTCCATGGAGAAACCCTCTCGATCCATCTGCCGAAGGCGCGCAAAGCGGGCCAGGCCTTCGAACTTCGGATCTCGTACGATGCGAAGCCTCGGAAGGGGATCTTCTTCACCGGGCCGGACAAGGCGAATCCGAAGCGGCCTCGCATCACCTGGACCCAGGGAGAAGACACCGACAACCGGTACTGGTTCCCCTCGTACGATTACCCGAACCAGCGCTTTACGTCCGAAGTACTCGCGACCGTCGACGAGAAGTACGAAGCGCTGAGCAACGGCCGCCTCGTAAACGTGTCCGCCGATAAGCCCCGCAAGACGAAGACCTACCACTGGTCCCTCGACCAGCCGCATTCAAACTACTTGATCGCCCTGGCGGTCGGCGAGTTCGAGTCGAAGGAATGGGACGCGGACGGGGTGCCGGTCCATGCGCATGTGCCGAAAGGACTCGGTGCGTTCCTGGATCGGACCTTCCGGAACGTGCCCGACATGGTCCGCTACTTCGGCGAGGTCACGGGCCAGAAATATCCGTGGCCGCGGTACGCGCAGGTCTGCGTCCCCGAGTTCGTCGTCGGCGGCATGGAAAACACGTCCATGACGACCTTGACCGAGTACTGCCTCACGGACGAGAAGGCGTACGAGGACTACCGACCGGAAGGGCTCCTCTCCCACGAGCTCGCCCATCAGTGGTTCGGCGACTTCCTCACCTGCCGCGCGTGGGGCCACATCTGGTTGAACGAATCCTTCGCCACGTACTTCCAGGTCCTGTGGTGGGAACACTTCTTCGGCAAAGACGCCGCGCTCATGGAGCTCGAGGCGGACCGCGAGAGTTATCATGAGGAGGCGAGCAAGAATTACAAGCGGCCGATCGTCACGATGAAGTTCGTCGAACCGTCCGACATGTTCGACCGTCACACGTACGAGAAGGGCGCGAACGTCCTGCACATGATGCGGAACGAACTCGGCGACGACCTGTGGTGGAAGGCGATCCGCCAGTACGTGAAGAAGTTCGCGGGCCAGAACGTCGAGACGAACGATTTCAAGGAGGCGATCGAGGAGGCGACCGGACGGAACCTCGACGTCTTCTTCGACCAATGGCTCTACCACGCCGGGCACCCGGAGTTCGAACTTTCCTGGTCGTGGGACGAATCGGCCAAGCAGGTCGAGCTGCGAACGAAGCAGACCCAGGAAGTCAAGGACGCGGTGCCCCTGTTCAAGGTGCCGGCATCCGTGGAACTCGTGTGGCCGGATCGGACCCAGAGGGAGTCGATTCGTATCGAGAAGGCGGACCAGGTATTCCGGTTCGACGCGCCTCGACGCCCTCGGGCGGTCTTGTTCGACCCGGATGACACGCTCCTGAAGAAAGTGACGTTCAAGAAGCCGCGGGACGAGCTCCTATGGCAACTCGCGAACGCGGGCTCCGCATGGCCGCGAATCGAAGCGTGTCGGGATCTCGGCAAGTTGGTCGGAGACGCCCGGGCGATCGATGGGCTCGAGGACGCCCTCAAAAAAGACAAATTCTGGGGGGTCCGACGAGAGGCTGCCGTGGCCCTCGGGGAGATCGGGACGACGCCCGCGCGAGACGCGCTCCTGAGCGGGACGAACGACAAGGACAGTCGCGTGCGCCGGGGCGTGTACCGCGCCCTCGGTAATTTCAGGAAGGATGAAGTCGCATTCCGGGCCCTCGCGAAGGCATATCGGGAAGACGGCTGGTATTACCCGATGAACGCGGCGGCCCTTGCGCTCGCGGAGACCCGGCACGAGCAGGCGTTCGAAACGATCGTGAAGGGCATGGACCGGCGTTCGCAGGGAGAGATCCTCGCGCGAGGGGCGTGCATGGCCATCGCGAACTTGCGAGACGAACGGGGTTTCCTCGAGCTGGAGAAACGAACCTCGGACGAATATCTCGAGATGGTGCGCTACGGGGCCACGCTGGCACTCGGCAAGCTCGGCTCGTTCCACGAATCACGGAGGGATGAGGTCCTCGAGGACCTGTCGATGCTCGTTCGGGACGCGAACTACCGAACCCGGCTAGGGGCGACGTTGGGACTCGGAGAGCTCGGGTATGCGAAGGCCGAGGACGAGCTCCAGCGAATCTCGGAAGCCGAGCCGATGAGCAACCTTCGGACCAACGCCCGGAAGGCGATCGCGACGCTCCGAGAGAAACACGCCGAAGCGGCGAAGAAAGTCGAACAACAGGCCGAGCTGGACAAGTTGAAGGACGAAAACAAGGAGCTCCGGTCACGCATCACCGCGATCGAGGCTCGCGTCGAGGCGATCGGAAAGCGGCGGAAACGGTGACCGAGCTGCCGCTCCACGAGGACACGAGAGGCGGGTCGGGGAGCCACGCATCCGGCTACGTCGGGACGTTTCGGGGGCGCGCGGGCTTCTCGGTAGACGGAAGACCGTGCTTTGATCCGATCGACACGCCCTCGGTTGCGACCGTCTTCGGTGGGTAGGAGAACTCGAGTACCACCGCGTTCTCCTGGGGTTCCGTCCGGATGCCTCGGCCGCCGAGGTCCGCGAATAGGGCGCGCGCCACCTCCTCGTAGAACAAGGAGTACTTGTGGCCGCTGCCGTGTCTCAATACGATGACGGTCCGCGAACCGTCTCGCTTTTCTTCGTATTCAAAGGCCCTCGTGTATCTCGAGGCGAGCCTGGGTATGACCTGCAGTACCGTCTCCAGGTCCAGATGCTTGAACATGAACGTCGTGAACGCTCGATAGACGTCCTCTCCCGCCCATCGGCCCAGGTCTCGCACCTCGTCGTCGGAGAGGAGCTCGATCATTCGTGTGAGCGCCTCTCTCGGCATCGCGATGAAACCGAACCGATCGGCGTACATGTCCCACTCGACGAGTCGGCGGAGGGCCTTGTTCGCCAGGAAACTGACGCTGACTCCTTCCCGCTCCGCCCACTCGCGGAGTTGGCGGTCGACCGTTTCGTCGATCCGAAATGCTCGTGTCGTAGTCTTTCGACCTTGCATATAGAATCTCCCGCGGAAGCCGGGAGGGGGTCTGAGAGATTCAAGAATGTTTGCGTCAGATTATCACTTTCGAACAGCCGTACCGTGTCGCGCACAATGTGATGCGCTGCAAACGTGATGGCTATGTCGCCACGCGCGATACACTGTGTCGGACATGACCCACCTGGTCCGCCACGCCGCGAGGCACAGAGTCCCTGTGGGCGGCGCCGGCGCCGATGCGAAGAACTTCTCAGAGAGAGGTGCCTCCATGCAAACTCCCCACGTCAATCAAAGCGCCTGGAACGGAAACAACCGTACCTTCGCCTGGGACCACCTGAAGCTCGCACACTCGCTCCTGGATCCCGAGGCCCTGGAAATTTTCCGGTCCAGCTCTGTCGAAGAACTGACGGCGATTGAACTGAGCCGCCGCTGCGGGATGTCGACTGGCCGATGCTATCGATGGTTGCGCAAGCTCGAGTCCCTTGGACTTCTCGTTTCGCGGGAAGGCCGACCGCAGAGGAGTGGAGTGCCGCCCCGGCGGTATCGGTCGGCGCTGCAGTCGATCAGTGTGAGCCTCGCGGAGGACCAGATTCGGACGCGCATTGCGGTGAACGAGGGCTCGATCCCACTCGTCTCGGAGTCCATGACGATGATCGAAGCCCCGGACACGGCTCTCGTTCCGAGGGGCCGTTCGCACCGACGGCGGGTTGGCGCAGAACGCGTCCACTTCGTTGACCCGCCCAAGGCGATTCCCGAGTCCCGACGCAAGCTCCCGATCAACCTCCCGGCGTTCTTAGAAGAACCCCTCTCCCGCCTTCCGGAGCGCCGGTGAGGTCCATGCAAAGTCACGAGCTACAGAACAAGCACGCGATCCGTCAAGACGTCCAGATCGTCCCGACGCCCGCAGACCGGGAGGTCGTGCAGGCCGCTCACCGCCGACTCCTGCAGGATCCCTGGGACGCCGATGCGCTCTTCGCCGTTGCCGCGTGGGATGAGATCGTTGGGGACCAAGACCACGCGCTGGAGCTGTTGAACCGGCTCGTGTCTCGGAAGCCGGACTACCCGGGTGTCTGGTGGCTGCGCGCGCGGATCCTGAAGGACCTTGGACAGCCACGCGACGCGATCGCGTGCGAAGAGATCGCCCGGATGTATGCCGAACCCGAGATCCCCGAATCCGTCCGCAAGTTCCCCCTCTGATCCGATTCGGGTCCCCGTTTCGACGTCCAACCGAGAGTTCGGTGCGGGGCTGATGCCGGTGAAACCACTGACGGGGCCTGACGCCGCGCGGATGTCACCGGCCGTCGGACCCCCGTCGCAGTGAGGCTTAAGTGGGAGGATCCCTTCGACTCCGTTTGTGGCACTCTCGATCAACCGCAAGCTCAGCGCCGGGAGGTGGCCGATCGTCCAGGTCTTCCCCGGCCTGGATCGAGATGCTCACTTCCGGCGTCTCTTTGCCAACGACGGCCTCCGAGAGACCGTCTTGAAGGACACGCTCATCCACCTCGTCCCAGAAGACGCCTACGCGTACATCGATGACGAGAAGGGCCACGTCGTGGTGGGGCTCTACTATCTGCAGAGCGGGGAGGAGCGCACGCTGTATCTGGACATCCTTCACGAACTGGTCCACATTCGTCAATGGCACGAAGGCAAGAAGCTCTGGGATCGCCGCTACAGCTATGTGGACCGGCCGACCGAGGTGGAAGCCTACAAGTTCGCCGTGGAGGTCGCCCGCAAGCTGGGGATGTCAGACCGCGAGATTGCGGACTATCTCCGAGTCGAGTGGACGAGTCGGGAGGAACACGAACGGCTGTGTCGTCGACTCGGTGTCCGAGTGACCGATTCCCGCGCCCACTAGCGTGCCGACCCCGTCCGAGCCTTCCCGGAAAGAGTCAAATCGACCGAGGCCTTTCCGCGCCGCCGGAGACTATGGCCACTATTACCCTCGAGGAATTTCAGAAAGTCGAGATACGCGTCGGCCGAATCGTTGCCGCAGACGATTTCCCGGAGGCCCGCAATCCGTCGTATAGGCTGCGAATCGATTTCGGCCCCCTTGGTGTGCGAAGGTCGTCCGCGGCCGTTCAGCCGTGGTACCCGCGAAGCGATCTCGTCGGTCGACCCGTCATCGCCGTGACGAACTTCCCTCCGCGGCAGATTGGTCCCTTCATGTCGGAGGTCCTCTGCCTCGGGGCGGTCCAGTCGGATCGCCGGGTCATCCTGCTCCGCCCGGACACGGAGGGGGAGCTCGGTGCTCGGATCGCCTGACCCACATCGGGAATTCCTGATCCGCGCGTGCGGCATCTTGATTCACGATCTTTCCGTGCTGGCCCAGGAGGCGGACGACGGCCGAGGAGGCATGAGTTACGCGCTCCCCGGAGGCCATCTCGAATTTGGGGAGAGCCTCACCGAGTGCATGAGTCGCGAGATCTACGAGGAGACCGGCCTCAACGTGGAAGCGGAGAAGCTCGTGTACGTGCACGAGAACTTCTACAACCTGAAAGGGGTCACGACTCACGAAATCGGGTTCTACTTCCTCGTCGATTTGAATTCGGAGTTCCCTGCGCCGGACACCGCCGGATGCATCCCAAGCCGTGAACCCCACATCCGCATGCGACTCCTCCCCCTCGGGGGGCTTCCCGATTTCGGGCTGATGCCTCCGTTCCTCCGCAACGAGCTGCCCCGCGATGCCCGCGAGCATTTCGTGCAACCGACACGACATCTCATCTCCAGGGAGGCGTGACCGTGGCGGTTCAAATCCGTGGGCTACGTCGATCTGACTACGACGCGATGATCGTCTTGTTCCAGGTCTCCGGCTTGAATCCGAAGACGAAAGGGCGGGACAGCCCTCGTTCGTTCAGCGAGCAGCTGCGCCGCAATCGCGGCTCGTATGTTGGCGCCTTCGATGGAGACCGACTCGTGGGTGCGGTCCTGGGGACGAGCGATACTCGCAAGGGCTGGATCAACCGTCTCGCGGTCCATCCGGACTATCGTCGTCGATCGATCGCGGCCCGGCTCGTGCGAGCGTGCGAGCGCGTCTTTCGCGAGCAAGGACTCAAGATGTTCGCGGCATTGATCGAGCCGGAGAACCGAGCGTCCGAGGCGTTCTTTCGGTCCCTCGGATACGAAATCTTGCCGATTCTGTATGCGCGAAAGAAACTTCGCGAAAGCGTCTAGACGAGGACTTTCAGTTCCTTCCCGATCTTCTCGTAGGCGGCGAGCGCTTCGTCGAGGTCCTCACGCCGTAAGCCTGCGTTCACGATGTTCCGGATGCGGGCCCGGTCCTTGGCCACCATCGGATACACAATCGGCAGGGCGAAAACCCCTTCTTCGAACAGGCGGTCGCTGAATCGTTTGGCCGTCGCCGAATCGCCGAGCATCACCGGTGTGATCGGCGTCGCGCTCCGTCCGATGTCGAACCCCATCGAGACGAGTCGCTTCTTGAAGTACTTCGTGTTGGACCAGAGCTTTTTCACGTGCCGGGGCTCCGTCTCGAGGACGTCAATCGCCGCGGTGCAGGCCGCGGCCACGGCCGGCGGATGGGAACCGCTCAACAGCCACGTGCGCGATTTGTTGAGGGCGTAGTTCCTCAGGTCGTTCGACCCGGCGACATATCCTCCGACGACGCCGAGGGCCTTCGAGAAGGTCCCGAGCTCGATCTGGATCTTGTCCTCGACATGGAAGTGGGACGCGACGCCGCGGCCGCCATCGCCGAGGACGCCTTCACCATGCGCGTCGTCGACATAGATCATCGCGCCGAACTCCTCGCCGACCCCCGCGATGTCGCCGACCGGTGCGATGTCGCCGTCCATCGAGAACACCCCATCGGTGATGACGAGGATCTTCTTCGCCCAGCCGTCGACTTCTTTGAGGGCCCGCTCGAGATCCCCGACGTCGCAATGTCGGTAGATCACGCGTTGGGCCTTCGTCAAACGAACGCCGTCGATGATGCTCCCGTGGTTCAGCTCGTCCGTGAGGATCGCGTCCCCTTCTCCCGCGAGTTGGGGGATGAGTCCCGCGTTCCCCGCGAAGCCGCTCATGAAGAACAGGGCCGCCTCCCGGCGCTTGAAGCGGGCGATCCGCCGCTCGAGTTCCTCGTGGAGGTCCATGTTGCCCGCGATCGGCCGGACGCTCCCGCTCCCGGCTCCGTGGGTCTTGACGGCCTCCCGAGCCGCCCTCTTGACCTTCGGGTGGTTCGAGAGGTTCAGGTAGTTGTTCGAACAGAGCATGATCACGCGCTTGCCGTCCACCACACTCTGCGGCGCCGACGGTCCTTGGAGGACGCGGAGCTTCCAGTCCAGGCTCTGCGCGACGAGCGCCTCGTACTCCGCGCGCATCCACGAGGTCGGTTCGCGCTTCGACATCGTCAGGCCTCCATGGGGAAGGCGACCTTCCCGCAGTTCCCGCTCCGCATCACGCCCATCGCCTCGTTGTAATCATCCAGCGGGAACTTATGGGTGAGGATCGGTTTCAGATTCACGTTCCCGCTCTTCAGGAGTCCGCCCATCTGCATCCATGTCTTGTACATCAGCCGTCCGTGGATTCCGTACATCGACAGTCCCTTCGTCACGAACTCGGAGATGTCGAGGCTCAACGGCTTCGGGAACAGTCCGAGCAGGTGGATCCCACCCGCCGGTCGCACGACCCGGATTGCCTCCTGGACCGCCGCTTCGCTCCCGGAGAACTCGAGCACCTCATCGACCCCCTCGCCCGCGGTCGCGTCCATCACCTCGTCGACGAGGGATTCTCCGGACCGAAGCACGAGGCTCGCGCCGACCTTCTTGGCGAGGTCCATCCGGTATTGGTTCTTGTGGCCGATCGCGATGACGGTCCGGGCCGCCATGCCTCGGCAAAGGGCGACCGCCATCAGCCCGATCGGCCCTAGGCCGAAGATGGCGATCGTCTTCCCGGGAACGTTCGCGTTCGTGACGGTGTAGACGGCATTGCCGAGCGGATCTTGCATCGTGGCGAGGTCGAGCGGAAGGTCGTCGTCGTTCACGATCACATTCGACGCGGGGACGGTCATGTACTCCGCAAACGAGCCGTCCCGGTCGATGCCGAGGATCGAGACGTTCTTGCAGACATGGGCGTTCCCCGTGCGGCACATGTAACACCGGCCGCACGCGATGTGACCCTCGGCGCTCACGTAATCGTCTTTTCGGAAGCCCGTGACCCCGGAGCCCAGCTTCTCGATGTGTCCGGCGAACTCGTGACCCTGGACCAGCGGCACCTTGATCCGGGCGGCCGCCCACGCGTCCCAATCGTAGATGTGGACGTCGGTGCCGCAAATCGACGCGATGTCCACGCGAATCAAGACTTCCGAGGGAGTCGGCTCGGGGATCGGGACTTTCCGGACTTCCGTGCTCTTCGGCGCCGGTTTGAGTTTCACCGCGGCCTTCATAATCGACGTCATGACCCAGGTCCCCGTCCGCGAGCCTGCGCATGGGCTTGCGGTATTTCAACTTTGTATCATTCGATTCCTGCCCATCCGAGCGGCCGCGGCGTCGCGGTCCTCAGCTCTGAATCGGATGGAGTTTCGACGTGCGGTATCCGATGAGGACGAACAAGTATTCCCGTTTGTGGAACTCCTCGTCCAGCGCGGGATCGCCTGTATCGACCCGGAGGATCGGCGTCATCGCGAGCTTGGCGGGCGTCGCGACCACGATTACGTTCTTCGTCCCGATTCGTCGGAGGACGGCGGGGCTCACCTGGAGGTTCCCCCGGCCGAGGATGAAACCCTGGGCACCGATCGGGCTCACCACGAGCTTCGCTTTCGGGGAGCGGTCTAAGAGAGCGAGGATCCCCCTCTCATTCAGATCGTTCGCGACGGTCTTGCCGCCGACGACCGCATCGACTCCGAGAAGCGTTTTGTCGATCCCGATCGCCGTCGCGATCGAATGGACCGTGGAGCCGGGACCTAGGAGGAATAGGGTGTCCGGTTCGGTCTCGAAAAGTTCCGAGAAGTGCACCGCGAGCTCGCCGCGGATCGCCTCTTCGCTGACCTCGTCGATCATGACTTTTCCTCCCGCGACGAGGTTTGGTTCGACCAGGGTTTTCGCCGTGGCGAACAATCGGACCCGCCATTCGCCCGTGCGATAGGCCTCTTCATCGAGGTCGAGAATTTCCGCGGAGCCAATCCGAAGTTGTCCTCGGAGATAGCCTGCCAGGAGATGCGCCGCGGCGGCAGGCGAGACCGCAAAGAGACCGGAGTGCATCTTCACGCCCGCGGGAATCCCCAGGATAGGGATTCGATCTCTCGCCGCCTCGGCGACGTCTCGCGCCGTTCCATCGCCGCCGCAAAACAGAAGAAGCTCTGCGGCTCGGTCGACACAGGCTTCAACACCGCTTCCGGTGTCGGCTGCGGTTGTCCGCTCTCCGGGAGTGTGGACCACCTCGATCGTATCCTCAGCAACGCCGGCCGCTCGGAGCGGATCAGCGCCCATCCCGCCAGCGCACGTCAACCATCGGACGCGAAAGGCTTCGTCCCGTTTCGAGAGCTCAAGGAACGTTCCTGCGAAGATCTGTGCTCGGGGACCCGCGACCGGCTCCGCGCCCGCTGCTTGAGCCTCCTTCGCGACTCCGTCTGTCCCTTTTAGGCCCACGCGGCCGCCCATCCCCGCAATCGGGTTCACCACGAAGCCGATGCGATGCACCTTGTCTGGACCGGCCCGGACGTATTTCCGTCTTCCGCGGTGGCCTCAGTGGCGGCGTGGACCCGAGCCCGTCGCACGGACTTTTCGCCACGCACGGGCCAACTCCGCCGGCGGTGCGGCGACGGCGAGGTGCGCCAAGTAGCCAACTGCGGCAATCGGGAGGAGAGGCCACAAAGGTGGCGCAAGGCCTACCGCGGTCGAGAGACCTGCTGCGACTCCGAGCTGGATGACGCGGAGTTCGTTTCGGGTGACCGATTTCAGCTCGGTAGGGTCGATGCGGAAGTGAATCCAGACGGCGGGCACGGTGAACGCCGCCCCGAGGAAGAATGTAGGCTGAACCGTGGCCCCGAGGAGGGCGTAAAGCGCTGCCGCGATCGCGGCCATGATGCCGGCATATCGTTTCGCATTCGTGAAGCCGAGGGCGACGACGGTCGTCCGCTTCGGCGGCATCGCACTCGCATCCATGGGCTCGTCGAGGTAGTGATGTACTACCAGCATCGACATGCACACGAGCGCATGAGCAACGAGCGCCGTCGTCACGACGAGCGAAATCGAAAGGGTCTGGATTGCGTACGCGCCAAGTCCGGAGAGCAAGACCCCTGGAAAACCACCTAGCCATTCGCCGGCGAACGGACGGTACGACGTCGACACCGGCGGCATTGTGTACGCAAGCCCAAAGACGTAGCCTGCAACGATTAGGAGAGCAAGCCACGTCGCCCGCTCGAGGACGACCCAGACCGTGAGCACAGCGACGGCAACGCTCGAGAGGGCGAATATCCACCACAAATCGCGCTCTCCGAGGAGGCCCAAGTTCCGGACGTGGCTGCCACCCGACAGGGCGCGTCCTCCGACTTTGTCGGTGCCGCTCCTCCAGTCGTAGATCTCGTTGATCGCGTGCGTTTCCCATCCTTGAATCAACGCGCCCAGCGCGAGAGCCGCGAGAAACCACAACACGTTCAGCGAACCGGTCGCGAAGTACGCGACGGCGGTCCCGAGCCCGACCGCCGTGTACGACCACAAGAGGACGGGGATGAGACGGAACTCCAGGAACCACCCCTTCGCCTTGCGCGTCCAGCGAGGCTCCGGCGGGATGGCTGCCAAGAGTTTGACTATTGGGATAGTAATATTAGAACGTTCGCGGATGGGGTCTTCGATGGACGTCCCGCAACCTAGATTACCGCAAGACGGTTGGGCACGTCGCTTCATGGACAAACGGTTGTGGTACCTGATCGCCGGGACGCGCGGCGGCATCAACCGCGCCCGGATTTTGTGGACGCTCCACGACCGTCCGTACAACGCGAACGACCTGGCCACCCGACTCGCTCTGGACTACAAAACGATTCGCCATCACCTTGACGTCTTGCGCGAAAACGACTGCGTCATGACGCTGGGAAACGAGAGCTACGGGACGCTGTATTCCCTGTCGCCGCGGCTGCAAGTCCACTTCGAGGACTTCCTCGAAATCTGGCGACGCATCGAGCCGCGACTGGGGGAAAAGTAGATATGGAGCGGACCCGCGTCTCACAGTGATAGCTTGGCGTTCGGGACATTTTGGATGATCGACCTGGGCCTCGCAGGCGCGAGCATCGCGGTCCTGATCGGCCTGCTGTACATCTATGTCGGCAACTATCGGGGGCTCCGATCCCCGCTGTCCGCAGGACTGATCGTCTTCGCAGGCCTCTTCCTGCTGGAGAATCTTGCCGCGATGTACTTCTACGTCGTCATGAGTGAGTGGGCCGGCGCCGGGGTGGCGGTTCCCATGCTCGCCCTGAACGCGGCCGAACTCGTCGGCTTCGCGACCCTCTTTTACGTGTCTTGGCGGTAGCCGTCGCGGGCATTGCGGTCAAATATGCCGCCCCCCTTTGCCGGCGCGGAGGAACGCCGTGGTCAACTATCGGCCGATGGGGAAGTCCGAACTCGAGGTGTCCGAAGTCGGCTTTGGCGTCTGGACCCTCGCTTCGGGCCGGTGGGGCTCGTTCACGGACGATCAGGCGGTCGACTTGCTACACAAGGCCTACGACGCGGGGATCAACTACTTCGATGTCTCACCGACGGACGGAGACGGCCGAGGGGAACGTCTGATCGGACAAGCCTTCGGGGACAAGCGGGAACTCGTGATTGTCTCGAGCAAGGTCGGACGCTCAGCGACGGGAACCGACTTCTCCCCGGCGTCGATTCGAAAGTCGCTGGATGGGACCTTGGAACGTCTGGGCTCCTCGTACGTCGACGTGCTCCAGTTGCACTACCCCGACGCATCGACGGTCGCGAATGCGGCCGTCTGGCAGACTCTCGAGACCTTGAAAGGGGAGGGCAAGATACGATATTACGGGATCGCCCTGGGCCCGGGCCCCGGAGGCCTCGAAGAGGGACGCGCGGCGATGCGGAAGCACGACCTCGGCTGCATTCAGGCGTACTACAACATCCTGGAGGAGGAGCCGGGCCGCAAGTTCTTCCCCGTGGCCCTCGAGATCAACCAGGGCATGGTCGTCCGGGCGCCCCATGCGGGCGGCGTCCTCGAATCGGATGCAAACGCGACGTCGTTCCCGGCCGACGGCGATCTCCAGACGAAGGACGCCGCGTGGATCGAACGCGCGCGCAAGCAGGCGACGAACCTCCGTTGGATCTATGAAGGAAAAGGGATGACTCTCTCCCAGGCCGCTCTGAAGTTCATCCTCTCGGAGGAGACCGTCGCCTCGGCGCTGCCGAACATCTACCGCGAGGAACAGCTCGCCGAATACTCGGCGGTCTCGGACTTCGAGACGTTCTCGCAGGTCGAACTCGGCGAGATCGCGGAGCAATTCCGCAAGGGCTTCGGGGTCTGAGGCGGCGGATGATCCTCGGCTACGTGGACGTGGAGGATCGCATCTACGACCTGAACTTCGCGACGTTGCGGCTGCGGGTAAGAATCGAATCGGTGGGACCCAAAGAGGGTTCGCGGGTCACCTTCTCCCAGGTCGCGGGTGCCGGATCGGCATCATATCGCATCCTCGACGAAGCCGACGCAACCGCGGAAGTCTCGATGGACCACGACGGGAAGCGTGTGCCGCTGCTCCGTCCGGTGGAGGGCCACCTGTTTCGCCACGAGGCCGGACTTCTTTTCCTCGCGAGCCCGGCCCAGCGCGACCCGGAGGATCCTGGCTTCTTTCTCGTGAAGCTGCGTGCGATGCCGAGTGCGGTCCGCTACTTCTTCGAGGATCAGGAGGGACGGGAAATGATCTCGATCCCTCGGGATGAGATTCTTCGGACGGAGGAGGAGGGCGACGGCATCACGGTGTATGTGAGCGCCGCCAACGTCGCGCTTCCGAAGGAGAAGATCGCGTATGCGGTTCAGTTGCGGCCCGCCGCCCGGGTGCAACGTCTCCTGTTGAATGTGGGGCCGTCGTCTTCCGGATGACGAAATCCTTATTACGAGTCGGTAGCTTGGGCGGTCGAGGTCCGACATGTCCTACGATGTCGCGGGTCTGGGTCTCGGCGGCGAGAAGAAAGGCAAGAGGAAGATGTACCTCTACGTCGGAGTCGCCGTCGTGGTCATCGTGATCATCATCGTCGCGGTCTGGTTGGCTTACTTCCGGATGTGACCGGGTCGGTCCGTTCCTGCCGGCGCCGATCCATTCGGTCGTCGCACCGCACCCCGATGCGAGAGCGCGCGGCCGACCCGAGTTTCGTTTTATCTCGGTTTCGAGATAGAAACAGCAATTCTTAAATACTGCCGGCCGTATGCTTCGGTTGTCTTTTTGACACCCTTTTGAACGGGAGTGTACGGATGGCAACTGTTTCCAGAGAAGTCGAGACCGGGACGACGACGCTGGGCCTCGTCTGCAAGGACGGCGTGGTCCTCGCGGCAGACCGCCGCGCGACGGCCGGGACGCTGATCGCCCACAAGCGAACGAAGAAGGTGTACCGGCTCGACGACAACATCGGCCTGACGACGGCGGGTCTCGTCGGAGACTTGCAGGTCCTGGCCCGATACATCACCGCCGAGGTCGAACTGTACAAGCTCAAGCGAGGCGTCGCGATGCCGGTCGAGGCCTGCGCCACCCTGACGGCGAACATCCTGAGCGGAAGCCGGTTCTATCCGTATTGGGTCCAGCTGGTGATCGGCGGCTGGGACCGCTCCGGCGGGCACGTGTTCTCGCTCGACGCGGCCGGGGGATCCCTGCCGGACAAGTTCGTCTCCAGTGGCTCTGGAAGCCCCTACGTGTACGGGGTCCTCGAAGACCACTACAAGGATGACATGACGCTCGACGAGGGTGCGAACCTCGCGATCCGCGCGGTGACCGCCGCGATGAAACGCGACGCGGTCTCCGGCGAAGGAATCGACGTGGCCCTCATTTCCAAAGACGGATTCAAGATGTTCGACGACAAGGAAGTCGAGAAGCGCAAGGCAAGCATGAAACTGGCCTGAGTCCCAAAAGCAGCTCCGGCCAAAGTGATGTCCGATGACCATCGAGGACATTCTGAACGACGCGCGAAGCGTCGTGAAGAAAGTGGTCCCTGACCACGTGGAAATCACGCAGGTCGACTTCGAAGGCCCCACGATCGTGATCTACACGAAGAA
>DATMDM010000071.1:0-13010 GCA_035557795.1 Thermoplasmata archaeon | reverse complement strand
CATGTTCGGAACCACATATCCGATCTTCGATGCGCAGGGAATTGTGAGCGAGTACGTCCGGAACCCGGATTTGGCGGAGTACGTCCGCTGGGAGTACCGTCCCGCGGACCGCTCGAGCGTGATCCGTTCCATCAAGAGGAGCCGGACCGCGACCCGACGACGGGTCCCGTTTGCGGGAGCGAAGCGAATCGCGCGTCGGCTCCGAGCCTGGGTAACGGACCTGCGGGAAACGACCGGAGGGCCGATCGAGTCGGGCCTCGTCTACCGCGCGATCCTGCGCGAGAAAGTCCTCTAGGCTAGCTGGGAGAGTCGATTGCGAGCACGACCTTGCCGAACTGCTCACCTCGCCCCAGGTATTCGTGGGCCTGCCGGGCCTGCTCGAGCGGGAAGACTCGGTCCACGACCGGCTTGAGGCGGCCCATGAACACGAGCTTCATGACCTCCTCGAACTCCCGTTGATTCGCCATCGTCGACCCGAGCACGGAGAGCTGCCGCCAGAAGAGGTATCGCGCGTCGAGCTCGAGGAGAGCGCCGGTCGTCGCGCCCGGAACCACGACGCGGCCCCCTTTCCGGAGGCTCCGAACGGAGTCTTTGAACGTCGCTTCGCCGACGTGATCGACGACGACGTCGACCCCGCGCTTCCCCGTGAGTTCCCAAATCGCCTTGGACCATGGCATCGCCTTGTAGTTGACGAGGACATCCGCGCCGAGCGCCTTCGCCTTCTCCAGTTTCGCGTCGCTCGAGCTCGTCGTGAAGACCGTGCAGCCGGCGAGCTTTGCGACCTGGATCGCGGCCGTCGAGACGCCGGACCCGGCGCCGAGGATGAGAACGTCCTCTCCGGGCCGGACCTTCGCGCGGGTGATGAGCATCCGCCACGCCGTCATGAATGCCAGAGGGACGGCGGCGGCCTGCGGGAAGTCCATGTCTGTCGGGATTTTGAGCACGTTTCGCGCGGGGACCGCGACCTTTTCCGCGTACGTCCCGGGAAGGTGCTCTCCGAGGATTTTGTACTCCATGCATTCGGAGTCCTCGCCCCGGAGGCAGTACTCGCAACGGCCGCACGAGATCCCCGGATTCACGACGACGCGGTCGCCGACCTCGACGTCCGTGACATCGGATCCGACCTCCGCGATGTCGCCCGCCGCGTCGCAGCCGAGGATGTGAGGGAGCGTCAGCTTGAGGGTCGGGATTCCTTCGCGGACCGCCAGGTCCAGGTGGTTCAGGGATGCCGCATGAACGCGGACGACCACTTGGTCCGGTCCTGGGACCGGATCCGGATGGTTTCGGTCCAACTCGAGAACGTCAGGCCCGCCGAAGCGGGGCACGACGACCGCCTTCAGCGTACCACCTGCGCGACGGCGGCGAATCGAAGCGGTCCTAGATAAGGGCCGCCGTCACCGCACGTTGTAGCCCTTCGACTGGAGCAACCGCACGACGTCTTTGCGATGGTCGCCCTGGAGGACGATCACGCCGTCTTTGCCGGAACCGCCCGTGGCCAAGCCCTTCTTGAGTTCCCGGGCGAGCTTCTCCGCCTCGTCCGGTTTGGACTCGAGCCCTCGAACGACGGTCACGGCTTTTCCGTAACGGCGCGTGTCCATCTCGACGGACAGCTGGGTCGTCTCGCGGCCCAGGTCCTCGCAGACGCAGATCTCCTTAGGCAACCCGCATGTCGGGCAGATCCCCGCGATCAAGCCGCCTCCAATGGCGTCTCCTTCTCGGCCAGGGATTCTTTCAGTAGGCGATAGTGTTTTCGGATGGTGACCTCGCTCACGCCCGTCAGGCGGGCGATCTGGGCTTGCGTCAGCGGCACGCCGAGCTCCTCCGAGGCCAGGTACAGGGCCCCCGCGGCGATCCCGACGGGCGAGTTCGCCTCGAGGACTTTCGAATCCTTCACCTGAGCGACGAGCGCCAAGGCCCGCTCCCCGGCCCGCGGATCCAGGCCGAGCTGGGACGCAAACCGGGGCACGAAGTCCTCCGCGCGGCTCGCGCGGCTGAACACCCCGAGTTCGCGGCTGACGACCTTCGCGGTTAACGAGATCCGGTGGACCGTCACGCCGGTCGCCTCGGACAGTTCGTGGAGGCCTCGCGGCGCACCCAATTGCTTCGCCGCCAGGTAGACGACCGCGGCGACAATCGCGTCCATCGACCGACCGCGGGACAGGCCCGCTTCGATCGCTTTCCGCAAGATGATCGCGGCGCGCTCTCGGAAGGCCGGAGCCAGGCCGAGGCGGGATGAGAGGCTCGAGAGCTGCGCGAGACCGGGGGCCAAGGCGCGCTCCGTGCGGTCATATCGCGTCCACTGGCTCACTCGCCGCAGACGGTTCAGCGCCGCCACGCTGCGCGCGTCGATCGGATTCCCCTTCGCGTCCCGTAGGCCGTTGCCCACCATAGACCCGAGCCCTTTGTCCGGCGCCATCACGGACGGCGGCGGCCCGGCCCGGATCCGGTCGTCCCCTTCGAACGTGGTCCAGTCGGGGCCCTGGTCCACGAGGCTCTCGTCGACCACGAAGCCGCAGTTGTCGCACACGCGTTCGCCGCGGACCGGGTCGACGTACAGGGCAAAGCTGCCGCAGTTCGGGCAGCGGGCGGGATCCGAACCCGATGGCTCGGGCTGCAGCTCCCGCTTGAATGTCACGTCGCTTGCGTTCGTCGATGTAAACTGGCTCATTGCGTCACCTCGCGAGGAACCGAATTCATGACCCAGCGGGTCGCCCACCGCTCCAGGTCCCGGACCGCCTCGAAGAGCGCTGCGCCTTTCGGCGACAGGCGGTACTCGACCGCGACCGGCCGGTCCAGATGGACCTTCCGCTCCGCGATCCCGACCTCCTCGAGTTCCTTCAACGTCTTCGCGAGCGAGCTCTGGCACATGCCCGTCGCCACGCGTAGCTCGTTGAAGCGTTTCGGTCCGGAGAGGAGGCTGTGGAGGACCGTGAGCTTGAGCTCGGAGCCGATCACCTCGAAGGCGACCATCGCTCCGCAGCCGGGGCCCTCGCAGGGGCTTTCCTTCTCCGCCATGACTTCGCATCCTTGCACCATATAATGTGCGTCCGGGGTATAAGTAGTTTCGTTTCCGTACCACGTTTCGGGTGAGAACCTAGTCCGACTTGGAAACGGGTTACATCCCCAGGCCGATCAGACCCATCGGCTAATGACGACCTTGCTCTCGGTGAAGAACCGGACCGCATCGCGGCTCTGCGGATGGAGGTCCCCGAAGAACGAGTTCTTCGTCCCACCGAACGGGAAGTAGGCCATCGGGGCCGCGACTCCGACGTTGATGCCGATGTTCCCCGCGCGGACACGGTACCGGAAGTCCCTGGCATGTTTCCCGCTGGACGTGTAGATCGTGGCCGCGTTCCCGTACGGACTCTTGTTGATCAGGTCGACCGCGTCGTCGAAGGCGTCGACCGGGAACACGCTCGCAACCGGGCCAAAGATTTCCTCCCGAGCGACAGTCATTTCGGGGCGAACGTCGTCGAGGATCGTCGGCCCGACGAAGTAACCGTCGTAGCCGGACACCCGGACGGACCGTCCGTCCAAGGCGACTTGGGCGCCTTCTCTCTCTCCCCGGTCGATGAAGCCGACGATCCGATCGCGGTGGACCGCCGAAATCACGGGTCCCATCTGCACGGTCTCATCGAGGCCGTACCCGACCTTAAGCCCCGCTGCGGCGTTCGAGAACTTCCGGCGAAGATCCGCATGGACCTCGCCGACGCCGACGACGACCGATCCCGCGAGGCACCGTTCGCCCGCGCAACCGTAGCACGAGGCAACCAAGTTCGAGACGACCTTGTCGAGCTTCGCATCGGGCATGACGACGAGGACGTTCTTGGCGCCCCCACCGGCCTGGACCCGCTTCCCCGAAGCCGCCGCCTTCGCATAGATGAGCTTGGCCACCGTGCTCGAGCCGACGAACGAGACGCCGGCGATGTCCGGGTGATCGAGGATCGCGTTGGCGGTTTCCTTCGCGCCGTGGACCAGGTTCACGACGCCCGGCGGGAAGCCGGCCTGGTGGACGAGGTCCATGACGAGCTGCATCGCGGTCGGATCCTGCTCGGACGGCTTCGCGATCCAGCAGTTCCCCGTCGCGACGGCGTACGGCCAGAACCAGAACTGCACCATGACGGGGAAGTTGAACGGGCTGATTCCCGCGAACACCCCGAGCGGCTGGTAGAGGACCTCCTCGTCGATCCCCGCACCCGCTCCGTCTTCGAGGTTGTACCCCATCATGAGGCTCGGGATGCCCGAGGCGACCTCGACGTTCTCGATCGCCCGACGGACCTCGCCACGGGCCTCGTCGATCGTCTTGCCCATGTCCTGCACGACGACCCGCGAGAGGTCCTCGAAATGTTGTTCCATTAGGTTCCGCAGGGTGAAGAAGTACCGCGCGCGATCCAACGGCGGCGTCTCCCGCCACGCATCCCACACCCGGAGCGCCTCCTGGACCGCGACGTCGACGTCCTCTTTCGTCGACAACGGGACGCGGGCGATGACGTGGCCGGTCGCGGGATTGGTATCCTCGATCCAGTCAGTTGCCTGCGGGGTGCGCCACCCTCCGCCGACATAGTTCTTGAGGTCCCCGTAGTGGGACTTGACCTCCGGCAGCAGTTTGGTCGCGCGGACCATCCCCACCTCAGGACGCTTTCCCGGCGAGAGCCAGATCGAGGCTGTCTTCGAGCAGGTCGAGCGCCTTCGTCATGAGCGGGAGGGGGATGTTGATCGGCGGGAGCAGGCGGATGCAGTTGTTGAAGAATCCCGCCGTGAGGAGCACGAGTCCGTTCTGAAGGCCGGCCAGCTGGACAGCCCGCGCGAGTTCGACGTCCGGCTCTTTCGTCCGGCGGTCCTTGACGAACTCGAGCGCCCACATCGCGCCGATGCCGCGAACCTCGCCCACGCGATCGTGGCCTTCGAAGATCTCGTCTAACCGCTTCCGGATGAGCGACTCGAGCCGCTTCGTCTTCGGGAGCGCCTTCTGGATCACATCGATCGCTTCGAGCGCCGCCGCACAGACGACCGGATTGCCGCCGAACGTCCCGCCCAGACTCCCCGGTCCCGGTCGGTCCATGACCGCGGGCTTCCCCGTCACGCCGCCGAAAGGCAATCCGCCTCCGACGGCCTTGCCGCTCACGAGGATGTCCGGCACCGTGTTCCAGTTCTCGATCGCCCACAGCTTCCCGGTGCGGCCCATCCCCGCCTGCACCTCGTCGTCCACGAGGACGATGCCGTGGGCGTCGCACAGCTTGCGGAGGAGCGGGAAGAACTCCTTGGGCGGGACGATCATCCCGCCTTCTCCCTGGACCGGCTCCGCGAGGATCGCGGCGACGCGGCCCGCGACCTCCGGTTGGTTGATGGCGCGCTCGATTTCCTCGACCCGGGCTTTCGCGCACTCCGCGGGCGGGAGCCCTTGCGGGTCGCGGTACGGGTAGGCGTAGTCCGCGAGGATCACCTCTCGGACGAGGGGACCGAATCCTTCGCGGTACGGTTTGTCCTTCCCCGTGAGGCTGATGTCGAGGAGCGTGCGTCCGTGGAATGCGGTCTTGAAGGAGACGAGCCACGCCCGCTTCGTCGCGGCGCGCGAGATCTTGACGGCGTTCTCGATCGCCTCGGACCCGGAGTTGAGGAAGATCGACTTCGTCAGGCCCGGCGGACAGATCTCCGCCATGCGCGCCGCCAGGTCGGTGTACGGCCCGTACGTCGCCACCATGAAGGAGATGTGCGTCAGCCGATCCAGTTCGTCTTTCGCAGCACGAATGACCGAAGGTGGACGATGGCCCGCGGTCTGGACGCCGATCCCGCCTCCCAGGTCGACGTAAACATTGCCGTCGGCATCTTGGACGAAGGGACCTTCCGCGAACGTGACGTCGATGGGGAGGGCGACCTTGACGGCGTTCGTGATGAACTTCTCTTTCCGCGCCATCGCGGTTTTCGACTTCGGTCCCGGTGGGACCGAAACAATCTTCGGCCCGCGGAGCTCCCTTTTCGTGCGTTTCGCCATGGTATCGTGGTTCGTGCGAGAACTTGTGTGGCTCAGGCTCGGCCTAGGGGAGAGGGATGGGACGAAGAGAATATAGGCTTTCTATGCACCGCCGTCGAATCAGCTGGTCGCCTCGACGAGCCGCGCCTCGCGGAGGGCACGGAGATGTTTCTCCCAGGCGGACCGGCCCCAGAAGTAGTACACGACGACGACGAAGACGATGGTAGGCAACGCAGCGGAAATCGTTTCCCGGAGTGTCGGGAAGCCGAACGCGATGATCCAATACAGAGCGGTTCCGCTCAGGAGGGTCACGACCGCGGGCCAGTTCCATCCGCCGCGGTACCAGTAGTGGCCGCCTTCCTGCGCGAAGAGGTCGTCCGAGTAGCGCCGCGCCTTGACGAGGAAGTAGTCGACGAGCGTGAGAGTCCACAGAGGCACGACGATCGCTCCGAGGAAGTCGAGGAAGAAAATGTACGTGAAGACGAAGTTCGTCTCGAAGAGCGGGAGGAGCGCGAGCGGGACGACGATCACGGCGGACAGGAGGAGGAGCCTCCGCATCGACGTCTTCCACCGGGTCGCGATGTTCGTGATGCCGAGCGCGGATGCGTAGATGTTCCCGGCGTTCGTGGAAATGGTCGCGAACAGGATGATCAAGTACGCCCCGAGGCCGAACCCGAGCTGGGTGGCCTTGTAACTCGGGTCCGAAATCGCCGCGAAGTTGACGGAGCCGGCGGGCGCGGTCACCAGGAATGCGACGGTCATCAAGGCGCCGACCGAGAAGAACCAGTACTGCGCCAGGGACGCCCCCGCGAACGGACCCCACGTCCCGGCTTTCTTGGACCGCGCAAAACGACTGAAGTCGCCGATGAACTCCCACGTCCAGTTGTACGCGATGAGGAGGTCGAGCAAGAGCGGGAACGTGAGGGTGTACGTAAATCCCGTTCCCAGGGCGCCGGCCTTGAACGTGAATGAAAGGGGTTGCGCGGGTCGCCAAGCCCAGAGCTGTCCAAAATCAAAGTCCTTCATCACGATATACGACGCATAGGCGCCCAAAGCCACGAGGGCGACCGTGGACGCCCAATTCAGATAACGAATCGCGCGGTGCCCTGCGGTCGCGAAGAACCCTTGCAGGAAGCAGATCAGGAGGATCGACGGCACGAGGTAGTAATTGATCGGGGAGCCGGCCGGCGTGTGGAACGCATCGGGCCAGCCGAGGGTGAGATTGAAGACAAACGACATCGAGATCGCGGCGATGAACACGTTCACCGCGGCCCATCCGTATCCAAAGAAGAGATAGAAGACGGAAGGCAGCTTGCTCCCGCGCAAGCCGAACGCGGGCCGAAGGAGGGACACGGACGAGGCACCCTTGTCCGCGGCGATGTAGCCGATGAGGGCCCACGGGATGAACGTCAGGCTGGAAACGAGGAAGATGAGGGCGAACGCCCCCGGGAGTCCGTACGCGCCGGTCATGTAGCCGCCGTACAGCCACGCCGCCGGCAGCGACGCCGCAGCAAACCACAGCGTGAACTGATCCCATCCGGTGAACGTGCGGGCCTTCGAGGGCACCTGGTCGGTGGCCTTGTACTCGGCCGCGATGACGTCCAGGCCCCGGAAAACCTTCACGCGCGCGACGCATTCCGCAGGGCTATTTGAGGATTCTTACCGAAGGCTCAGCCCGCCAGGACTCCCGGGAATTCGATCGGCACGGCGGCGCGCGGATCTCGCCGCGGGAACTCCTTGACGTACGCGCCGTAGTAGGGCACACGGTTCGCGACAACACTTCGGAAGGCTTCACGGAGGCCGTCGTCATCGAGGCCGCGCGTCGGGATCAGGTCATCGTTCCGGTTCAAACACCCCTTCAACTCGCCCTGGTGAGTCACGCGGATCCGGTGGCAGTTCATGCAGAACTCCGGGTTGTACACGGGGTCCACGACCTCGACCTCCGCGCCATTGAAGATGTAAATGCGACGGTGGTGCATCTCGCGAACGAGGACCTTGTCGGCGCGGCCCTCGAGCCATTTCTTGAGAGCGTCGATGTCGACCATCCAATCCTGCTGACCGACGAGCTCCGGCATGAACTGGATGAGCTGGAGCTTGAGCCCGTCGCCGCCGGAGATGTACTCGATCATCCGGGGGATGTGCGGGAGGGTCTGTTTGAACACGACCATGTTGAGCTTGACGGGCTTCAGGCCGACTCGGAGCGCTTCCTGAATGCCACGCAAGACGGGCGCGAGCTCGCCTTTGCGGATGTCGCGGAACGCGGCCGGATCGAGCGAGTCGATCGAGACGTTCACGCGCTTCAGCCCCGCGGCGCGCAGGCCCTCCGCCCGTTTCGCAAGCATCGACCCGTTCGTCGTCATCGAGACGTCTGGAAGTTGGCGGACCGAACGATCGATGATCTGTTCCATATCCAGCCGGATGAGCGGTTCGCCGCCCGTGAACTTCACGGACCGGATCCCGAACTCCCGTGCGACTCGCAGGAGCCGTTCGATTTCCTGGACCGACATCTCGTCCTCGTGGGGCATCCGCGGCTTCAAGATCGGACCGAGGCCTTCGTCGTGGCAATAGATGCAGCCGAAGTTGCATCGCTTCGTGACGCTCACGCGGATGTCCGTGACTTCGCGTCCGAAGGCGTCGAAAAGCATGAGCCCGGGTAGGAACGCGGGGTCGCGCTAAAAAGATGGTGCCGCCGCGAAAGGCACTCCATGAGAGCCACGATTCGTTTGGATTTCGGCACGGAGCTCCGTGTAACCTCGCATGATCATCTCGTTCCGAATGTTTTTATAGGAGGGACTCGTAAAGCGCAATCGGCCCACATCGTCTGAATTCGCCTGGACACGGTTTTTCCGGCCTTTGCGACTCTGGCGTCTTGTGTCGGCAGAAGTGAGAACATGGAAGACAAGGCAATGACGAAAGTCAAAGACTTGACCCCCGCCTCCAAGCAAGTGAATGTCTTGGTCAAGGTGGTCAGTCTGAGTGAAGAGAGAGAGATCACGTCGAAATTCGGCGAAGCGAGAAAGCTCGTCGAAGCGACGGTTGGCGACGAGACCGGGACCGTCCTCCTGACGCTCTGGAACGACCAGATCGGGAGTGTCCACAAGGACGAGACGCTCCTCATCGACAACGGCTACGTCACCCTCGTGCGCGGGCACATCCGACTGAACGTCGGAAAGTACGGCACGATGGCGAAGTCGGAGCAGATGATCGAGAACGTCAACACGGCGCTCGATGTCAGCGCAGTCGAATACGAGCGCGAGCCGCGCTACCGGAGCGGTGGCTACAGCGGCGAGCGACGTGAGCGCAGCAGTGGCGGAGACCGGCAGTTCGAGTTCGGGACCTTCAGCGGCAACCGCAGCGGCGGCGGCGGCAGCGGCAGCGGCGGCCGCGACCGGGACCGACGGGACCGCGGGCGACGCCGGTACTGATTGACCTTCACCATTTCCCTGGCCCTCGGGCCAGGACTTTTCATTTTTCTGACCGTGTAGCGGAACCGCTCCTCGTTTCTACGTCAGCGACCCTCACCAATCGCGCGAGTCGGATCAGCGGCGTCGCGGAGGTCGTCGGCTTTCGGGCCGCTCGGGCATTTGGTAGATCCGCTCGGGCTGGCGAACCGCAAGCCGGCCGTTCCAGAAGGCGCGCGCGTTTTCTTCCGTCACCTCGACGTGAAGCACATCGAGCTTCGCCTTCATGAGGTTCCGGAACTTCGCTCGCTTCGATTTGTTCTCTTCGTTCCACATCCGCGTGAACTGCTGGTCTTTGTCGTCGGCCATCGTCGCCACCGCCTCAACACTCGATGAGAACGCGGGCCAAAGCCGAACGGGCCGACTCGGTTCGTCACGGGAATTGGAGGACGTCCGTCGCGAGGAACCGCACACACATAAGGCTTTTCTTCCGACGTCGCGAGGATCGGCCGGTCTCAATACGTGAACGTGACGATCAGATCGTCGGCGACCGATTCGATCCGGTAGGCGGTGAGGGGGAACTTCGCGGGCAGTTCCTTCGGCTGGCCGGTCTGGAGATCCCACGAACCGTTGCAGTCCTTGCATGTAATCAGAAGCTTCTCGCGGTCCACTAGGCCGTCGGTGAGCATCGCCCACTTGTACGTGCACGCGGCATCGACGCAAAAGAAGCGGTCACCCAGTCGCACGACGAGGATGTCGTACCCCATGATCTCGAAGTGCTTCTTCCCGCCGTCTGGGACGTCGTCGATCTTGCACAGATTGACGTCCGTGTCCATTGGGCGGGGCGAACCTCCTCCGGGCCTTAAGAGTTTGGGACCTTCCGAGGCCTTCCGACGGAGGAGGCACGCGAAGCGCGACGAAGCAGGCTGGGGGCTGGAGCGGCCATTCATACCTCCAAGTAGAGGTATGGACGAGCACAATTCTCGAAGCCGGCCGATTGGACTGCCTCACATGCGAGCGAACATCGCGGCCATGTGTTTCGAGCCGCCGACGAAATCCTGCATGCGGAAGTGTTCGTTCGGCGCGTGATAGTTCGACCCATCGTACGAGACGCCGGGCCCCGAAATCGAAGGTACGCCGACGACCTCGTTGAAGAATCCGTGGGCCGAGGCACCGGCCGACCACGGCCACACTTCCGGCTCACGTCCGTAGGCGTCGACCGATCCTTTGATCGCGGCTTTGACGACCCGTGCACTCAGCGAAATCGCAGCCGCCTCCAAGGCCTCTTTTGCGGGCGCGAGTTCGATGTCCCCGAAGCCTTTCGCAATCAGATGGTCCCGGAGCTTTTCGAACTGGGTCGCCTGTTTCATGTTCGGGACAAGGCGGAAGTCGATCTTCGCCTTGGCCACGGCGGGATTCACGGTCTTCGTGCCCTGTTCGATGTAGCCGCTCACGAAACCGCAAATCGTGCACGTCGGTGAATAGATGAGGCGGCGGAGGACCTCGAAGTCGTTCCCGCCTCCGACGAACTCGGAGACACCCCAGAATTCCTTGAGCGCATCGGCCTTGAACGCGCTCGCTTGCAGGTAGCGCAGCTCGCGGGCGGTCGGACGGCGCGCGTCCTTGTACCACCCGGGCACCTTGATCCGGCCCTTCGCGTCTCGAAGGGTCATGAGGGCGTGGATGAGGCGCCACGCCGGATTCGGGGCGATCGCCGCGTACGAGGAGTGCTGGTCCACCTTCGCCGTGCGACTGGTCATCTCGACGTACAGGATGCCTTTGCACCCGAGCTCGATCTTCGGAGTTCCCTCGTGGAGATGGTCGCCGCCCTCGATCGTCGCGCCGTCCGCGTGCAGGATCTCCTGGTTCGCCCGGACGAACGAGCCGAAGTGGGGACTGCCGACCTCCTCCTCGCCCTCGACCACGAACTTCAGGTTGATCGGCGGCCGGCCTTCGACGCCTTGCCACGCTTGGACCGCGAGGAGTTGCATGATCAGGTTGCCCTTCGTATCCGCGCAGCCGCGGCCCCAGAACTTGCCCTCTTCGATCTCCGGGTCGAACGGGTCGCGCTTCCATTCGTTCAGCGGGTCGACGGGCTGGACGTCATAGTGCTGGTACATGAGCAACGTCGGCTTGCGCTCGTCGACGATCATCTGGCCGAAGACGACGTTCGGTCCGCCATCCGTCGGGTACTCGCGCGCCTCGAAACCGTTTTCGGCCAGGAGCCGCCGGACGAAGGCGGCGGTCTCCGGTTGGGCCCGGTTGTGGGCCGAGATCGTGGGGAACCGGACGTACTCCTTGAGGAGCTCCAAGGCCTTCCCCGCGTCCGCTTCGACCCGCGCCAGCACATCCGTGAGGACCAATTCGGGCACCCGCCGTGGGAAGGTCGGCGGGCCATAAGAACCCGACGCGTGCACCGGTGTTGCGCCACAACCCCGGGACCACGGCTCCCATCGAATCGCGCGAAAGGAATAAGTCCGCGGACGGGCTGCGCTTCCCGGCGAGACCATGGAGTTCCTGAGAGGTGTGCACGTCATCGAGACGTATGCGACGACCACGTTGCTGGTGGACGACCGGCTGGTGCTCATCGACACGTCTTCGGACGCCGACGGCGGGAAGATCCTGGACTATTTGGCGAAGATCAAGGTGAAGCCGAAAGATCTCTCGACGATCTTCATCACCCATACGCATCCGGATCATGTCAACGGGCTCGCGGCGATCAAGCACGGCTCGCCGGCCAAGGTGGCCTCCTCGCGGGTCGAGGCGGACTTCATCTCCCGCAAACGGGTGTACGATGGTCCATCCGGCCCTCAATCGCACCCGGGCACGCCGGTGGACGTCCATTTGGACGACGGTCAATCGCACGATGGCCTCCGCGTCATCCTCACGCCCGGCCACACCCGCGGGAGCCTGTCGCTGCTCGACGAGACCCGTTCGCTGTGCATCGCCGGCGACGCGTTGAACAACGAGTCCGGCCTGGCGCCGATGCCGGACAAGTACAACGTGGACCCGAAGCAGCATCGCCAATCGATCAAGAAACTCGCGACGTTCCATTTCGAGAACATCGTCATGGGGCATGGAGCTCCCATCAAAGGCGGTGCCAGTGCAAGAGTCGCCGAACTCGCGAAACGTCTCTGACGAACACGTGCGATGTCAACCGCTGACAATCACGGGCAGAGGTTTATGAGGGGGCGCGGTTCATATGCGCGTCCAGCCCTCGAAATCGCGGAGGCTTCCCCCTGTTGTCGGCCCGATTGAGCGCGGTCGCCCGGCGGCTTGCCGCCCTCTTGGCGGTCCTGGTCATGGCCGGCTCGTTTGTGTCCGGCGCGGCGGCGGGCTCGGCTCCGAGCACGGCCGCCATCGCGACGAATTTTCCCGTTCATGCGGAGCTCGGCCCTCCCAGCGATCCGTTCTTCGTGGACCAATGGGGCCTCCAGTCGATTGGGGCTCCGAACTCGTGGAGCGTGACGCTCGGAAGTCGCTCAGTCCTCGTGGCCGTCGTCGACACCGGCGTCTGGTGGACCCAACCGGACATCCAAGCGAACATGTGGACGAACCCGATCGACGGCACGCACGGGCACGACTTCGTCGATGGCGACTCGAACCCGATGGATGTCGACCCGTCGGGACAGGTCTAC
>DATMDM010000070.1:0-7356 GCA_035557795.1 Thermoplasmata archaeon | reverse complement strand
CTGGTGACGCAAGGAAGCGGGGCCTACTCGATCAATGAGAGCCTCGCCGAGAATCTCACCCGGCAGCCGGGGATGCAGATCGTCAGCCCGGAGATCCTGAGCCTCGGGACCGTCCGCGGCGAGCCGGTCGTCGTGCGGGCCGCCGAGCCGGGGACGTTCCTGTCCCTCGAGGGCGGTGAATGGGTCCAGCCCGCAACGGTTGGAAATCGAACCGCGTACGCGGGCGAGGGCCTCGTGCGCCGACTCGGGCTGGCCGCGGGAGAGAACGCGACCTTGGTCGGCTCTTCGGTCCCTCGACTCGCGTTCGTCCACATCGCGGGAATCTTTCGCACGGCCACGCCGGCGAACGATGAGATGCTCGTCGACTTCGCTCTGGGGCGATTCCTCTCTGGCTTGGGCTCGACCGGGTTTCACTCGATTCGGGTGCGGACGTCGGACCCGGCCGCGCTTCTTGCGTTCCTCCGGGGATTCGGCGCGAGCGTCCACGTGAGCGGGCCGAACCTCCCACGTGCGGACATCGCGAGCGATCCGCCGACGGACGAGCGGATTTCGAATCTCATCCTCCGGTCCGGAATCGGCGGTGCGCCCCGCGACTACCTGTCGACCGCCGTCGTCGAGGCGACGAGCTCCGTGAGTGTCGTGGCGTACGGGATCGCCGGACTCCTTGGGGTGCTCGTGGCATTCGGGATTCATGCCGCTCAGGCCCGGGCTTTCGCGGACCGCGCTCCCGCGGTCGGTGTGCTCCGAGCGATCGGCGCGGGCAACCGCTGGATGCGACGTCGGCTCCTCTTCGAATCGTTCCCGCTCGCACTGGGCGCTGCGGTCCTCGGGGCGGGACTCGGTTTCCTCGCGGAGAGTTGGTTGCAGCCGAAGGCCAGTCTCGTCCTCTTCGGCCATGAGGTCTTGGTCTCCTTCGACCTGTCGACGTTCGGATTCGTCGTCCTCGCGGTCGTCGCGATCTCGATGCTCTCCGGTTTGGGGCTGCTCCGGGGCGCCATGGCCACGCGACCCATGGAGTCGATTCGAGAAACGCCGGCCGTCGAATCGCCGCAATCCTTGGAGGCGATCCTGCGCGGCTGAGGACCGACGGGGCCATCCTCACGGCGCTCGTATGCGTCGCGTTCGCCACGCGGCTCGTGCCGCTCACCTTCAGCCCGCTCCCGTTCGGCATCGATGGGTTCGCCCTCGGGCGCATCTCGAGCGACATCGCCGCGAGAGGCGGTTGGCGGATCGAGCCTGCGGATCTGAACAGCTACAATCAGAAGTTACCCGGATTTTCCCTCCTCTGGTCGGCGGTCGCCTCGGTCGGTGGTGTCTCCACTCTCGCCCACGTGCAACTCATCATGCCCCTCCTCGCGTCGCTTGCCGTCATTCCTGCGTACTTGTTCGGGGTAAAGGCAACGGGCCGCCGCGCGGGAGGGTTGGTCGCGGGTCTGTTCATCGTCTTCTTCGGCAGCTTCCTCCTGCTCACGAGCACGCCCTCGAAGGAGTCGATTGGCTTGTTGATCTTCCCCGTTGCGGTACTGCTGTTCCTCGAACGGCGCGACCTGCGGAAGCGCGCGCTCTCGGTTATGCTCCTGCTGTTCCTCGCCTTCCTTCACCCGTTGACGACTCTCCTGACACTCGGCATGACGTCGGCGCTTGTCGTCCTGGCGCAGCGCCGGGCGATCGCTCGCGGGCGGTTCTCCCTGCAGTCCTTCGCCCTCGACGTGGCCACGGGTCCCGCGCTCGCGACTCCGGCATGGGCGTACTACTCCGCGGTCGACTTGCCGTTCCTCGCCGACCTCTTGGCAGCTGACGCACTCGTCCTCTTCCTGGGGATTGTCATTCTGCTGACCGCGCTCGTCGCGCCGATGGCCCGACCCGCGAGGCTCCGGATCGGCCAGAGATTCGTGTCCCCCGGGGCCCGCGGAATCCTTGTGCCCGCGGTTGGCGTCCTCGTGGTCTTGGGGAACGCCCGCAATGGCTTGTTCGCGGGGGCGGTCGGGACGCAGCCCGGTCTCCTCCAGATGCTTCCCGCGATCGCCGTCCTCGCGGCGTTCGCGGTCACGGGCTATCAGCTCGTGCGCCGCACGACGAATCGCACGAACGATTTGGTCGTCTCGATGCTCGTCGCTCCCGTGGCCCTGATCCTGTTCGGCCTACTGCGCGGCTTGGATCCGGAAAGTCTCTTGATTGTCTACCGCTCCGTCGACTTTCTCGACTACGCGTTCGCGATCCTGATCGGTGTGGCGTTCGTCGCGGCATGGAGATGGCTCGGACCACGGCAGCCGGCGAAGGCCGTTCTTCTCGCGGGGTTCCTCGCGGCGCTCCTCGCGACGACGCCGATGGCGTGGAACACGCCTGCAGTCTTCGGCGTCGAAAACGTCACGACGCCGCAAGAGTTCCGAGCGCTCGCCCTGCTCGGGTCGTTCGGCGCGAGGAACGTTACGACGGACCAACGCCTGGCGAGCGTCGGGGCGATGTGGTTCGGCTACTCGGCGGATTCGTCCCTCCCACTGAAACTTCGGGACAATGAGAGCCTCGGCGGATTTCAGTACGCCCTCGTCATGGAGCGATGGACGACAGTCGGTGCCCAGGTGCACCCCGCGCCGAACATTGTGATCTCTCCGGTCGTTATCCAGTACCTCCTCGCGGGGAATCGAGTGGTGTATACGGCGGGACCTTCCGGGGACCGCATCTTCATCGTGCAACTGCTCCCGCCAATGTAAGACGAAGTTCGCCTCGAACGCCGACTCGCCAATCCTTAAGTATGCCACCCCCCTTCGAGCGGCCCGAATGGCCGAGAAGAAGTCCCGCGCCGCCGCCCGCAAGATTAAAGACAAGTGGAAGGCGAAGGTGTGGTACAACCTCCTCGCGCCGGAGATGTTCAACAAGCAACTGTTGGGCGAGACGCCCACGGACACGCCGGACAAACTCGTCGGCCGGGTAACCGAGGTGACAGTCCAGGACCTCACGGGCGACTTTAGCAAGATGCACATCAAACTCCAATTTCGCGTGAACCAGGTCCAAGGGCAGGACGCGCTAACGCAGTTCGTCGGACACGACATGACGTCGGACTACATCCGCCGGCTCACCCGCCGGAAGCGGACGCGGACCGACCTGACGGTCGACGTCGTGACGAAGGACCACTGGAACGTCCGCGTGAAGCCGATGGCGATCACCGATCGGCGCATCCAGACGTCGAAGCAACGCGTCATCCGAACGATCATGGCGAAGCTCGTGGCCGACATCGCGGCAAAGCAGTCGATCGGCGAGTTCGTGAAAGGCGTCATCAGCGGCGACCTCGCGAAGACGATCGCCCAGGCATGCAAGCCGATCCATCCGGTGTCGCGGGTCGAGGTCCGCAAGTCCGAAGTCTGGGCGATAGGCGAGATTCCGCCGCCCGCCGAAGTACCGCCTGCCGCGACGGAAGCTCCCGCGCCTCCACCGGCCCCCGAAGAGCCAGCCCCTCTCCAGCCGGAAGCGCCTGAGCCGGTACCGGAGGAGTTGACCCCGGAAGAGCTCCCGCCGGACGATATCTGAGCGTCTCCAATCAGTCCGGTCGACTCTCATCGATACTTGGCTCTCCGATTCCTTGTCTCCCATACTCCCGGACATGGACCACTTTGATTTCCCGCGGGGCAAGCGCCACAAGACCATCGTCGGCGGTGAAGAGGACGCAATCCGCGATGGCTGCGAGGGCAAGATAACTCGCATCATAGATCGCGCAAACCAGGATCAACAGAAGGCTTGCGGTGCGCCTCACTCAACCCGCTCCCGTCAGGGCGATATGGAACGTCGCGATGAGATCGAAGCCGTCCACGCGGGTGAAGCGGGCATCGATGCGCCACGTCCCGGGCTGGGACATCGCGAACGTCGTGATGAAGAAGTGATTGCCGTGCGGCCCGCTGAGGGCCAGGGTGCTCGGCGGCAAGCCAACGTTCGTGAGCGATCGGAAGGTGATCACACTGGTGTTCTTGCCGCCGTTGTAGTCCGATCCGTTCGATGCCCAGTAGAGGAAGAACTCGAGCGTGTAGCTTCGATTTGCGATCGTGGGAGTCGGGGTCACGAGCATATGGACGCGAATCCCGTTCACGGTGTCGTCGAGCGTGAAAAGCTGGGGTCCGGCGGCCACGGAGATCGCCGGCGTGAGCGATGCAAGGAGTGCCGCGAGGACGAGGACCGTGACTCCGAGAGCGGATTCGTTTCGGACATTTCGCGTGAGCTGCCGGAAGGCCGCCGCCGGCTCGGAAGATTCCGAACCCCGCGGGACGAGGCGGTACCGGTTGTACGCCCCGAACGCGACCATCGGGGCGAAAAGGGACACCTTCGCGAGCACGACCCATCCGTAGCCGAATCGGAAGAGGGCGTCCACGCTGCCGACAAGGAGAATCGCGAGGAGGAGTCCGCCCAGGAGGACGAGCCCGACGCAATACGCCGCCATCCGCGAGAACCGGCCGATCACGATGCGCGCGAGCGGAACCGAGGAAGGCTCCCGGAGAAACGAACGGGCCCCGAAGACGGTGACGAGGCCCCCGACCCAGAGGGCCACCCCGATGAGGTGAGCCGCATCCGCAACGACTCCGACCCCAGGCAATGTGAACTCGAAAGCGACGGTACTGATCACGAAATCCCTGGCCGCGGCATGAGTTCCCGCAACGCCGATCCCAATCGCGGCGAAACCGAGGCCGACTCCGATGAGCAGATGTCGGCGCACGCTCTCCGGGGATTGCTTGCGGGACTGCGCGAAGGCGCTCGATAGCACGACGAACAACGCCGCGCCGACGGCGAGGCTCAGGACCACCGAGAGCTTGTACGTGGACCCCACAATGGACCCGGCGCCTCCGCTCCCCTCGAGCACGTCGGTCAGCAGGAACAGACCGGCGAAGGCGAGGGCGAAGAGAAAGGCGCCGGCTCGGGCCACGTTCGTCACGACTTGGAATCCCAAGCCGTACGCGGGCGTTGCTTTTACATCCGGATCGCGGCCCGCGGGGATCCACATGAACGCGCCGAGCACCGCGGCTCCGAGGGCGGCGGCGAGGCCCAGGAATCCGACGAACCGAAGGACGACCTCGAACGGCGAGACCGGCGCACCTGTGGATGTCGCGCCACCCGGTGGCAGCGAGCCGGGCAGATTGCCGTTCGCGTCTTGCACGCCGTAGGCGAAGGACCCGGCGGTGAAGTGGCCATCCACTGCGGAGGTCGCGGTCCAGGCGACCGTGAAGATGCCGGGGCCGGTTGCGTTCAGGCGGACGGACATCGTGCGGCCGTCCGATGACAGCGTCACCGGAGGGAGGTCGAACCGAGCTCCGGTCCCGTTCGTCACGTCGATCGTGGCCGAGTTCGCTTCGATGGCCTCGGAGAGGGTCACGCTCACCGACGTGGGCGTCGAGTTGTACGGGAGGATCGCGTCCGGAAGGGGATCGGACGAGACGTAGTTTGCGTGCGCGGTTGCAGCGCCGGGAAGCACCGCCACGAGGAAGAGGGCTGCACCTAGCAACAGGACTGAACGGTTCATGGGGCACGACGCATCGAGCGGGACGCACGGACGGTGAGCACGAGGGAAGCCGCTCCGATCAGGACCGCGACGAGGGCCACGCCGATGAGAATGGTGAGGAGGGTCTGGAGCGCCGCGAGCTGGGCGTTCAGCTGCGCGATCGAGTTCTGAAGGTCAGTTGCGGTAGGTTCCGTCACCGGGAATTGATAATCCGAAGTCTGGGCGACCGGGTCGAGGCCGACGGTTACATCAACCGGGGTCGTCGCGTTCAACCTTCCGGCGATTCGGACCGAATAGGCTCCGGGGACGGTGGGGATGACGTCAAATGTGTACCAGCCGGGTCTGCCGAACTGCGGCGCCAGCGCCCTCACCACCAAGGCCGGTCCCGTGGTCAGGGTCGCATTCAGGTCCCTCTCGATTCCAACGACCCAGGCCGTGGTCCCGTTGGAGAAATGATGCTCGATTCCCAGGTCGAGGCCGTTCAGCCCCCCCGCGACTGCGGGCTCGCTCCGCCATCCGACGGTCAGTTCGTACTCCCCCACCGTCACGTGATCGTGTGCGGTCACGGGGGTGACCATAGATAGCATACCCACGAGAGCAACCCAAAACGGGAACATGGCGACGAAAGCGATCCGGAACCGATTCATTTTCTTCCCAGGTGTCCGATGAGTCGCTCCGATATTTGGTTTATGGCACAAATGTAAACCACCGGCCACGAGCTCTTGCTCACATGTAGAAAAGAGAAAAGGGGGAGCAGCACCCGATCGGGTTGCCGCTCCTTTGCTGGGGTTACGGTGAGCTGCTCGGCTGAACGTGCTTCTCGATGAGGAGGTACACATTGTCGTACGTGCCATCCTGGTTGACGTCCTCCGCGTGGTAGTCGACGGAGACCCATTCGTGGGTGTCCGGAACGCCGTCCTGGTTCGGATCGGTCATCCGCTCCGCGCGGAACGTGAGGTCGACCTTCTCGAAGACGCCGTTGGAGTCCGCGTCCGTCCATTGCGCATCGAGGCGCAGGTACGCGGTCTCCTCCGGTACGCCGTTCTGATCTTCGTCGGTGACCTCCGAGCCGCGGGCGGTGAGCGTCACGAGCTCCGGGTGGCCGTCATCGTTCGCGTCCGTCGCCTGAGCGTACAGGACGAACGCCGCGGTGTACTCCGGGATGCCATCGTGGTTCGCGTCACGGACCGCCGTCGCGTGGACGGTCACGTTCGTCGACTCGAACGCTCCGTTCGAGTTCGCGTCGATTGCGAGGACATCGATCGTCACGCCGCGGGTCTCGTCGACCAGGCCGTCGGAGTTGAAGTCCTTCTCCTCGGTCGCGACGAGGTGCAGCTCGACGCGGTCGGGGTGCTGGTCCTCGATTGCATTCACGACGACGCCGTCGACCGTCGCGTACGAGTGGTCCTCGGGGAAGCCATCGCTGTTCCGGTCGATTGATGCCTCTGCCCGGATCGTCAACGTGGCCTTCTCGAAGATCCCGTTCGAGTTGTCGTCGAGCGCCTCAAAGGTCCCATCGAGACTCGCGCGGTACTCCGGGATGCCGTCCTGGTTCATGTCGCGGACGACCGCGGCTGCCAGGGTGAACCGGACGAGCTCCGGATGGCCGTCGTCGTTCGAGTCCGTCGCTAGAGCGGTGATCTCGAGGGCCTTCCGCACTTCGAGCACGCCGTCGGAGTTCGGGTCCGCGCGGGCGTACAGGTAGATCCGGCCGCCGACTCGCTCCGGGAAGCCGTTCGAGTTCGCGTCCGTCATCGTGAAGGACAAGTCGATGCCGCGGGCGAGCTCGTCGAAGCCGTCGCCGTTGCGGTCGAGCGCCTCATACCCCGTGGCGTTGACCGTCGCGGTCTCGTTGTGCCCGTCGTGGTTCGCGTCCC
>DATMDM010000069.1:0-4162 GCA_035557795.1 Thermoplasmata archaeon | reverse complement strand
GATGCGGTGTGCGCGGACTGTGGCCAAGCCACGCAGGTTCCGTTTAAACCGGACCCGGCGAGGCCTGTCTACTGCCGAGATTGTTTCGCAAAGCGCCGGCCGCGACGGTTCTAAGATCGAGAACGGCAAGCGTTCGAACCTCTTTCCGTTCGAGCTCCTAACCCGCCGTGCGGCTGGCGCGGAGCTCGTTTTTATTCTCAACAATCGAAAGCGGAAGCCCTGATCCGCGTTGGCCCAGACGTGCTCCGTGTGCGTGGGCGTGGTGAATCCTTATCGGGCTCCATCGCCTTCGACCGATTCGTGGACCGCATCGAGGTCGCGAAGGGCGTCGAAGCGACGCGGGACTTTGCGCTGTTCCTTCGCGACGAACGGACCCTCGTGATCTCGGACTTGCATCTCGGTTTCGAGGGGGCGCTCGCAGAGCAAGGCGTCTCGATCCCGCGGTTCCAACGGCGGGTGATCCTCGAGCGGCTCGGCAAGATGCTCGACCGAGGGAAGGCCGAGAAGGTCGTTATCGCCGGGGACTTCAAGCACGAGTTTTCGAAGAACCTCGTCGACGAATGGGTCGAGGTGAAGCAGGTCCTCCGCTTCCTGAAGGATCGCGTGACCCCGGTTCTGGTCCGAGGGAATCACGACAACTATCTGGCGACGATCCTCGGCGACTTGAATCTGACCCTGAACGCCCGCGCGGACATCGGCGGTTACACGATCGTCCACGGGCACGAGGAGGTGTCGACCCTCCATCCGATCATCATGGGCCACGAGCATCCCGCGGTGAAATTGAAGGACGAGCTCGGCGCGGTCGTGAGCGTGCCCGCGTTCCTTGTGACAGACCGCCTCATGGTCCTGCCGGCGTTCAGCCCGCTCGCGCTCGGCGTCGATGTGTCCTCGTACCCATACCTGTCGCCGATCCTGAACCGCACGCCCATCGATGACGCCCGCGTCATCGGCGTGGACGAGAAAGAAGGCCTCCTCGACTTCGGCAACGTCGAAGGACTCAAGTCTATGCGCGCCGCACTCTTAATGAAATGATCTCGGAGTGCCCCTCGGAACGGTCGATTCCCTCGGGATCGCCGATCGTCCGAATGTTTCCGGGACCCCGCTCAGGTTTATGCTCACCTCGCCGCTCCCCGTGCAAATGGTCGCGGACATCGAAATTGCACAGGTCACGTCAATGCGGCCGATCGTCGATGTCGCCGCGGGCCTCGGCCTCGTCAAGGGCGACCTGATCCTCAAGGGCGACTACATCGCGAAGGTCCGGCTCGCCGCGGTCGACCGCGCCCGCAAAGCCCGTCAAGGGAAGCTCGTCCTCGTGACGGGCACGACGCCGACCCGCTACGGGGAGGGCAAGACCCTGACCACGGTCGGCCTGGGCCAGGCGCTGAACCGGATCGGCACGAAGGCGATCGTGGCGGTCCGAGAGCCGTCCCTCGGGCCCGTGTTCGGGACGAAGGGCGGGGCCACGGGCGGCGGACACTCCCAGGTCCTCCCCATGGAGGAGATCAACCTCCACTTCACGGGAGACATCCACGCGGTCGGCGCCGCGAACAACCTCATCGCGGCGATCATGGACGCGCACCTCTTCCACGGGAATGTGCTCGATCTCGATCCGACACGCGTCCTGTTCCCGCGGTGCCTCGACATGAACGACCGCCAACTGCGGAACATCGTCACGGGCCTCGGCGGTCCGAAACACGGCGTGCCGCGGGAGGACGGCTTCATCATCACGGCCGCGAGCGAGGTGATGGCGATCCTCTGCCTGACGGAGGGGATCCCCGATCTCAAGTCCCGCCTCGAACGGATTATCGTCGCATTCGATCACCGCGAACATCCCGTGAGCGTCGGCGACCTGTACGTCCACGGGGCCGCCGCGATCCTGTTGAAGGACGCGCTCATGCCGAACCTCGTCCAGACCCTCGAGGGCACGCCCGCGTTCGTCCACGGCGGGCCGTTCGCGAACATCGCACACGGACACAGCAGCGTGCTGGCGGATCGGCTCGCCCTCGGCCTCGGGGACGTCGTCGTCACGGAGGCCGGATTCGGCTCCGACCTCGGCGGCGAGAAGTTCGTGGACCTCGTGTGCCGCCAGAGCGGATTGCGACCGGACGCCGCGGTCCTCGTCGTGAGCGTCCGCGCGCTCAAACACCACGGCGGCGTGAAGAAAAGAGACCTCGCCCTTGAGGATCTGAAGGCGCTCCAAGCCGGCTTCGCGAACCTCGATGCCCACCTGAAGATCTTGCAGACGCTCGGCATGACGCCGGTCGTCGGGGTGAATCGCTTCGCCACCGACTCGGACCGAGAGGTCGACGCCATCGTGGACCACGGCCAGGATCTGGGCATTCGCGCCGCGCCTCACACCTGCCACCGCGATGGCGGCGCGGGCGGCGAAGCCCTCGCGCGGCTTGTCCTCGAAGCGACCAACGCCTCGACTCGTGGGGTTCGGTTCGTCTACAAGGACGACGATTCCTTCCAGGAGAAGGTCGCGAAAGTCGCGACGTCCATCTATGGTGCGGCCGAGGTGAAGTACGACGCCGCAGCCTTGGACGATCTCGAACGGCTCAAAGATGCGGGCCTGGATGGGTTGCCCATTTGCATCGCGAAGACCCAGCTCAGCCTGAGCGATGACGAGCGTGCCCTCGGCGCACCGACCGGCTGGACGCTCGAGGTCCGCGGGATCCGACCGTCCGCAGGAGCTGGATTCCTGGTGGTCCTCGCGGGGGACATCATGCGCATGCCCGGCCTCGGAGTGGAGCCCGCCGCCTTGTCGATGGACATCGACGACGCGGGGCGAATCAAGGGGCTTTTCTAGGCGGCCTCGCACAGGCCGACCGATTCGATACGCTCCGCCGCAAGACCGAGCGCCCGAGAATCGGGTGACCAACGACGGGACCGGAGGTGCAAGCAAAGCGCCTTAGCCAACCCCCGCGCTGCCCGCGGTATGGTGGAGCCTCCGGGTGCGACGGGGCCGACGGGCGACTGGGAAAAGGTGTACGCGACCTCGGACGTTGCCACGCTCCCGTGGTACAGCCCCGCCCTGGACACGGACATCGAGCGGGCTCTGAAGGCGCACCGCCTCCGAGGCGTACGGATCCTCGACCTCGGGACGGGCCCCGCGACGCAGGCGATGAACCTCGCGAAGCGCGGTTTCGACGTGGTTGCGACGGACATTTCTGCGAGAGCGATCAAGAAGGCGAAGGCATCCGCGAAGGAGGCGGGCCTTTCGATCACGTTCCGCGTCGACAACGTCCTCAAATCGAGACTCGCCCCGAATCTGGTCGACGTGATCGTGGACCGCGGAGTGTTCCACGTAATGCCGAAGGACAAGCGGCCTGTCTACGTCAAGACCGTGCACCGGGTGCTTCGCCCGAACGGCTGGCTCTTCCTGAAGTGTTTCTCCAACAAAGAGCCAGGGAGGTGGGGACCGTTCCGAATCGCGGAACCGGAGCTCATCGGATACTTCCGCGGGCCGTTCGAGATCCAGTCCGTCGTCGAGACGGTTTTCCAGGGGAACGTAAAGCCCCCACCGAAAGCCCTGTTCGCCTCCTTCCGCCGAAGCTAGTCGTTGCTCCGCCGAGGAGCGCGGTGGCGGATGTTCTCGAACCGAGAACGAAGCCGTTCGATCAAGACCCGATTCCCGACGTACGTGGGGACCGTCTGGTCGATGCCGGTCGCGGGCACATCGAGAATGCGCTCGGTCCCGGTCGTCCCGGCCCCGCCCGCCGCCTCCGCGATGAACGCGATCGGGCTCGACTCGAAGTGGAGACGATATTTTCCCTCTCGCTTGTCGACTTGCGCCGGGTAGCCGAAGAAGCCCCCGTAGTGGAGGATCTGGTTGAAGTCCCCGACGAACGAACCGCCATACCGGAGGTTCAGGAGTTCCTGCTCGAGTTCTTTGACGAACGCCTTCACCTCCGGGACCCACTTGTCTCGATGACCGCCGACCCCGAACAGCTTCCCTTTCGGCGGGAGGCGGAGGCCTTCCTCGATGAGGAAGAACTCGTCGGGTCGGCCGGCGCCGCCCTGGACGAACTCGTGCACGCCGTCCCGGGTGGCGTAGACCAACGTCGTCGCCGGGCCGTAAATCAGGTAGCCCGCCGCGAAGAGGTCCCGACCGGGCGCCGGGAGCTTCTTCCGATCGAAGATCCCGAGGATCGTCCCGAAG
>DATMDM010000068.1:0-13907 GCA_035557795.1 Thermoplasmata archaeon | reverse complement strand
ATCGCGTTGGTCCTCGTTGCGGTCGCCGTCCTAGCCGGATTGTTCAATCCCACGCCCGTGCAGAAGGTTACGCTCCTGGGTTCGGGGGCGACCTTCCCGTACCCGTTGATCACGAAATGGTCGAGCGTATACCTGAACGATACCGGCGGACGGGTCCAAGTGAACTATCAGGGAATCGGAAGCGGCGCAGGAATCCAGGCGATTACCGCGAAGACGGTCGATTTCGCCGGGTCGGACGCTCCGCTCAAGCCGAGCGAACGCGCGGCGGCACCCGGGTTGCTGCACATCCCAGAGACGATTGGAGCAGTGACCGCGGCGTACAGTGTCGCGAGCCTTCCGTCGGGCCTCAACCTGACCGGCCATGTGCTCGGGGAGATCTTCCTGGGAAAGATCACGACGTGGAACCACGCGAACATTTCCGCCCTGAACCCAGGAGTCACCTTGCCGAGTTCCACGATCACGGTCGTGCACCGGTCGGACAGCAGCGGCACGACATTCGTGTGGACCAGCTATCTCCACCTCGAGAACCCCGGGTGGAACTCGAGCCTCGTCGGCAAGTCGATCAACTGGCCCGTTGGAATCGGTGCGTCCGGCAATGCGGGCGTGGCAGGAAAAATCCTGACGACCCCGGATTCCATCGGCTACGTGGAGCTGGCCTACACCGTCCAGAACTCGATGAAGGTGGGGAAGATCCGCAACCCGGCGGGCAACTTCGTCTCGCCGAGCCTAGCGAGCACCGCCGCGGCCGCGGCTTCGGCGGGGACCTTCCCGAGTCCCGGCGGTGACTGGAACAACGTCACGATCCTGGATGCCGCCGGCGCGAACAGCTACCCGATTGCGAGCTTCACGTACCTGTTGGTCTACAAGGAGCTGAACACGATCGGGACGTCGATGACCCGGGCGAAAGCGCAGGCGCTAGTCGACTTCCTGTGGTGGTGCGCCCACGATCCAGGCGGGCAGCAGTACGCGGCGAGCCTGGTCTATCCGACGTTGCCGCAGACGGTCGTGACGCTCGACGAGCAAGCGATCCGCAGCATTACGTTCAATGGACAAACCCTACATAGCTGAGGATCGGTTCGCGATTGAACGACGAATGCACCCTTTCCGAAGATCCCCGGGGGTCGGCCGACCCGTTTCGGCTGACACCCTTGGAGACCCTTTGTTTCAATGGTTCTCGACCGTGGTCGCGTTGGGTGTGGTCGGACTCCTCGTCCTGATCACGGTCATTCTCTCCCTGGCGGCGCAGGATTCCATCCGGGCCTTCGGCCTCGGATTCTTGACGGGCAACGTTTGGAACCCCGTCCCTCCCTTGGTCTTCGGGGCGGTCCCGTTCGTGTACGGGACGCTGGTGACGTCCTCGCTGGCCCTCCTGTTCGGAGTCCCGATCAGCCTTGGCATCGCGATCTTCCTCTCCGAGCTCTCGCCTCCGTGGTTGCGAATCCCGCTGACGTACGTGGTCGAACTCCTTGCCGCGGTCCCGTCCGTCGTGTACGGACTGTGGGGCATCTTCGTCCTCGGCCCGGTCATGCGCGTCTCCGTCGAGCCGGTGATCCAAAACATCTTCGGATTCTTGCCGATCTTCCAGGGGAATCCGATCGGGACGGACAAGTTCACCGCGGGCGTCATCCTCGCGATCATGATCATCCCGACCATCTCGGCGGTGTCGCGGGAGGCCCTCCTCGCGGTCCCGGATAACCAGCGAGAGGCCGCCTTGAGCCTGGGCGCAACCCGCTGGGAGACGACGCGTGTGGCGGTCCTGCGGTACGCGCGTGCGGGGATCTTCGGAGCCATCATCCTCGGCCTCGGACGGGCCGTGGGTGAGACGATGGCCGTCACCATGACGATCGGGAACCGCAACGCGATTTCCGTCTCCCTGTTCGACCAAGGACAGACCATCGCAAGTTGGATCGCGAACAACTTCCTGAACGCCACCGACCCGCTTGAGCTGAGTGCACTCATCGAACTGGGACTCGTCCTGATGCTCATGTCGCTCGTCATCAACATCTTTGCGCGACTCATGTTGGGCCGGGTCCTTCGGCGTGGGGAGGGGGCCGCGTGACCTTCCGGTTCGATCGGGACACCCGGCGGCGGTGGAAGGACCTCGCAATGAACGTCGCGGCCTTCCTCTGCGTCGTCCTCGCCCTCATCCCCCTCGGGAGCCTCCTCTTCGAGGCCTCCGTCCGCGGCCTCCGCTCCATCACGCCGAGTTTCTTCACGCTCACGACGGCCAATGGCGGCATCGGAAATGCGATTCAAGGCACTCTCATCCTCATCGCCCTCACCGCCGTGATCGCACTCCCGGTCGGCATCTTGACCGGGATCTATCTGGCCGAGTACGGGAAGAATCCCGTGGGCGCCGCGATCCGGTTCTTCGTCGATGTCATGACCCAGATCCCGTCCATCGTGGTCGGCATCTTCGCGTTCTCCCTCATTCTCGAGCTCGGCGCGACCGGGATCGTGAGCCAACGGCTCGTCTTCAGCACGACCACGGGGGTCATCGCCTTGTCGACGATCATGATCCCCTTCGTCGCTCGGACCTCCGAGGAGGCGTTGCGCCTCGTGCCGATCTCGACGCGCGAGTCGGCGCTCGCCTTGGGGATTCCGCGGTATCGAGCGATCCTCCGAGTCGTGCTGCCCTCCTCGAGCAGCGCGGTGATCACCGGGGCGTTGCTCGGGATCGCGCGGGTCGGCGGCGAGACGGCACCGCTCCTGATGACATGCCTCGGAAGCCCGTTTTGGTGGCAAGGTCTGGATCAACCTTGCGAGTCGTTGCCGCACACCATCTACGTGTTCGCGCTCGGCCCGGACTCGGCCTTGAACCAGGCCGCCTGGGGGGCCTCCTTGATCCTCGTCCTCATGATGCTCGGAATCGCCATCGTGTCGCGGGTCGTCATCCGGCTTCGTTCCGTCTCGAGGTGAAGAAGCGATGGCCGCGAAGATCCACACGGACAAGGTGTCGGCGTGGTACGGTCCGAAGAGAGCGATCGAGGACATCACCTTGGACTTCGAGGAGCACGCCGTCTCCGCGATCATCGGACCGTCCGGCTGTGGCAAGTCGACGTTGATTCGCTGCCTGAACCGGATGCACGAGACGATCCCCAAGACGAGAGTCGAAGGGAAAGTCCTCCTCAGCGGGGAGGACATCTACGGGTTGCCGGCGGTGACGGTTCGCCGGCGGATCGGGATGGTGTTCCAGAAAGCCAATCCGTTCCCGACGATGTCCATCTACGAAAACGTCGCCGCGGGCCTTCGGTTGAACGGAGAACGCAACCGAGATCGGCTCGACACGGCCGTCCTGGAGAGCTTGAAACAGGCCGCCCTTTGGGACGAGGTGAAGGACTCGTTGGAGAAAAGCGGAGCCAGCCTCTCCGGAGGCCAACAACAGAGGCTCTGCATCGCGAGGGCCCTCGCCGTGCGTCCGGAGGTCCTCCTCATGGACGAGCCCTGTGCGGCCCTCGATCCGATCGCGACTGCGAAGATCGAGGACCTTATCTTTGACCTGAAGAAGGACTATACGGTCGTGATCGTGACGCACAACATGCAACAGGCCGCACGCGTGGCGGAGACGACGGCCTTCATGTATCTGGGCCATCTCATCGAGGTGGGCCCGACCCGCGAGCTCTTCGAAAGGCCAAAAGAGACGTTGACAGAAAGCTACATCACCGGGAGGTTTGGGTAGTGCCGCAGGCCGCAGAACGGAAAGCCCTTGCGAAAGGGCTCGAGAAACTGAACGAGAACATGGTGACTCTCGCCGAGCTCAGCGAGCTGGCGATCCGGAAGGCAATCGACTCCCTGACCCGCCTCGACGGAGAGGTCGCGCGGGAGGTGTTCACGATCGACCAGGAAGTCTACGGCCTCCAGCTCGAGATCGAGCACAACTGCGTCGACCTGATCGCCCTCCATGCACCCGTCGCCCGGGATCTCCGCACGATCACGACGTCCCTGAAGATCACGACCGACCTGGACCGAATCGGACGGTACGCGAAGGACCTGGGGGAGCTCACGTTGCAGTTCAATCCGTCCGCCCGCGGCGCGGAACCGGAACTCAAGCGGATCCGCGAGATGGCGGACCGGACGATCCAGATGGTCGACACGGCCATCGACGCGTTCGTCAAACATGATGCGGAATCCGTCCGGAACATCATGCAAGTCGACGATGACGTGGATCGGATGCACGACGAAAACTTCAATGAGCTCGTGCGTCGGATGACGGAAGGAAGCCTGAAAATCGAAACGGGCGCGCGCTACATCCTCGTGAACCGGTACCTCGAGCGGATCGCGGACCATGCGGTCAATATCGGCATGCGCGTCGTCTACATGGTCACGGGAGATTGGCTCCCACGGGAGCGGGCCGCGGACCGGGCGAAGCGGATCCCGAAGTGACTCACGATAGCGCGCCTCTATAGACCTCGGATTCCACCCGAGACCCCGTCGGTCAAGTTCATTCACCAGCGACCCCGTCCTATGGTTGATGAGAGAAACACCCGAAGAGAGCAGCGAGCGAGACTTCGATCTGTGGAAGCTCGATCGCGACGCTCAAGAAGAAACGCACCAAACGGAATTCGCGCTGAAGTGACGGGCCGCCGACCCGACCGCGAGGACGGAAGGGGGAAAGACGCCCGTGGACTTCGCCGTGGACGGAGACCACTCCGATCTGGTCGTCTCGTCGAGCGCGCCACAGGCGGTGGGAAGGGATAACGCTCGGCCTAGAAGTCCTTGAGGGCTGCGTTGTCTTCGCTGAACACCTGCTCGAAGTACGCGAGAGTGCCCTTGCGGACGTCCTCGTCGCTCGCGCCCTGGCGGTGGAAGTCGCCGACGACGATGACCTTCGTCTTGTCGGCCATCGGCACGTAGGTGTGGGTCTGCTTCGAGCCCTTCGATGGGCCTTCCAAGACTTGCAGCTCGAACCCGAACGGCGGGTCCATCCGCATCTGCCAGATCTCCTCGGCCTTGCCTTGCGGCCCGGCGATCTCGGCCCGGATCTTCATCGTGTTCCCCTTCTGCTCCAGGACCTTCTGGCTCAGGATCGTCTCATGCTGGTGGCTCTCGGGATCCTGCAGATACTTCCAAATCTTCTCGATCGAGGCGTCGAACACGCCGTCGTCTCGCACGTATACCATTCGTTTCTCCTCCGGGACATGGACGATGTCCCTGGCGGCCTATACTTTGTATACTATTTGAAGGCGGCAGGGAAGGATAGTATATCGCGAGACCCGGACGTCCGTTTCAAGGCAGCGGTCCGATTGGGATTTGCGCCGACTCAAACGGGGATCCCCGACTTCCACCTGGCGTCCTCGACGGCTTCGACGGCCAGAGAATCCGACGCGGCACTAACAACGCTCGGGTCGACTCGGATAATCTCGCCCGGCCGCCCGGCCCGCACGCGCGCCGCGAGCCATTCGGGTCCCCACGCGTGACGAGGACCATGATCCTCCCAAGCGGCGAAACCGATGAGTCGCGCGCCGCAATCCGGGCAGAGTTCGATCCGCCAGGTTTCATCGTCCACGTATTCCACAAGAAGGACCTTCGATCGAGCCATCAAGGTGGCCAAGTACGCTGGGGTAGTAATATTCTATTCGACGTTTAATTTCGAAAGGAATATTCACATCGGGATATCGATATTCCGCAATCATTGGGAATCGCAAATTCGTCAGCGGGCCTGGGACCCGAGCCGTGAAAGGGTTTGCGGGCCGACGTTCCCATCTCTCGAAAGACCCGTCCAAACGAGCGGGAAAAGCCTAACGGTCCGAATGGGCTTATAGGGCCTCCGTCATTTCTGCAGCGAGGCTGGAGGGATACCGTGGCCTTGCTTCGCTACGCCGCGGCAGACGTCCTTCGCAGTCGGCGACGGACATTGACCGCGGTCTTGGGTGTGCTCCTCGCGGTCACGTTCATCGCCGGAACCTTCATCGCGATCGATTCGTCCACCCGGGCGACTCTGGATGGAATCCTCGCGAACTACCCGGCCGACCTCCAGTTCCAGGCACAGCCCGGGAATGCGACCCAAATCCGAGAGGCGGTCGAGGCGATCCCCGGCATCGTACGCGTCGCGACGTGGCGCAACGCCCAGTTCTCCGAAATGGAATCGGCCTCTTCCAGTGGACCGACGTACGCCCAGGTCGTCGGCGTCGAGCCCGACCGTCCTCCATCGTTTCTCAACGGGATCACAATCACGGCGGGCAATCTTTCTCTTCCGAGAGGCACGGTCGCGCTAAGCGAGGACCTGGCCAAGCAAGTGAACGTCACCCTGGGCGGCACCGCCGCTTTCGTGTACCGTTCGTACAACATCACCGGAAACGCGACAGTCACGCGCCTCGACGTCAGAGTCGGTGGCCTCTTCCGGAATCCGTACACCGGCGGGGGCCCTTTCTATGCGCCCGCCACGGCCCTCGTCCAGATCCGGGATGTCGACTGGTATGAACAACAACTAGGCGTGGTCTCGTACGGCGGGAATTCGATCGCAGGAGAAGTCCGAATCGATCGGGATCGGCTTCTCGACCCGTACGACCTCGCGGCGTCCCAGCGAAACCTCGCGCGCCTCGACCGCCAAATCAACGAGGTCCTCGCGCCGTACCAGGGTCAGGTGACAATCGACTACGTCGGGAATGCGATTAGCAACTTCGCCACGACCATCACGATTCAGCGGATCATCTACCTCGCGCTCTCCACTCCGGTCTTGCTGCTCGGCGTCTACCTCGGGGCGATTGGAGTGGACCTGGGCCATGCGGAACGTCGACGCGAGCTGGCGGTGCTTAAGACCCGCGGCGCGACACCCCGCCAGCTTGTTGGGCTTTTGCTCGTCGAAGCGGCCCTCGGCGGTGCGATCGCCGCGATCGTAGGCCTTGTCGCGGGAGTCGGGCTGAGTCGTCTCTTGCTCACCTTCGTGAGTCCGTTCAGCACGCCGGCCGCGCCTCGATACGAGGTCGTCGTCCTCACCCCGTCGACGATCGTCATCGTGACGATCCTGTCCGTGATTTTCATGGCGATCACGAGCATCCGATCGGCGCGGCGAACGGCGCGTATCCCGATCGTGGAGACCCTCCGGTACTACGCGCCCGGGGAGACCCGGATTCAGTATCGGCCTTGGGTCGACATCCTCCTCATCGCGTTGGCCGCCGTCACGTACGGGATGGTCCTCTACACGCGCACGAATCCGCAGGACTTTTTCACCTTCCTGATCGGTGCGCTCTTTTTCATCATCCTCCCCTTCACGCCGATCTTCCTCATCGTCGGGACGACCCGGCTCCTGACCCGTTCCACGGGTCGCGTCTACGAATGGACGGCCCGGGTGTGCAAGCCATTCGCGAAGAACCTGTACTACGTCATCAGCCGGAACCTGCGGCGAAATCCGCGGCGATCCGCGAACGTCGCCGTCATCATCGCCCTGGGGCTCGCATTCGGGATGTTCATCTTGGTGACGTTCTCCTCGCAGCTCGGCTACCAAGAGCGCCAAGTTCGCGCTTCGATTGGGGCGGATCTTGCGGTGGACGCCCCGCCGTACGATCCGACATTCGCGGCGAACCTCAGCGCACTCCCGGAAGTGGCAGGGACCACGCGGGTTCAGAACGTTCCGGCCTCTCCGCCCTACGCGTATGCGGCTGTCTACGCGCTGGACCCGGTGACGTTCTTCGCCGTCACGAATCCCGAACCTTGGTACTTCGGGGCGGGTGGAGCGGAGGCGGCACGGCAAGTCCTCGCGACGCCCGGACAGGTCCTCGTCACCGAGGCGTACCTTCGGAACGCCTTCCTGGCTGTCGGGGATCGTCTCCGCTTCGAAGGCAGCGTGTATAACGGCACGAATTACACCGGCACGGTCACGGTGAACACGACGATCGGAGGGACCGTGCGCGGCCTGCCGGGGACCGGCTACTTCGGATTCGGCCTGCCCAACGCAATCTACGGGAGCCCGGACACGCTGGGACCGCTCATCACTCCTCGGCCAATCCCAAGCTACGGCGGGGACCGATACCTTGCCGCCTTCCGTGCCAACGCGGATTGGCATGCCGCGAAGGCGGGCGTCGTCGCCCTTGGAGGATCCAACGTCCAGGTGACCGCCGAACAGATTGAGGGACTCCGCTCGAACCCCGTGTTCCGCGCCTTCTTTGGATTCATCGAGCTGGAGATGGCGTTCATGATCGTCATCCTCACCGCGGGCCTCGGAGTCATCCTGTACGCCGCGACGCTCGAGAGGGATGTGGAGCTCGCGGCCATCCGGGCTCGCGGCGCGAGCGGGTGGCAGACGGCCGGCCTTCTGATCGGCGAGGCTGCTTCGATCATGCTGATTGGCCTCATCGTCGGCGCGGGAATCGGCCTGCTCGCGGCGTACCTGTCGACGTCGCTCGTTTCAGCCGGCCCGGGAACCGCGGGGGAGTCCTTGGTCCCGGTGCTCTTCATCTTCCCTCTAGAAGCTCTGCTCCTCCTAGTGCTCGCGCCCGTCGCGATGCTCCTCACGTCTTTCGCGGTCACGATTCGCATCGCGCGCATGGACATCGCGCGGGTTCTGAAGCTCCGAGGTGGGTGATGTGCCGAACATCCGAACGAAAGACCTGATCAAAGTGTATCGAACCGGGAAATCGGAAGTGATCGCGCTTCGCGGCCTCGACATGCAAGTGGCGGAAGGCGAACTCGTTGCCGTCCAGGGACCGTCGGGTTGCGGGAAGACCACCCTCCTGAATCTCATTGGTGGGATTGACCGCCCGACCGCAGGTCGAATCGAAGTGGACGGTTCCAACCTCGTTGATCTGGGAGAGGGGGACCTCGTCAAGTATCGCCTCGCGAAGGTCGGTTTCATCTTTCAGTTCTTCAACCTGGTCCCCACTCTCACCGCCGAAGAAAACGTCGAACTGCCGCTGCGGCTGGCCGGGAAGGGCCCGTCGATCCGTGCGAAACGCCGGAAGGAGCTGCTCGAACTCGTGGGCATGACGCAGCGTGCGAGCCACCGTCCCGACGAGTTGAGCGGCGGCGAGCAGCAACGGGTCGCCATCGGAGTCGCCCTCGCGAATGACCCGCCGCTCCTCTTAGCAGACGAGCCCACCGGGGAGCTCGACACGAAGACCGGACAAGAGGTCCTCGACCTGTTCCGTCGCCTCAACCAGGAGTTCAAGAAGACAATCGTCGTCGTGACGCACGACGCCCGCGTGTCCCACATCGCCCATCGCGTCCTCGAGATCCAGGACGGGAAAATCCTGGGCGAGACGATGGCCGCGTAGGGCCGAGAAGCATCTCCGGAATCAGTAGGTTCGCTCCTCGGGGGCGACTTCCCATTCTTTGGATTCAATCGTCTTCCGGAGTTTTTGGAGCGAATCGCGGAAGTGCTCGACCAGTTGCGTCTTCGCCGGGCTATCCGGCAACTCCTCGATCAGATGAAGCATCCCTTCCATCTGTGGGACCTGACTGTATTTCATGATCAGGAGTTCCTTTTGATACAGGGCGGAGGTGAGGAATTGGTTCCTGACCGTAGCGACCGTCGTTTGAGCCGACCAAAAGCGCAGGAACTTGTCCAGGTAGAATCCGAAGCCAAAGATGATGGTCAAGACGACGAGGAGCAGGACGAGAAGGACTTCGACTTCGTTGAGCCCAAACTCCGCGAAGTATTGCCGCAAGACCAATGTGAAGACGCCGACGAACGTCAGGATCGTGAAGACGATCCCAAGGATGCTCATGCTCAGGTTCCAGCGGTACAGCCATTCGGCGGCTCGGATCTTCTGACGCTCGGCGCTCATTCCGGTCCCCACGTAGCCGACATCACGCGCGAAGGGATATTTCCCGCGGTTGCCAAGTCGACGCGGCGAGGTCGTTCCGATCCGGTACGGCGAAGGGTGTCGAAGGAAGCCTACGGGCGAGACCATCCGCGACGCGACGAGGATACTACTTCTGCATGTACCGCGTGCTCTCGAGCTGAATCGTCTCCTTACGGGCGCGGTCCACCTGCGCGATCAAATCGACCGCGTGCTTGAGGTTGCGGTTGTTCGCGGAAATTCCCCAGAGGCCGAGAATGATGAGGGCGACGGCGATGGACAAAGCGAACGCCCCGCCGGCCACGGCGCCGGAGGCGCGCTGAATCGAATCCTGAATTCCCGGGACGAGCACGAGGAGGCCGATCGTGACGCCCACGATCAGGAGCATCGTCCACAAAACAGTAAGGACGATCCGCCGCCCAACGCGGGCTTGCGTGCTCAGAGACGATGCCATTCGTTCCCGTCCCGCCGACGCGCCTTGGGCTAAATAAAGGATTGGTCGTGAGCACCCGTGGGGCATAGGTTCAAGCGAGCGCCCCGACGTAGCCCGCGCGTGGCCGAGGGATGGAAGAATCTCCGGACATTCATTCGCCGACTTCCCTGGTACCGGTTCGCCGCTGGAGTGGTCGCGGGCGGCGCAGGCCTCCTCGTCACGTTTTTCATGCGAGCGTTCGGCCTCGGCGTATTCCTCCCGGAGATCGCGGTAGACTTCGTCGTCGGCCGCATCCCTGGCGCGATCGAATCGTTCTTCATCCGGACCCTCGGCGAGGGCGCGAAGCTCCTCGCGCTCCTCACGGCGCTTGCCGTCTTCTTGGTCCTCCCAGGAATCTACGCCACCCTGTTCCGACGCGTGCAGAGATGGCTCAAGAACCGTTGGCTCGTCATGGCCTTTTACACGTTCAGCTCTGCAGGAATCGTCCTCCTTGCGATCCTCCCGATCCTGGATGCAGGATTCTTTGGGTCGAACACGTCGGTGGGCGTCGGCTTCGCGGTGTTTAGCCAGCTCATCGGGTACTGGCTCTACGCGGCGCTCCTCGACCATCTACTCGTCGACGTCGCGGCCGAATTTCCGGAAGGATTCAGCTTGAGTCGGCGGCAATTCATCGCCGGGACAATCGGCGCCATCGCGGTCGCCGCCCTGACGGTCTACGGCCTGGGGAGCCTCATTTCGAAGAAAGGGCGGTTCGTGTTCGCATCGATTGCGGAGATGTTCTCGAAGGAGCAGACTCCGACGTCGGAGTTCTACGTGGTCACGAAGAACGTGATCGACCCGACGGTTAATGCTGGCACATGGCTCCTATCGATCGGTGGGCTGGTCTCGAACCCAACGACGTATTCGTACGCGGACCTTCAGGCCCTAGCGACGGTCGATGAGTTCGTGACGTTGGAATGCGTGAGCAACGAAGTCGGCGGGAACCTGATCAGCATGGCGGAGTGGACGGGCGTCCGACTCGCCACGATCTTGCAATCGGCGGCACCGGACCCGAGTGCAGATTGGGTCATGTTCACGTGTGCGGACGGGTACACCGCGGCGATACCAATCACGAAGGCGATGGACCCGGGCACCCTTCTGGCCGTCTACATGAACGGCGGTCCTCTCGCGACCGCTCATGGGTATCCGGCCCGGATCATCGTGCCCGGTTTGTACGGGATGTTCCACGCGAAGTGGGTCACGAAGATCGAGGCGGTGCAAGGAGAGTTCCGCGGATATTGGCAACAGAAAGGCTGGACGAACTCCGACGACGCCCACGGCCGGGTCAACACCGTTGCGATTATCGCCGCGCCTGCGGACAATGCGGTCGTTGGCGGAACGGTCGACATCGGCGGCGTCGCGTTCGCGGGGGACCGCGGAATCTCCCGAGTCGAAGTGAGCACGGATGGAGGTTCGATATGGAGTGATGCGACGCTATATCCCCGCGCGGGTCGCGGTCTCACATGGGTGTTGTGGACCTTCAATTGGACGCCACCGCGTGGCGGCTCATTCCGGATCGTCGCCCGGGCTTACGACGCCGCAGGTGTAATTCAGGACGCCACACCGGCTCCGCCGTTCCCAAACGGGGCGTCTGGGTACGACTCGATTACGCTTCTCGTTTCGCTGTGAGCCAATCAAGCGTGTTTTGCGGCGCGGCCCGACCGGATGCCGAACGCGAGAATGACGAGGCCGAACATCGCCGTCACCGCGCCGATCCAGATCCAGGTCGGGTCGTTCGACATGAACGACCCGAGGATGAACCCCGCACCTTGGAGGGCCCACACAGCCCCCGCGAGGGCGACAAGGACTCCGAGCACGACGAGGATGATTCGCATGGACAGCGCACCCGCGGGACGCGTATAAGACTTAGCCCCATCGGATATTCGAATCCAAGGGGCAATGCGAGCGCTCGGATGCTCTGGCCCAGACCGGTCAACCACCGGTCATCACGAGGGTTTCGTGTGCCTGCCAACTCCGATAGAGGTCTTCGATCTCGTACGGAGGCGCGTGGCAGGACAGATACCGAAGACGAGCCTTGCCGACATTCCGGATCCCGTGCGTCGAACCGGCCGGGAAGTAGACCGCCGTGTCGGGCCCGAGGACCTTGTGTTCCCGCCCCGACGTCACCTCGCCGCGGCCCTCGAGGATGTAGTACATCGACTCGACGGTGCGGTGCTCGTGGACCGGCGTGCTCCCTCCGGGTCGGATGTCGACCACGGTCACGAGGAATTTCCGCGATCCGACGTTGTCCGGGCTGATGACCTGATACGAGAGGCTCTTGTCGCCCTTCAACGCCTTCGCGTCTCTGCGGTGCACGACCTTCATGCGTCCCCCGTCGTCCGCAAGGAATGGGGGCCATTTGGAGTTTCCGCATCGGCGGCCCGCACAAGGGTTTAATGGGCTCCCCGAGGTTCGCGGCGCAATGGTCCGCGTCCAGGTCATCGCCTACACGCCGACCGATTTCCTCGAGGAGCCAGACACCACGATCGGCCGGTGTCGGGAACTCGTCGAGAAATACGCCGTCACATGGGTGAATGTCGTCGATCCGGACGAGCGGACCCTCGACGAACTCGAGACGCTCTTCGGATTCCACCCGCTCGCCCTGGAGGACGCTCAGAATCAGGACCTTCACCCGAAGGTGGAAGTGTACGACGACACCGTGTTCGTCGTCGTTCGAACGATCGTCTGGACGGAAGAGATCGAGACGGATCAGCTATCGATCTTCCTCGGGCGGAAGTTCGTCGTCACGATCCACGACAAGGTGTTTCCGCAGCTCGAGGACATCCGCATCCGTCTTCGAAAGAAGACCCCGCGCCTCCTCAAGGCAGGAGCCGATTTCCTCGCGTACACGATCCTCGATGTCCTCGTGGATTCGTATTTCCCTCACCTGGACCGGTTCCAATCCCTGCTGGACCAGCTGGAGGAGCTGATCGTCGCGCGACCGAGCGGGACGGGGATCGCGCATCTCCACGACGTGCGGACCGACGTGGTCCGCCTGCGCAATGACCTACGGCCGCAGCGGGACATCTTCGGGGTCCTGAGCCGTCTCGAGGTCCCCCTCTTCCGCAAAGAGATGCGGAACTACCTGCGGGACGTCCAGGACCACATGATCAGCGTCTTGGACACGCTCGATGCGTATCGAGAAATCGTGGGGAGCCTGATGGAGGTCCAAGCGACCCTGGTGTCGAACCAGTCCAATGAAGTGATCAAGGTCCTCACAGTCATCTTCACGATCACGCTGCCCATCGCCATCGTCTCGAGCGCGTTCGGGATGAACGTGGCGTTCTTCGGATTCAACACGTCGGAAGGGCTGTATCTTGCACTGCTGCTGATGGGAGTCCCAACCGGAATCCTCGCATGGTGGATGCATCGAAAAGGGTGGCTGTGACCCGGATCCCTCTCGATGTGATCAAGATGCCAAGAGTCGGAAGCGATCCGTGGATGGGCTCCGAATGACGCCGTCGCAATCCTCCGATGAATCCTACAGGGAAAACACCCGAACCGCGTGGAACGCGACGGCGGAGAAGTACCGCAAGGTCCTCCGGCTCTTCGAGCCGTACGGGTTCGACTTGCTCGCCCGCGTGAATCCGAAAATTCGGGAATCGGCGCTCGACCTAGGGACGGGCCCCGGCGAACCGGCGATGAGCATCGCTCGCATGGTCGGTCCGGATGGCCGGGTGGTGGGCATCGATCTCTCC
>DATMDM010000067.1:0-5154 GCA_035557795.1 Thermoplasmata archaeon | reverse complement strand
GAGTCGAGGCATCCGGTCGAGGTCGAGCTTGTTGTGGAACGACATGTGCCAGGCGCCGCTGTTCCCCTTGAACGATTCGATGTGATCGAGCCGCGGCTTCAGACCGGGCAAGCCGAGTTGCTCCTTCAAGATCCGCGTCCCGGCGCGCTCGGGATGCTCGAGATACTCCAGCCCATCGTCGGGCAAGAACCATCCGCCCTCATTGTCGTACTTCGCCATGTCGCGGTATCGGACGAGCAGCACCTGGCCTTCGGTGAAGAGCGCGACGTCCGCGACCAATGTGTGCGTCCGGCATTCAGTTTCCACGGGGAGACCTTCCTCGCAGCCTCGAGGGCCCACCGACGGCGGTCCGGTAGGAAGTAATTTGCTCTTGCACGAAGGGCGTGCCGTTCGCGGTTGGGTCCTACCGCTCCGAAGCCGGCGCGAGCGCATATCGGGCCTGGAGAGCTTGCATCTCGATCGAGAATTGACGGATCGTCACGAGCATCGCGGCGACCAAGAGGCCTCCGACGAATCCCGCGAGGCCGCCCGTCAACACGCGGGCCAACGGCGTGGACTCGTAGTTATTCACCCGGAAGAGCTGCGTGAACCCGTCGATTCCCATCGGGATCAATCCGAGGACCACGATGGCCACGCCCGCTCGCTCCGTTCCGAGTTTCGCGAGCCGGCGGCGGAGAAACGCGGGCAACGCGTCCAACATGACTTGACCGGTGCTGGTGGAGGGCCGGGCGAACATGGCGGCGACGACACCGAGGTTCGCGAACACGTACATCGATGTCATGCGCTCGTCGATCGGCATCTGGTTGCCATTCAGCCAGAAAGAACGGTAGAACAGCTGGTGGCATTGGGCGTCGCCGATCGTGTAGACGATGCGCGGGTAGAGCGGGAAGGTCGCCCAGATGTTCTCGTGATCGATGACATTCGCGCCCCCGACTTGATTCGCGAAGGAGCCGGGCGACACCAGGAACGGGCAGATGAACAAGGAGACCGTCCAAGCGACGTTCACGATGAGCAAGCCGAAAAGCGCCTTGCTCCACGTGAGCCGGGCCCAGAGCGCGGACGCCACGGCCGACGATACCCCTCCGTTCGAGAATAAACCTTTGCCGCCAATGTCCGCGCGACGTCACTTCGCATAGCGCGCCGGGCTCCGGTCGAATGTCGCCTTGCAGGACGCGGAACAGAAGACGTACGTCTTGCCTCCGTAGACGGAGCTGCCCGCGGCCCGCTTCGGGTCGACCATCATCCCGCACACCGGATCTTTCTCCATGGTTCACCTCCTGCGCGTAGCGCCCTTCACAGTTGCGGCTTGAATCGCCGCAGCGTCATCGAGTTCATCACGACGGATACCGAGCTGAAGCCCATGGCCGCCCCCGCGATGATCGGATTCAGCACGATCCCGATTCCGGCCAAAATGCCTGCGGCGATCGGAATGAGCGCCGTGTTGTAGAAGAAAGCCCAGAACAAATTCTGTCGAATCTTTTGGACGGTCCGGCGGCTCAGCTGAATCGAGGCCACGACATCCCGAAGATCGTCCTTGATGAGCACGATGCCGCCCGCCTCCATCGCCACATCGGTGCCGCTCCCGAGGGCGATCCCGACATCGCTCTGCGCGAGGGCCGGCGCGTCGTTGATGCCGTCTCCCACCATCGCGACGACTTTGCCCCGCTTCTGGAGATCCTTAATCACTTCGGCTTTCTGGGCAGGGAGGACCTCGGCAATCACGTCGTCCACTCCGACCTGGCGCGCGATGGCCTCGGCCGTTCGGCGATTGTCGCCGGTGAGGATGACGACCTCGATGCCCATGGATTTCAGCGCGCGGAGCGCTTCGACGGAGTGCTCTTTCAACGTGTCCGCGACCGCGATCACCCCTTCCACCTGGCCGTCGACCGCGAGAATCATGGCGGTCTTTCCCGCGTCCTCCATCGCGTGGAGAATGGTTTCTGCCGCGTGCACGGGAATCCCGGCGCTGGCCATCAGCATCCGGTTTCCAAGGAGGATGTGGCGATCACCGATGACGGCACGCACGCCCTGGCCGGGGATCGCCTCGAAGTCTTTCGGGTCCTCCAGACTCAGGCTTCGTGCGGTCGCGGCGCGGACGATGGCCTCTCCGAGCGGGTGCTCGGACCCTCGCTCGGCGGACGCCGCGAGCCGCAGGATTTCCTCCTCCGGAATCGCGCCGACCACCACGACGTCCGTCACGGATGGGCGGCCCTTCGTGAGCGTGCCGGTCTTGTCGAACACGACGGTCGTGAGCTTGCGGGCTTTCTCGAGATACTCGCCGCCCTTGATCAGAAGCCCGTTCTCCGCGCCCTTCCCCGTTCCAACCATGATCGCAGCCGGCGTCGCGATGCCCAACGCGCAGGGGCACGCGATGATCAAGACCGCGATGAAGAACACGAGAGCGTGTGCGACCGATTGGCCGAAGGGCACGGACCAGAGGAAGAACGTGAGCGCCGCGATTCCCACGACCGCAGGGACGAACACGGAGGCCACGCGATCCGCGAGGCGTTGGATCGGCGCGCGGGACGCCTGGGCGTCCTCGACGAGCTTGATGATCTGATTCAGGGTCGTGTCTGCACCCACGCGGGTGGCCCGGATCCGGAGCAAACCGGTGCGGTTGATCGTCGCGCCGATCACCGTATCTCCGACCTTCTTGTCCACCGGGATCGATTCTCCTGTGATCATCGACTCGTCAATCGCGGAGAATCCGCCGACAATCACCCCGTCGACCGGGATTCGCTCTCCCGGTCGTACGACGAGGAGATCGTCCTCCAGGACGAGCTCCACGGGAATCTCCTCCTCCTTTCCATCGCGAATGACCCGCGCGGTCCGGGGGGCCAGGTCCATGAGCTTGCGGATCGAATCGCTCGCTTTCCCCTTCGCAATCTCCTCGAAGTACTTTCCGAGTAGGATGAGGCCGATGATCACCGCCGCGGTGTCGTAGTACGTCCCTTTGTCCGCGAGGCCGACGCCGAAGAAGGGGAGGAATGTCACGACGGCGCTGTAGGCCCATGCGGCGGTCGTGCCGATCGCAATGAGGACGTCCATGTTCGCGCTCCGGTTGCGGATCGCATCGACGAAGCCGCGGTAGAACCGATATCCCGCGACGAACTGGACCGGGGTGGCGAGCACGAAGAACACGAGGTTCAACGGTTCCTCGAGGCCCGGGAGCCACCAGCCCAGACCTTGACCAAAGCCGACGACGAACAATGGGATTCCGATCCCGAGGCTGAAGAGGATGAGTCGCTTCAGCTGCGCCATCTCCTTCTCCGGGGCGATGAACGTCTCGAGACACGTCTCGGAACAGAAGTAGTACTTCCGACCGCGGACGATTGCTGTGAGATGCGTTCCTTCGTCCACGTACATGCCGCACACCGGGTCTGTCGCCATCGTGTCGGTGGTCTAACGCGACGGCCTTCCATCCCGTTTGGGGTTTACAAACGTAAAGCGAGCATGCCACCGGCCGGTCCCGGGCAAAGCTTCAAACTTGACCGGCGGCTGGTCCGATCGTGGATCTCGATCCGCTTGACATTCGGATTCTGAAGGCCCTTCAAGAAGACGCGCGGTTGTCGTTCCGGGAGCTCAGCCGCCAGACGCGGGCGAGCGTGCCGACCGTGAGCGCGCACGTCCGGCGGCTCGAACGGCTCGGAGTCCTCAGGGGCTATCGCGCGGACGTCGATCCGTTGCAACTCGGGGAGACGTCGGTGTTCCTCGTTGTCGAGGCCGCGGCTGGCCAGACACGAAAAGTTGCCTCCGCCCTCGCAAAACTTCCGGAAGTTCGACGGACCGTGGAGACCCGGGAAGGCCGAATCGTCGCGGAGGCGATCCTGCCCCGGGAAAACCAGGCGGCCCCTTTCCTTCGAAGATTGGGAAGGCTCCGAGGCGTCGTGGCGTACGAGCATCACGTCGCGAGTGGCCGGGTGAAGGACGAGCCTCGCGCGCACGTCGGTCATGGCCTTCAGGTGCTCGTGGCGTGTTTCGAGTGCGGCAAGACCATCGAGGGCGCGCCCGTCATGCGACGGCTGGACCGACGGGAACACTACTTCTGTTGCCGAACCTGCGAGGCCCAGTTCGTGGATCGCTATCTCCGCCTGAAAGCGGCGGCCTAAGCGCGGCATGCGCAGCGGTGGCGCCAAAAGCGTCGGGCCCGTCGCGAGGACCGGAAAGATCTCAGCGATACATCTCGCTCGGGATCGGCTCCGGCGCGACGACGGCCGCGGCCTGCTGCTTCAACTTCGTCAGATGGTCTTCGAGCGCCTTCGCCTGCGCCTGGAGCGGCTTCAGGTCGATCTCGATCTCGGGCAGGAGGAGGTCGAGGGTGTGGACGAGGGCGACCGCCGCGCGGGCGTCCGGAATGTCGAGGCGGGCTTCCGCCAACAGGGCGACCACGTCGGCGTTGCGCCAGCGACCTTCGTTCAGGAGCACGCCGGTCACGCCGGTGATGATGCCCGTCTCGAGTTGCTGAATCCCGCGCTTCTCGAGTTCGGACCGCGCGCGGTCCGTGCTGCCGATTCCCCAAACGGGAGGTTCCGCCGGGATCGGCGCATCCGGTTCCGCGGGCAAACCCTCGAGCGGCACGACCCAGCGGCATCCGTGGTCTTTCGCCCACTTCAGCAAGGCGTACGCCACGGGGCGGTGCGTCCACATGGGCAAGGGCATCTCACAGATGAAGATCGCAAGCTTCGGATCCTGGGACGCGTACACACGCGCGGGGAATTTCGGCTTCTTCGCGTAGATCATCGAGAGCGACGGGAAGTCGGGAGACTCGAGCGCGACCACCTGGTCGGTCTTCAGAGTCGTGATCATGTACGTCGCGGTGATCGTGCTCACGAGCCCGATGCTCGGGAACGCGGCGACGACCGTGCCGCCCTTCAGATCGACCTCCTTCAACGTTCGGATCTCCACGTCGGCCATGGAACGCGCCTCCCCCCTCGTAGCAGGCTCTCGACTAAGTACGTTTGGCAATGCGACGGGTTGATGTCGGCTCAGCCTTGCCCGACGAGCTCGAATCCGTCGAATGCCATTGGGGGCACGTACGCGCAGCCGGGGGCGGTCAGGAACGCATGGGTGGGCGTCAGCTCCCGCCCGACGCCGACGACGTTCTTGAGTCCGTCATAGAAGTTCCCGGTCAACAGGGCGACCTTCACGTGGTCC
>DATMDM010000066.1:0-30150 GCA_035557795.1 Thermoplasmata archaeon | reverse complement strand
TGATCCCGGACAGGTGCGACGTCACGCGGCCCTGGTGATCCATCAGCGGCGTGCCGTCCGGCTGGCGGATGATGGCGAGGAACTGGTAGAGCGTGTTGAAGGCGTCGATGGCGAGGATTTTTCCGGAGAAGTCCTCCAGCGTCCGCGGTTCGGAGATGACGATGTCCGCGAGGTTGATGCCCATCCGATCGGCAGAAGGCGCTGGATTCTAAAGCGTTTGCCGGGTGAGGCCACCCGGCCCGCCCGGTCCTCGGGTGGCCTGGTGCGGAGCACGGACCGCGTTGTCTCGACAAGGTCCATTCGGCATCCGGAGCCGACCCTCGGCGACGCAACGCGGACGGGACGCGCCTTCGTGCGCGGTTTGCAGTCACTTGCCTTTGACATAAACTGTTTCAATCCCAACACATCCGAATCGTCAGTTTATCATGCGATCGGTCCGCTCTCCCGCGTCATGTCGCGGATGGGAACGACGCTCACGATTGCTCTCCTCGCCCTAGCCGTCGCGGCTCTCATGGCCTTGCCTCACGCATCGGCGGCCATCACCGCACGCGACCTCGGGACTCTCCCCGGCTACACCTCAAGCGAGGCGCTCGGGATCAACGCGGCCGGACAGGTGGTCGGGACGAGCAGCGATATGGAATCCCAATCGCGTCCGTTCCTGTGGGACGACGGCGTCATGACGAACCTCGGGACGCTCGGCGGTAGCCGCGGAACAGCACATGGAATCAGCAACACGGGTCTCATCGTCGGCGAGAGCGAGGATGCCACCCACACGATGCATGCGTTCGTCTGGGAGGACGGAGCGATGACGGATCTCGGCCCCGGCGTCGCCTTTGCGGTCAACGATCAGGGGCAGGCCGTCGGCTGTGGATACCCGACCTCTCCCGCTCCGCCCTGTCACGCCGTCCTGTGGCAAGCCGGCCGGATGACGGACCTCGGCACCCTCGGTGGCCATTCCGGCTCCGCGTATGGCATCAACAATGCGGGCCAAGTCGTGGGCAGCAGTCTCGCGCCGGACGGTTTCATGCACGCGTTCCTCTGGCAGAACGGGACGATGACCGACCTCGGAGGACTCCCCGGCTACCAGTTCAGCGTCGCGTGGGACATCAACGACAGGGGACAGGTCGTCGGCAGCAGCTACGGCGACGACGGCACCACGCACGCGGTCCTCTGGGAAAACGGCGGGGTCCGGGACCTCGGGAATTTGGGCGGCCGGGCGGCGACCGCATTCGGCATCAACGGTGCCGGACAGGTCGTTGGGATCAGCTTCTCGGCCGACGGTCGTATGCGCCCGTTCCTGTGGCAGGATGGCGTGATGACGGTGCTCCCGACGCCTGGCGATACCGTAGGTGCGGCCTCCGACATCAACGAGGCCCGTCAGGTGGTCGGCGGCCGATACCTCTACACGCCCGGCTCGACGCCCGACGCACCGCCTGTAGCCGTGGCGTTCTCTGTTGCCGCCGTCGGGCTAGCCGGGGCGACCTTCGCGTCCTATCACGCGCGTCGGAGCTTCCGACCGCACAAGAGCCCGAACCGGAGGTGAACGTCGAACCGAATCCTCTTTTGAAACCAGGTCGGGCGACGTTCAGGATGCGCACGCCAAGAGACCCCAGACGACGCCCAGTTTTCGCAGGTCGTCCTCCTTCGGACGCGCAGGAATTCTACATCTCCGCGGCCCGAACTCCGAGGAGGAACGTCTCCTCTCCCAGCCCCGCCTCGATGACGTACGCGTTTGCGTCCGGCTCCGCGACGAACTGCATGTCGAGGGCGTTCGAGTCCCGCAGGATCATGTCCTTCCAAGGTTGCAGCATCGCGCGGAAGGGCTTGCCGGCGACGAGTTCGATTTCGACGATCCGGTCGTCGGGAAGACGCATGTCCTTCCGGGCCTCGCGCACCAAGTTCGCGATTTCCTTCGCGTAGCCTTCCGCGATGAGCTCCTTCGACATGCGCGTATCGAGATAGACGACGCCGCCCTCGAACGGCTCTTCGACGACGTACTCCGGGATCGACTCGAGGAATGAGACCATCGACGGGGCGATGCGGACTTTCTGGCCCTCGATCCCGACCGAATATTCGCCTCGGTCGAGGCCCGCCTTGATCTTCCACGCGTCTTGGGACCGGAGTAGGATTTCGATTTTCCTCGCCCAGAGCTTGTACGCGGCACCGACGGAGTCCATGTGGACCTGGACGTCGATCTTCATGCCGCGCCACATGTCGTTCGGCGAGACGAGGTCGAGCTCCTTCGCCCCGCTCTGTCCCACGATGACCTTGCGGAATGCGCTCACGGCGTCGTAGCCGATCTGGTCCACGGTCTTGACCGCGATCCGCGCGACAGGCCAGTATCGCTCGAGCCCCGCTCGATGTTTCGCCTGGAACGCGGCCTCGAGCGTGAGGCGCAGGAAGTCGACATACGCGTTCACCTGCTCGTCCGAAATCTGGAGGGTGCCCGCTTCCTTCGACGCGATGATCGTCTGGCGGATCTGGCGGGAGATCTCCTCGGTCGGCCCGACGGTCGCGTCCGAGACTTGGCGGAGCAGGGCCACGGCCTGGCCGTAGCCTTCGCGCTCGATCGAGGTCCGCGCCCAGGCCATGAAGTCCGTCTGGCCTTGTCCTTCGAGGAGGCCGCGCTCCATCAGCATCGGGATCTTGCTGACCGGGCTGTCTTCGAGCGGGCCGAGTGACACGCCTTCGACGTCCGTCGCGAAGAGGATTTTCCGCACGGCGTCCCGGATGCCCGGAAGTTCCGCCGGATCGCCCGACCACTCCTCGAGCCGCGGCCCGTACGCGTCGTGGATGTCTTTGAGGACCTGCATGACGTACAGCGGGAGGATCGCCGGTTCCTTCCCGCGCATCGTGACGGCGAGGAACGCCTGGGGACCGCGGGCGCCGAGGACCGTCGTGCCACCGAACGTCACGGTCTGGATGCTCTTGCCGCCGTTCGGGAAAGCCCGGTTCACGAACTCCTTCACCTTCGCCTCGAGGTTCGCGGCCCGGGACGCCTCCTCGGGCGGCAGGAACGTCCGGGTCTCGTGACAGACGAGCGCGCCGCTCGAATGGAACAGGAGGCCGTCCTCGATCAGGTAGCCGCTCTCGGGTTCGACGCGGACGACCGCGGTGTCGGTCGTCTGGTGCTTCCCGTCGTCGAGGGGCCTCGTGTACTGGACCTCGAAGTCGAAGTCCATCGTGCCGGCTTCCTTCGGCTTGAGACCGAACTCGAGGGACACCTTCTGGTTCGGCTCGATCTTCTCGATCGTCCGGAGTCCCTGGACTTCGACGGGACCGGTGACGATCGGGGTCACGTGCTCGGCAGGCCAGTTTCCCTTGTTCGTGATGTTCATCTCGAACCGGTTCCAGCGGTTCGCCTGCAACCCGGCGCTCGTCGTCTCGAGGAAGAGCCGCGGGTAGCGGTCCTTCAGGAGTCCTTCGACCTTCGCTTTCGCGGTCACCTCGGCCCGGTCGATCAGGGATTCGGCCCCCTTCAAGTCCTCGAGGCGCATCGCGTCCTCCGCCTTCTGCAGGAGCGCCTCGACGTCGGAAAGGTCCGCGTGGACCGCGTTCGCTTGCGCCACGGTGGCCCGGATCCGATCCAAGTCCGCCCGCGCCTTGTCGAGGACCGTGCGCCGGCGTTGGCGCGCGAGCGACTCTTTCGCCCGTCGGAGGTACTCATCCATCTGCCGCGGGCTCTTCTTCTGGATCGCCCCCTCGATCTTCGTCAGGTATGACTCCGCCTCCCGGACGTCCAGGTTCTGGCTCTTCGCGATCGAGATGTCGTTGATCAGGGACGCGAGCTCGACCTCGACCTTCTTCGCGGCGATCTCGCCCTTCTGCCGTTCGAGGGACTCGTGGAGGCCTTGCTGGATTTCCCGGACGCGCTCGTACTTGCCTTCGTTGTACGCCTCTTCCGCCTCCCTGAGGAGGAGCTCTGCCTGGCTCGTGTCCGCGCCGATCCCCTTCATCTCGCCGACCGTGTCGCGGGCCGCGACCAGGATGTCGCCCATGCGGTCTCGCAGCTGGGTCTTGACCAGGTCCGCCTGCGACTTCGCTTGTTCGATGAACTGCCACGCGAGCTGGATGTCCGTCTCCAAGGTCGACTGGGCTTTGGCCATGAGTTCGTTCGCCTCGGTCGCCTGGGTCGCGCCGAGGGCGTCGATCGCCATGGCGGTCAGCGTCACCGGGCTGTCCGCGAGGGCGCCCATGTCCGCGTTCGGTTCCGTCGCGACGAGCACGAGCTTCTCGATCATCTCGTCGACGCCTTCGAGCTGGTGCAGCAGCCCCGTCCATCGCTCGAGGACGTTCCCGTACCGGTCCTCGACCTCCTTCAGGACCTGGAGCATGTAGAGGGGGAGGAGCTTCGGCTCCTGCCCGACGACGACCGTCGCGAGGAACGTATGCGGCGAGCGTTCGATCAGGATCTTCGAGTCCCCGAAATCGAGACGTTTCATGCCGACGCGCGTGCGCGACTTGAACGAGTCTTTCACGAAATCTTGCACGACCGTGAGCATGCCGGAGAAGATGTCCTCGTCGATCTCCTCGCGGAACTTGCGGCTGTGATGCGCGATGAGCCGTCCGTCGGAATGGATCAGGAAGACGTCCTCGACGAGATACGTCGACGCCGGTTCGACCTTGATCTCCTTCGTGTCTCGGACCTCATAGCGGTTCTCGTCGAAGAGTCGCTTGTACGTGATCCCGACGGCGACCGGGACCGCGCCCGTGCCCTTCGGCTTTACGCCGACTCGCACCGGGACGACCTCGCCGACGCCGATCTCCGCGATCGGCGCGATACCTTTCGCCTCCAGGTCGCCGGAGAACTCAATCTGGACGTTTCGCGCCGGCAACTTCCCGCGGTTCTCGATCTCGACGACGTACTGGTTCCACTCCCCCGCCTGCAAGCCGGCCGACGGCAGGCGGAGCGCCAGGTTCGGATACTTGTTCTTGATGAAATTCTGGATCTGGATGCCGACCGAGACTTCGGCTTGCTTGATCAGGATGTCCGCCATCGCGATGTCGCCCGCACGGAGCGCGGCCTCCGCCTGCTCGAGCGAACCCGCCGCGTCGCCCAGCTCCGCCCCGAGGCGTTTTGCATTGGCCATCATCGTCGAGACGGCGTGGACCCGGGTCTCGTACTTGTCGAGGAAGTGGGACTTGCGCGACTCCTCCAGGGACGCGCGGGCCTCGGTGAGTCCGCGCTCGAAGCCGTCGACGTTGCCCTCCTCGATCGCCTTCCGCGCCCCGTCCAGGTGCGTCCGGGCGGCTTCCGACGGAACGCCCAGGCGCTCCGACTGGGTGACAAGTTCGTCGAGGCTCTGGATCTCGTTCATTGACCTCTTGACGATTTGGTGTCGCTTCGCGTCGAGGAGCCGCTCCTGCAAGTCGCCTTTGAGCCGATACACCTCCTCGAGATCGTCCGCGGCCGCCGCGTCCTCCGCGTGGGCGTGGAACTCTTCCAGTTCCTCCTCATGGAGGCCGAGGGACACGCCTTCCTCGATCATCGGCGAGAACGACCCAACGACGGAGCCGAGATGCGCCTTGCGCGCCAGGTCGACTTCTTCGGAGATTCGTTTCGCATATCCGCCGACCCCGTGCAGTTCGCCGGCGTCGATCATCGCCTCTGCCCGCGCCAGGATCTCCGAGGCCGATCGGACATCCGCACCGAACTTCGCGTGGGCCTCGACCTTTGCCCGGAGCTCCGACAGGCTGTCGCGGGCCACCCGTGTCTCCTTGTCGCGGCGGGTCTCATCGAGGATGTCTTCAATGACCTTCTTGTACTCGATCGCCTCGACGAAGCGTCCGTCGTTGATCGCCTCGCGGGCGTTGAGCAGGACGACCTCCGCCCGGCCCGGATCGAGGCCGGTCGAGCGCACTTCGGCGACCTCGCGTTCGACGTACGACACGAGGTCCTTCGCGGCCGCCTCCAGCCCGTCGTTCAGGCGGGCGGCCATCTCCTTCGTCTCCGTGAGTTCCCGCGAGAGGTCCTCGAACCGTCCCTCTTCGTACGCGGCTTCGGCACGGCTGAGCGCGGATTCCGCTCCGAGGATCGAGATGTCGGCGCGCGCGAGATCGGCGATCGTCTTGCGAATCGCGGCGAGCTCCACCCGCGCGGCCTCCTGAGACTTCCGGCGGGCTTCGGCCTCTCGACTCTTCATCTCCCGGAGGCCTTCCGCCACCTCTTTCTCCGCGGCCCGCGCATGCTCGACCGCGTCGGCGTACTCCCCTCGCTCGAACGCGGCTTCAGCGGTGTCGAGGTGGGCGACCGCCTTGTCGACGTCGAGTCCGGCGTCTCGCGCTTCGTGAATCTTGCGCTCCGCGCGGCCGATTAGGTTTCGCGACGCGGCGACGAGCTCGTCCATCAGCTCCTTCGCGGTCGCATCGAGGTCGGTCAGGATCGCATCGACGTCGTCGAAGTTCCGCTCCTCGAGCGCATGCTCCGCCGCGCGCAGACTGTCCTCGGCGCCCGTGATGTCGATGTCGGCCTTTCGCAAGTCCATGATGAGTTTCTTGACCGTGATGAATTTCGTCGCGGCGCTCCGCGCCTTCTCCAGCGTGCGGCGCTGTTCGTCCTGATGTCGGACCTGTCGCTTTTCCGAAAGGAGCCGATCGATCTCTCCGGTCGCCTGGAGCACCTCGGCCGTCCGGCCGTCTTGGACGGCGGCTTGGGCGCTCACCAGAAGGGCCGCGAACTCCGGGGCCTCGACGCCATCGCGTCTCGCCTGCTCCACCGCCTTTCGGGCGCGTTCCAGGGCCCCTTTGGCTTGGTGGTTCAAGGTGACCTTGACGCCCGTCACGATCCCCTCCGCCGAGGCGACCAGGTGTTCTGCCTCCTCGAGCGACCCTCGGTCGATCGCTTGCTCCGCGGCCGCGAGCGTCTCGAGCGCGTGCGCCAGATCGACGTTGTGCGACAGGAGGTCCTGGATCTCGGCCCGCACGGACTCCATCCGGCGGTGGATCTCCTCCGTGCGATCGAGCCTCGAGCGCGCGACATCGGCTTCGGATTTTCGCTTCGTGTCCGCTGCGGCATGCGCGAGTTCTTCGACCTCGGAGATGCACGCTTTTCCGGCGTAGATCGTGTCGCCGTAGCGGGCCTCGGTGTACGACGTCTCCGCGTCTCTCAACATCTGGGCCGCGGCGTCGACTTGGATGCCATCGGCCCTCGCCCGGGCGACCTCGCCGCGCGCCTGCCCAAGGACCTCGGCTGCGGAGCTTCGCATCAGCTCGCGCGTCGCGAAGATGTCGTGCTCGACGCTATCGAGGAGGGCGTCCGCATGGAAGAACCGGCGCTCCTGGATTCCGATGGCCGCGTCCGCAAGCTTCCCCTCTAGGCCGACGGTGTCGTTCTGTCCGCCTTGTCGGAGCGCGACGATGTCATCCCTCGCCTGGAGGACGCGCACGTTCAGTTTCGATTCCGTCTCGGCATCGGCGTCGGCCATGCGTTTGTCGATGAGGGCCTGCATGTCGAGCCTCTTGCCGAGCGAGACCGCATCGTCGACTTCTTTGAGGAGCTGCCGGGCGACCGCCGGATCGAGGCCGCGAGATGCGTTCATCAGGATGATCTGCAGGGATTGTTCCATGATCGTTCGGAAGTGCGAGTCCCGCGCGCTCTCCGCGGAGTGGCGGGCTCGACCGACGAAGCGACGCGCGGCCGCGAGGTCCTTCGCCTCGACCGCCTTTGTGAGATCGACGAGGATCTGTTCGAAGTCCGCGGCGTCGGCCCCGAGATTGCGCAAGTCTTCCGCGTCGACCTGGAGGCTGGAGAACGCGTTCCGGACCGTCTGCAGGAGGGACGCTTCCCGCACGGCGTCGTGGGCGTCCTTCGCGAGCGCCCGGACCTTGCCATATTCTTTCGCCGCGAGAGCCATCTCGGCTTCGTCGAGGAGGGCCTCCGCGCGGCTTACCTCGACTCCCTTCCGACGCTCGCGTGAGGCTTCGCGGGCGGACTCCCGCAGGCCCGCGTCGGCGACCGCATAGCGTCGCGCCTCCTGCAAGCTGTTCCGAGCTCTTTGGGCCAGGAGAGGAATGTCTGCGTACACGCCCCGTCGGAGCGCGTCCCGGGCCTGGGTGAGGACCTTGCGGGCCTCGGCGATGTTCACGCCGTCCCGCCGAGCGGCGTCGACGTCCGCCGCGGCGCGGTCCAGGATGGTCTCCGCGCGCGCATACTTGCGCTGGGCGTCCGCCTTCTCGATCGCCTTCGAGGCGAGCGGTCGGATGCGACCGTATTCCCGCAAGGCGAGTGCGTTCCGGGCTTCGGCGAGATGGCTTTCCGCCTCCTCGACGTTCCCGCCGCGCTCTTCCGCGTATCGCACGCGGGCCTGGGCCTTTTCGACGATTCCCTGGAGGACCCGTTCCCGTCGCTGGTCGAGCGCTCGGATGGAAATTCGACGAAGCAGGCGTTCCGCGGCGACGAAGTCCCCTCGGCCCGCGAGGCCCCGGGCCTGGTCGATGTTCCGCTGGAACGCGAGCGTCTCGATGCCGGCCTTCTTCGCGCCGTCGAGGACCGCGTCCGCATAGGCGAGCGCATCCGCGACCCGCGCCTTGCGCCGCGCGATTTCGAGGACCCGCCGGGAGGCGCGGGCGAGATCGAGCGCCCGTCCCAGGTCGCCGGCGGCCTCCGTCTGTTCGGCCCGCTCCAACAGGCTCCGGGCGAACGACGGGTCGGCCGTTTCGCGGCTCGAGGGGACGAGGTCTTTGCGAGCGGCCGCCATCGCCCGTTTCGTGATGTCGGGCGCCGCGCGGGTCGTGAGGCCCCGGTCGAACGGGTGCCCGCAGACGTCGCACGCGGATCGCCCGTCCGGTACGTCCGATTCGCAGAGGGGGCAGCGGGCCATGTGGCTCCAACCGAGGGGTCGCCCTCCGCATCGGGAGGGAATGACACCGTTGGATGTCGGGTCAGCCGGTATAAATGAAGCGTCCTCGATATCTCACCTGATAACCGTATGGCTCGGACCGGTCCCGGGCCGGTTCCCGAAAAGCTTCAGTAGCCGCGCGCCGTTCGCACGCCCGTCGGGACCGTCCCGCGCAGGGCGCACCCCGGAGGTGTCTCGGTTTGGCCGGACGGCGCGGTCGTTCGCTCGTCGGAATGGCGGTCGTGGACGGAGAAGGCGTCGAGGTCGGCTACGTCTCCGGCGAAGAGGTGAACACCCTCGTGCTCGGGGAAGGGTCCGGCGGCCGGATGCGCCTCGGCCGTCGGTTCGTGAGCGGGATCGTGGACCGCGTGACGCTCCGCGGCCCGGTGGCGGAGATCTTTGCGGGCCTGAACGTAATCGATTCGGACGGCGAATTCGTCGGCATCGTCCGGGACACGAACGAGGCGGACGACGTCCTCGATTCGTTCATCGTCGAGGATGAGTCGGGGGAGATGGTCAACGTCCTCCTGGAGGACGTCCGATCGATCGACGAGTGGGTCGAGCTCTCCGTGGCGGGCGATTCGCTCTACGAAAAGGGCTAGGTCTCGTCCTCGGACGCCGGCGTGAGCAGGATGCCGGTCCCCAGCCACACCAGGAGGCCGATGGTGACGAGGATCCCGCCGTAGCCCAATGCGAGGTTCACCGCCAGCAGGGCCACGGGGAGGAGCGTTCCAATCACGAATCCGAGACGGACCATCGCAACCGCCTCGATGCCCTCTTGCTCCTAAAGGTTTGCGAGCCGGGACTCGGCTGGGCGACGAATTCCGTCCTAGATGCGTTTCGAACTTGCGCGGCCCTTCTCGGCGGCCTGGCGGAGGGCCATCAAGTTCTCGCGGACGCGGTCGGGGAAGATGCCGCTGCCGGACACGAGGATGTCTGCGCCCGCCTCCGCGACGACCGGTGCCGTGTCGACTTTGATCCCGCCATCGACTTGAATTTCGACCGCGAGATTTTCCTGGTCGACGTACTTCCGGGCCGCGCGGATCTTCGGCACGACATCCGCTCGGAAGGCCTGCCCGGAGAATCCGGGATGGACCGTCATGACGAGCAGCAGGTCGACGTCGCCCAGGTACGGCACGCTCTTCTCAAACGGCGTCGCCGGGTTCAGGACGACGCCCGGGCTGACCCCGGCATCGCGAATCGCCCGGATCGTCGCGCGAACGTCGTGGTCGCTCTCCACGTGGACCGTGAGGTCGTCCACTCCGGCCTCGGCGAAGGCCTTCACGAAGTCCTGCGGATGCGTGACCATCAGGTGGGCGTCGAGCGGAACTTTGGTCAGGGGCCGGATCGACTTGACAATGGCGGGTCCCATCGTCAGGTTGGGGACGAAGTGGCCATCCATCACGTCGATGTGGAGCATGTCCGCGCCGGCGTCCGACGCTTCGCGCACCTGGTCCCCCAAGCGGTCGAACCGCGCGGACAGGATCGAGGGCGCGATCTTGATGGCCATCGACCCGCGCAAGGAACGCGCGTGGAATAAGATTTCCCTCCCCGCGACGCATGCCGCGGGGAAGGACGGTAGGTTTCGGTTGCAATCGTCTAGGCTCGGTGGAACGACGCGAGCTCCGCGACGATCTTCATCCCACCGATGAAGGTCACCGCCTTCACGACGTTTCCGACGTCGCCACTGAACCAGGCTTCAGCCGCGAGGCGGGGCCTGCCGCACTCATCGCCTCCGAGGCCCACCACGGGTCCCTCGCGATCGTCCGTCGTCAGGCGATCAATCGCCGGCAGCGCGACGCGAACCGGGATCGACGAGAACGTTCCCGCGGGCGTCGTCACGTCCTGAATCTCACCGGAGTGCAGCATCAGGCGGATCGGCGTTGTCACGTTGAACGTGTGCCAGAAACCGAACGATTCGTTCGGGCCGTCGAAGCGCCACGCGATCATCGCGTGGATCGTGGCATTGCTCGAGACGTTCCAGGTCTCGTTCGCGCCAAGCGGGAAGGCCCAGATGTCGAGGGCCGGCTCGTACGTCGTCTGGACCGTCGCCGTGTACGAGGCGTTGAACCAGCCGCGTGCGGTCCAAAGCGAGCTCTTGAGATGAATGCTTCGGACCTCCTTCAGCTCCGCGAGGTCGGACGCGCGATACAACGCGTAGCCGTCCACCGTCGCATTCTCGAGGACCGGCCGATACAGCAGCAAGGTCGAGGAGTTCGTGTATCCGCCATCCCGGGCGGCGTCGAACACGCTGCCCAGGTGGAAGGACCCGTGCAGTGTCACATTGTATTGGGAAGCGTCCGCGGACGCGACGGTGCGGGTCAAGGTTCCCTCGAGCGACGGGCTTCCCCAGGTCGGACCCGCCACAAACACGTCGGGCGGTGTCGAGTTCACGTGGTACGTCCAGCTATCGCCCACGTGCCAGGTCGGCGTTCCGATCGACGAGGTTTGCGGGGTATTCCCCCCGGTGGGAGAGCCGAGGTTCGCGAGGTTCGCTGGACCGAAGGCCACGGCCGCAAGGGCGAGTCCCACCAACGTGACTGTCACCGCAACCATGCCAAGAGGTCTGATGCGCATCTCTGATCCTCCGTTGCGAAACCGGCGAACCGCGCCTGGAGTATTTGGGAATTATTAGACGGACGTAGAACACCGCGTGCGTGGTCGAACATATTTAGGACTGATAATAACACGGCGCGGCTCAGCGAGAACTGTCGGGCTTGGCTCAACTCGCGCACTTTCGATGGGTAGCCATATTGTAGTTACCGCGGTCTCGACAACCGGCCACGCGCGGGGCCGAGGACCCGCAGCGATGTTTCATCTGAGCAAGAGCGTTACGTCGTTCTGTGGCGTCGGCGACGCCTCCCGAAGTCCGCGCGCATGGCGGGATGAATCGATGGACTTTCGAGTCTCTGCTCATCAATTTGGGCTGGATCCTGCCACTCGCCTCGGCCTACCTCCTCATCGCGCTCGGCGTGACAGGATTGGGTGCCGCGGTCACAGTAGTAGTGATCATTTTCCTTTCAGCTGGAGCCGCCGTGGTTTGGTCCGAAGTGCGGCGTGCTAGAAAGCCGCGCTGAATCCGCGACAAAGCCCTTAATAATCCCCCGTCATGTCCCGACCGTCTCCGGGCGGGGAGCGGGGCAGGGCACGCCGTGGTCGACGTTTCCGAGGAGCTCATCGCGAGCCTCAAGAAGAAGGCCGTGACCCTGCGGAAGCACATCATCCGCATGACGCACAACGCGCAGAGCGGCCATCCCGGGGGCTCGATGTCCGCGGCGGACATCGTCACCGCGCTGTACTTCCACGTCCTCCGCGTCGATCCGAAGAATCCGACGTGGCCGGATCGGGACCGATTCGTCCTGAGCAAGGGCCACGCCTGCCCGGTCTGGTACGCGGCCCTGGCGGAGCGCGGCTTCTTCCCCGTCGACGAGCTCCTTACGTTCCGCAAGCTGAACAGCCGCCTCCAAGGCCATCCGGAGTTGGGGACCACGCCCGGCGTCGAAAACGCGGCGGGCGCCGAGGGCCAAGGTCTGTCGTTCTCCGTCGGACTGGCGCTCGCGGCCCGCATGGATCACAAGCCGTGGCGGGTGTACTGCATCCTCGGCGACGGCGAGCAGGACGTCGGACAGACGTGGGAAGCCGCGATGTCCTCGTCGAAGTACGGCCTCGACAACCTGACGGCGTTCATCGATCGAAACGGAATCCAGCAAGAGGGCCGCACGGAGGACATCATGCCCCTCGAGCCGCTCGCGGAAAAGTGGGAGGCGTTCAACTGGCATGTCCTGACGATTGATGGACACGACTTCCGCCAAATCCTCGCGGCGATCGAGGAAGCCCACCGCACCAAAGGCCGGCCCACCGCGGTCATCTCCCGCACCGTGAAAGGCAAAGGCGTCTCCTTCATGGAGAACAAGATTAAGTATCACGGTGCAGCGACGAGCGACGAGGAGCTGAAGCTCGCCCTCGCGGAGCTCGACGCCCAGGAGGCCGCGATTTGACCGCAGGGCCATGGAAGATGGAGAGCCAGCGCTCGTACTTCGGCAAGGCGCTCATCGATCTGGGTCGGCGCAACCCGAACGTCGTCGTGGTCGGCGCGGACACGACGGAGTCTATCAAGACGATCGATTTCGGCAAGTCCTTCCCGGACCGGTTCTTCCAGCTCGGGATCGCGGAGCCGAACATGATCAGCGTCGCCGCGGGCCTGGCGGCGGCCGGAAAGATCGCGTTCGCCGCGACGTACAGCGTGTTCGGGAGCGCGCATACCTACAACGTCATCCGGCAGAATGTCGCGTACACGAATTTGAACGTGAAGATCTTCTGCTCCCACGCCGGACTGACCGTCGGACCGGACGGCGCGACGCATCAGATGAACGAGGACATCGCCCTCATGCGCGGCATCCCGCGGATGACGGTCCTCGTTCCCGCGGACGGTCCCGAGACGGCGAAGTGCGTGGACGCCGCCGCGGCGATGAAAGGGCCTGTCTACTGCCGTTTCTCCCGCACGAATGTGCCGACGGTCACATCAGCGGAGGACGACTTCGTGATCGGCCGGGCGCGCGTCCTGAGAGACGGATCCGACGTCACGCTGATCGGCTGCGGCCTCATGGTGGCCCGCTGCCTCGAGGCCGCGGACGCGCTGAAGCGCGCAGGGATTCAGGCCCGGGTGATCAATCTCGCCACCGCCAAGCCGCTCGACATCGCAATGATCGACCGCGCGGCGCGGGAAACGGGCGGGATCGTGACCGCGGAGGAGCACACGGTCGTCCATGGCATCGGGGCAGCGATCGCCTCCGCGATCGCGGCGAACCATCCGGTGCCGATCGCCATGGTCGGTGTCCAGGACGTGTTCGGCGAGAGCGGAGAGGCGGAAGAGCTTCTCCGGAAGTACGGTCTGACCGCGGAGAAGATCGTCGATGGCGCCCACGACGTGATGAAGCGCCGCGACCGAAAGCGATGAGTCCGGCGGTTTCGACTCCCCCGTCCCGATCAGCCGGCCCGCTTGACAGGACCCTTTTCGTTGTACCGCTGGACCGTCACAAATCCGGCGACGTTCTCGTGGGCCATGTCCCAACCGGGGGCGTCGTCCCGGAGCCACCACCGACGGATGTTCGTCACGGTCGACTTCTTCATGTTGATCCCGCCGGGCAAGAGGATGTAACCCTCGAACGGGGCGCCTGTCACGGGATTCCGAATGTGCTCGCTGTCGACCGCTCCGACCCCGTCGACCGCGAACGAGCTGTCGACGCCCTTGTACTTGAAATTGATTTTCGCAGTTTTCGCCGGGAACGATTTCGTCAACGTGGACGGGAAGATCGCGAAGACGCCTCCGCCCTCCTTGCCGCCCGTAATTTTCTCAACCGCCTCACGCTGGTCCGGCTTCGCCTTCGCGTCGACGTAGACCCGGCCGGTCCCGCCTCCCATGTGTATCGCTTTCGGCCACCAGAGGCCCCACGCGAACGTCACGCCGTCGAGTTTCGTTGAGCCGAACGTCCCTTTTCGGATGTGCCACGAGATGAGCGCTTCGCAGTTTCCTGTCGTCGGAAGCGCGTCAAAATTGCACGGGCATCCCCACGCGCAGTTGCAGCTCTGGATATACTCCGCCTCAAAATTCCATTTCGTCGGCATCGATCGAACCCACCTCGCCCGGGTTTCGTATCGGCTCTCGGCTACTTAAACCGAGCACCGAAGCCTCCGGCCGGACTGGTTCCGCACGTTCATATCGTCTCGTCCCCTACCGATCGCGCCTTGGTCGAAACGGTCCCGGCCGAGCCCGCTTGGCTGCTGCGGCATCTCACCGTCCCCGTTGCCGCGGCGGTCGCCCTTGCCGTCGGGGCCGCCTGGTACGCCACGTGGACCTCCGCGGATGTCCTGATGGCGCTCACGGCGCCCTCCCTGTTGCGGTCGACGGACTTCGTCCTCTTCTTCGCGCTCCTCGTCGTCATGATGGTCGCGATGATGTTGCCCTCGGCCCTGCCGATGATCCTCGCGTTCCGCGGGATGACGCGCCTCGAAGCGGGGCGACCGACGAGGCCCGCCGACGACGCCGCGACGGCGCTCTTCATCGCGCCCTACTTCCTCGTCTGGGGCGCGTTTGGGGTGGCCGCGCTCTTGGCGTTGATGGCGTCCGGCCTCTTGGGAGCCATCACGGGCCCGTTCGTGTTCGCCTCCGCGGTGACCCTTGTAGCCGCGGGCGTCTGGCAAGTCACGCGGACGAAAGAAGTCTGCTTGACGCACTGCACGTCGCCGATGTCCTTCGTCATGCATCACTGGCGGTCCGGCCGGATCGGCGCGATCCGCATGGGCTTTCGACACTCCCTATATTGCATCGGGTGTTGCTGGCTCTTCATGCTCGTCCTCTTCATCTCGGGATCGATGAGCCTCGTCTGGATGGGCGGCATCTCGATCGTCATCTTCGCAGAGAAGCTAGGCGTTCGAACCCTCCTGTTCTCACGGGTGATCGGCCTGCTCCTCGTGGCCCTCGGTGCACTTGCAGCCGTGGGCGGGTTCACCGCTGTGTGAAGCCGGACTGTGGGTGGCCGCTGGGCAGCGGTTAGCCGGGGATCGCGGGACCCCGTCACGCCGCGGACTCGGGCATCTCCCGGATCTGGCGAACCGGCGAGAAGAGGACCCAGAGGAAGGAGAACGTGCCGCCGAGAAGCCCCACAATGATCGCGGGTCGCACTCCGATGGCGTCTCCCAGGACGCCACCTGCAATGGCCCCGAGGGGCAAGGTCCCCCAGACGATCGTACGCATCGTCGCGTTCAGACGACCCTGGAGACGCACGGGGACGATCGCTTGGCGGAAGCTGACCTGATTGATGTTGTAGTATAGGTTGCCGATCAAGGACACGAAGAACATCCCCGAGATGGCGAAGAAAGCGAACGGGCCCGACACGAACGGGAACGGCAGCATGACGGGTCCGAACAAGAGCGCTCCGAGGATGATCGCCCCGCCCACGCCGATTCGTTTCGCGACCGCACTCGCGGTGACGGCTCCGACGATCCCACCGACGGATCCCACGGTGAACATGAGCCCGAGAGTGAGCGGGGTGAAGCCGAGTGCGTCCTTCAGGTAAATGATCAGCAGCGCGGAGAAGACCGCGCTGGAGAAGAAGTTCGACCACGCCGTGCACGCGGCGATGTGGCGGAGCCGCGGTTCTTGGAGCACGACTTGAAGCCCTTCCTTGATCTCCGCAAGGACGGACCGACGCAGGCCGGGATCCGGTGTCGGCTCCCGCTTTCGAATGGCGACCAAGGTCGCGGCGGAGAAGAAGAAGGACGCGGCGTCGAAGATCATCGCAACCGGAGCCTTGAACAGCTCAATGATCGCACCCGCGAGCGCCGGGCCCCCCGTATTGGCAACCGAGTTGCTCGTCTCCAGCTTGCTGTTCGCATCGACGAGCTGCTTGCGCTCCACGAGGGCCGGAAGGTATGCCTGGTACGCGACATCGAAGAAGACGGTCAGGATTCCGATGAGGAACGAGAAGACGTACAGATAGGCCATGTGGAGGAGCCCGACGAAGCCGAGGGCCGCGATCGTCGCAATCATCACGCCGCGCCCCAGGTCTGCACGAATCAGCACGGATCGGCGCTGCCTTCGATCCACCCACACTCCCACGAGGAGCCCGAAGAGGAGGAATGGGAGGGTTCCAGCGAATCCGAGGAACCCCATCTCGAGCGGCCCGGCGGCGAGAACATAGACCGCGATCACCGGGATTGCGAGGCCCGTGAATTGGTCCCCGAGGCGGGAGACGGATTGCCCGAGCCACAGCAAGAGGAAGTCGCGGTGGCGCCACAGGGAGGGCGTCGAGGCCATGATGGGCAGCCCGCATGGTCCATTCCCATAAGTAGATTCGCCCGTCGTCGGTCGTCGTGTGCGGATTCACATACGTCGGCGCAAAGATTAAGGGGCGCATGTGTATACATTATGTGTACACATGCTCGCAAAGGTCCGACGATGGGGGAATGGTCTGGCCCTCCGGGTTCACAAGAAAGACCTCGAGTCGGCGGGGATCGGTGAGGGAGACGTCGTGCAGGTCGAACTGGTCCGACCTCGCGAGAGCGGCCGCTTGGACCTGAAGTCCCTTCCCACGTTCGAGGACGAGGACCCACGGGCGAGCGTGCGGCACGACCGCTACCTGTATGGGTGAGCCCGTGCAGGTCGCGGACACCAGTTTCCTCTACGCCCTCTTCTCGAAGTCGGACGCCTTCCACGGGAAGGCCCGTCGAGCGGCCGCTTCCGCCGATGCCATTCTGGTGCCGAGCGAAATTTTCGCGGAAACGGTATCGCTCATTCACTATCGCGTGGGGTTCACCGCGGCGAAATCCGCAGGGAGCTGGATACGCGTTCAGAAACGAATGGAGGTCGCCGCGCCGTCTCGTTCCGTGTTGAATGGGTGCTGGGGAATCTTTCGGGCAGCACGGGGACGACTCAGCTACCCCGACGCGGTGGTCCTCGCGTGGTGCCGGGAACGCCGCGCTACGCCGCTCGCATTCGATCAAGCGATTCTTCGTCGCGCAAAGAGATAGCGACGTGAAGGACTGTCAACGTTCTTAACTCGGCATTGGTATCGGCCCGCGGCGGACGGCTATGGTCAAGATCTTCCTGGACACCGCGAACATCGACGAGATCCGCGAGGCGGCCTCGTGGGGCGTCCTCGACGGCGTCACGACAAATCCGACCCTCGTCGCGAAGACCGGCCGGAAGTGGTCCCAGGTCATCCAGGACATCCTCGCCCTCGTCGACGGACCGATCTCCCTCGAGGTCACGACGACGCAGGCCGACGACATGATTAAGCAAGGCCGGCAGCTCGCGAAGCTCCACCAGAATGTCGTCGTGAAGATTCAGATGACGACGGAAGGCCTGAAGGCGATCAAGGCGCTCTCCTCGGAGGGCGTGCGAATCAACACGACCCTGATCTTCTCCTCGAACCAGGCCATCCTGGCGGCGAAGGCCGGCGCGAAATACGTGAGCCCGTTCATTGGCCGGCTGGACGACATGGGCCAGGAAGGCATGCAGGTGATTCGGGAGATCGTCGAGATCTTCCGCAACTACGAGTGGGACTGTGAGGTCCTGGTCGCGTCGATCCGCCACCCGTTGCACGTGATCGAGGCCGCGAAGCTCGGGGCCGACATCGTCACGATGCCCTTCGACGTCCTCAAGAAGATGACGCAGCACGCGCTCACCGACGTCGGGCTGAAACGATTCTTGGACGACTGGGCGAAGGTGCCGAAGTAGTCCTCGGCCGGCGAGCGAGCGGACGAAGGGACGACTCGATGTCGCGTCCGCTTCAGATTTCGATCCGATTGGACAGCCACAAGGGCTTTATTCGTTCAAATGAATCGCTGGCAGGGAGGGGGGAGGCGGCCTCAAGGCGCGTGCGCATCGCTTTCTGCCGATGGCCCTTGATGCGTTGCTTCGATCGCACAACTTGACCCACCGCGACGGCGTCTCTCCAGTCGTCCTACTTGCGATCACGGTTCTTCTCGCCGTATTGCCGGCGACATCGACGGCAGCGGGTACTACCCCGACGACATTCGGGCCTGCAGTTGCACACCCGTTCCGCTCCCTCCACATCGGCACCTGGGGGCTGTACGTCTCGACTCTAAATCCATTGAGCATCACCACCTCGGACGATTTCGTAGTGACATACAGCGTCTATAGCACCCTCACGAAGTATGACAAGGCATACCGCGTCGTCCCCGATCTCTCCTACAACTGGACGGTCGCATCGGACCAAAAGACTTGGACGTTCCGAATAGTCCCGGGAGCAACCTTCGCCAATCCGTCGAACCCGTCCGACTCCAGCCATGCCGTGACGGCTGATGACGTTGTGTTTTCATACAACCTCCAGATCGCTCAGACTGGGAGCGTCGAGCACGCCTATGTCCAAGGTGTCGCCTCTGTCGCGAAACTCGACGATTACACCGTGCAGATCGTGACGATCCAACCCTACGCCCCGATGCTAACAATGACATCCACCGTCCCGATCCTCCCGAGCTACATCTGGGGCACGATTCCGAACCCGATTGCCTATCCGAATTCCGCGCCTGTCGGATCAGGGCCGATATATTACGACGGTGTCAACACAACGGCGAACCTTCTCACGCTGCGGCGCAACCCTCACTTCTATGGGGACCCGTTCTACTGCAGCTCCCCAAGGCCGGACGAGATCCGTTTCATCAACTACGCCACTTCCACGGGCCTGGTCAGCGACTTCCTGGCGGGGACGAGTGGCCTGGATGCTATCCAGCGAGTGGCCCCGCAGGACTACAAGTCCGGGCTTGCGCGCTGGCCGACCAAATGGGCCGTGGCCAATGGAGATATCGCAGAGCTCTCCGTCAACGTGATGACTCCGGAGATCCGAGCCATGTATCCGCAGTTCCAGACCGGAGGTGCATACAACAATCAGCTGCTGCTCAACCACACGGTCCGCGATGCGATTGCGATGAGCGTGAACAAGACGACGGTTGTCGAATACGCGCTGCTGGGACTTGGCGAAGAAGCGGACACCTTGGTCCCGCCCGCAAACCCGTGGCACTACCCCATTCCAGAAAGCGAACGCGTCAAGTTCGACCCCGCAGCGGCACGCGCCGCGCTCAACGCAGCGGGCTGGAGGTACGACTCGACGGGGGCTCTAAACCCGAGTGCAACACCCCTGTACAAGGCGAATTCAGCAGACCCGCTCCGGTTCCGGTTTTTTGTGCCGGACTCGGACCCTGCGTTCGCGGCAGCCGCAGTCAACATATCGGCCTGGCTGGCGGAGACGGGTATTCGGACCACGGATGCTCTGGGCAACCCAGGTTACCAGGTTTTCGCATACAACCAGATGGTTGGCATCTGGTTTGCTGGCAACTACGACTTGTGGATATGGGACTGGATATTCTCTCCGGGGTCCGATATTTCACTCGACATTCTTTTCATCGAGACGACGATGGCAATCGGCGCCCTGAGCGACAACTTCTACAGCAACGCGACGTACGATTCACTCTACAACCAATCCCTCGTCGCCGTCGATCCGATTAGCCGCCGAGCAATCACGGACGAAATGCAGCGAATGATCTACCGCTACGCGTCGTACATCATGCCCTACGAACGCGAAACTTTGTACGCAGCCCGGGCGGGCCGCTCCGGACACCCGACCGAAGGCTGGGGCGGCTGGGGTGACTGGTCGAATGAGGTTGGACTCACTCCCGACAGCGGCCTCACCGACCTCTGGGCGCAGGTCTTCCCTCGCGACAACCCTCCTCCTTGGATTTGGAACGTCTCCTCATCGGCGGGCTTCACGGGATCGGCTACGATGCTTTCCGCGGGAGCGAGCGATCCGGACGGAGCGCGTGTGACGTACACTTGGACCTTCGGCGATGGCACAACGGACGTGACTACGACAACGCCATGGGTCTTCCACACGTATGGGTCGCCCGGCGTGTATGCCTTCCGCGTGCGGGTCTCGGACGGAGAGTGGTCCGTATGCGCGGCGTCGCATGCCACGATTTCCCAGTCGACGGCAGGGAACCTCCCGCCCTACCTCTCCGCAATTCAGTTCCAGCTCAGCCGGCTCAATGGGACGAGTGGGATGCCGTTCGAGGATGTTGCGAACCCGATTCCGTTCAACGTCACCGTGGCGGACCCCGAGGGCGACCCGATCACGGTCACGTGGGCTTTCGGAGACGGGACGACGGAGACGGACGTCGTCATGGGTACCTCGGCAGCACAGATCGTCTCGCGGACCCATGCTTTCAACAACGGAGGAACCTATCAGGTCGTCGTCTCCGCCACGGATGGAAAGACCGGTTCGGGCAATCACGAGGTCTCGGTGGGTTCCGGGCCGATCCAGGTCTCGGTAGCCAATGAGCCGGTGACCGTGATCATCGTCTCCGGACTCGTCGGAATCGGGGGTTGGTTCCGATCGAACGTGTCTGTCTCCCTGCAGGCGTGGGACAACACCTCTGGCCTTGACGGCACGGCGTATCGCTTGGATGGGGGGACCTGGCACGATTACGCTGCGCCTTTCATTGTGACCGGTGATGGAAACCATGTCGTCGAGTATTTCTCCACGAATAAGAATGGAGTTTCGGGGGCATTCAAGACCTCGAGTATCCGCATCGACTCAACGCGCCCGGACGTCACATACGCTCTCTCGGGGACTTCGAGCGCTGACGGTTGGTATGCGAGTCCGGTATCCCTGACGTTGGTCGGCGCGGATGCCACGAGTGGCGTCGCGGCCATTGTCTATGTCGTCGACAATGGAACGCCTCAGGTCTATCTCGGTCCCGTTGCGCTGACCGACGGAACGCATTCCGTTCGGTTCCTCGCGGTCGATTTCGCGGGAAACCCGGGCACGGTTGGGATTGTGTCGGTCCGCGTCGATACGGAGGCCCCGTCCTTGGCCTTGGCGGTGCCAAGCGGAATCGTCACGACTTCTAGAGTGTTCGTGAGTTGGACCGGGACCGACAACGGCTCTGGGATCGTGAGATACGAATTGAGTGTCGACGGCGGGCCATTCCAGTCGTTGGGCACGAATTCGACCGCGGCTCTGGTCCTGTCCGATGGCGCCCATCTTGTGGCGGTGAAGGCGATTGACGCGGTCGGGCATTCTGCCACGAAAACCGCCTCAATCCAGGTCGATACGAATCCCTTCAGCATCACGGGCCCGTACTCTGGAGCGCCGAGCATCGGCGTGCTTGCGATTCTCTCCGCGATTGTTCTCACGCTGCTCTGGAGGCGTCGGAGCCGGAGAGCCTCGCCCCGGGGGGATGTGCCTCCCAAGCCCCCCGCGAAGCAGTGATTGGCGCAGCTCCGAGCAGGCAACGATGGCACCGCCGAGATCGAAGCCGTGAAGGGGCCCGCCTGACCCGTCGAACGCTACTCGACGACGAGATCCTCGATGGCCGGGCTCGCCGCGACCTTGCGGCCGAGCGGCGTGATCTGGTATCGGAACGTCGCGGGCAAGGTGCTCGACTTGAGGAACGTCTTCGGGCCGGAATCGTACTGGACGAGGAGGTCCAGGCGCACGAGATTGTCGAGTTCCTCCATGACCTCGTCCGGCTTGACATCGCGCATGTTGGCGAACAGCTCGCTCTTCGTGATCCCGTTGCCCTCGCGGCGGGCCGCGAACACTAGGATGCGCTGGCGGAGGAGCTTCCGCACCTTCCGGTTCTTTTCTCCGGCCATCATGGCGTCCACGGCCTGGCCGATGATCCCCGCGAACGCCTCTTCGACGCCCTCGCCCGTGGCGGCGCTCGTCAGCGAGGTCGGAGCCCCCGGGAAGTTCTCCTTCAGCCAGGCGGATTCTTGCGGCCCGATCTTGGAGCCCTTCGTGCGGTCGACCTTGTTGAAGACGATACGGAACGGCACGCCGCCCGTCACGGCCGACACGGCGCGGATCCAGTCCGCGAGGGTGTGCAAGGTGTCCGGGCGCTCGATGTCGCAGACGGCCAGCGCGCCTTGGGTGCCGTAGAACAGCGCGTCCCGGAAGTTCTCCCGGATCGCGTGCTCTCCCATCTGGTCGAAGATCGCGATGCTCGCCTGGATGACGTCCCCTTCCTCGTCGCCGGGCAGTTCGACGTCGACGCGGTGCAGATGGACGCCCAGGGTGCCCTTGTATTCCGGGTTGTGGCGCGCCTCGACGTAGCGCTGGATGAGGCTCGTCTTGCCGACGGCGCGTTCGCCGACCACGTTGATCTTGAGCTTGAGGCGGCGGAGTCGCAAGGACTCCGCCAGTCCGTTGCCGGGCTCAAAAGCCCTCCGGGACGATTATCAGCCGGTCAACTCTGGGAAACGAACGTTAGGCTGCGACCGAACGGCAGGGAATCCTTCAAGTGCCCACGGCGGCATCGGTTTTTCGACCATGGACTCGGGCGGCGGCGGCGCGAAGATCACGTTGGACCAAGAGAGCTTCAAGGCGCTCGCCTCGGACGTCCGCGTTGGGATTCTGAAGCGATTGGACGTGCGGCGCGAGACGGTCACGGACCTGAGCAATCTCCTTAGCCTGAGCAAGCCAACGCTTCTCGAGCACCTCGAGAAGCTCCAGTCCGCGGGCCTCGTGAAGCGGGTGGACGAAGGACGGAAATGGATCTACTACGAGCTCTCGGACAAGGGCCGCAAGATCCTGCACCCGGAGCGCGTCGCAATCACGCTCGTGCTCGGTCTCGCGGTGACCCTCGCCGCGATCGGCGCGTTCCTGGTGATTTCGGCCAGCTACGGCGGTTTTACAGCTGCCCCTGTGTATAATGCCTCGGCGCCTGCCGCCCAGGCACCGAGTACATGGGGTGGACCTCTTGGCCTCGCGGTCGTCGCCTTCACACTCTCCGTCGCCTCCGGTCTGGTCGCCCTTGCCTTGCGGTTCGTCGGCCAGCGGCGCCGGGCGCAGTTCTTCGAGCAGCTCGGCGTCGCGTGACCTCCCGACTCCTGCGGGAGTCCGGGAAACCGTTATGAGACCACGGCGCCTTCGCACAGACGTGATCCGCACGTGGAGGGGGAAGGCGGAGTGGGCGGTCCCGCTGCTCCTGTTTCTGGCGATCCTGCTCGTCGCAGCGCTCGCCTTCAACGTCGCGAACCTCGACACCGGGGGGGAGGCGATTCCGGGAGGGGGCGCCTCGGGCGGCACCGAGCCGAGCGCGTTCGGTGTCTTCGACCCGCTCGTGGGAGACCTGTTCCTCGTCGTCTTTGTGAGTTTCGTCGTCGCGGTCCTCGTCCACGCGTTCCTCCGCCGGCGGGTTCGCCAGAAGGCACCGACGAAGCCGTTCTCCTGGTGGCAGGTCATCTCCTCGGCGATCGGCCTCATCCTGATCATCGCCCTCCTGCTCGCATGGCCCCGGATGCTCCAGGCGTTTCGGGTCGGCCAGACCGCCCCGACGACCGGGGACGCGGGGGCCGCGAGCGGGTCCGGATGGCCGGTTGCCGCCGGCGCGCCCCTCGGCTTGTTCCTCGGCTTGACCGTCCTCGTGACGATCGTCATCTTGGTCGTCCTGCTTCGCCGCGGCGCAGGGGTCGTCGAGATCGAAGCGGAGCCGTCGGAAGACGATCCCGCGGCCCGCCACGCCGCGGCCGATGCGGTGCAAGAGGCGATCGACGAGCTCGAGGTCGGCGGAGACGTCCGGTCCGTGATCCTGGCGTGCTTCCGCCGGTTCTGCGCGCTGCTCGGCGCGCGCGGGATCACCGCGCAAGGCGCCCTCACCCCGAGAGAGCTCGAGGGCCTCGCGGTCGAGCGGCTCCACGTCTCCCGTGAGGCGTCGGAGACCCTGACGTCCCTGTTCGAGGAGGCCCGGTACAGCGAGCATCCGCTGGGCGAGGCAGACCGCCATCGGGCGATCGAGAGCCTCGCGGGCATCCGGGTCGCGTTGGGGGCGTAGGATGTACCAGCGCGGGATTCCGGCCACGACGGGCCATCCCCGCGCGATGCCGTCGCCGCGCCGCGTCCCGCTGCCGGCCTTCCTCTTGGTGCTAGCGTTCGCGGTGCTGCTCGGAATGCTCCTGTACTACGCGCAGTTCAGCGGCACAATCCGATGGCTGCTCGGGGTCGTCGCGCTCGCGGTCCTGGCGGCGATCGCCTGGGGCCAGATCCAGCGGCGGACCGCCGAACCGTCGCCGCTCGTCGGCCCACGGTCCCCCGGTGCGACCCGCGACGGGGAACTCGATTCGTTCGCGGCCGCCGTGCGTCGTGCGGCCCGCGGCCTCCCGTACAGCCAGGTGCTCGTCGCGTCCCGGGCGCGGTCCGCGTTCCTGGAGCGGGCCCGGCTCGCCCTGGGCCTGCCGCCGGAGACGATCCGGGACGTGCAGCGGGACCCGGGGGCCCTCCGGCGGATGTTCGGCGACGACGCGCTCGTGGACTTCCTCTACCTCGAGGCGGGCGACCTCGAGGACCGCTTGGCATGGGTCCAACGGGCTCGCGCGCGCGGGGGGTTCGTCCGCGAGTTCCGCGACGTCCTCACGCGAATGGAGGCGTGGCGGTGAACATCGCGTCGGTCCGGGAGGTCGGCAGCGACCTCCTCGACGCGGTCGAGACCGTGATCGTCGGCAAGCGCCCCGTGCTGGAACGCGTCCTCTGGGCGATCCTCGGCGACGGTCATCTCTTGATCGAAGACGTCCCGGGGCTGGCGAAGACGCTCATCGCGAAGTCGTTCGCCGCGGGCCTCGGCCTGTCGTTCCGCCGCATCCAGTTTACGCCGGACCTCCTGCCGGCGGACATCACAGGGACGTACGTGTTCGACCGCAAGACCGGCGAATTCGTCCTTCGACGCGGCCCCGTCTTCACGAACCTCCTCCTCGCGGACGAGATCAACCGAGCCCCGCCGAAGACTCAGTCCGCCCTGCTCGAGGCGATGCAGGAACGGCAGGCGACCTTGGAGGGCGAGACGTTCCCGTTGGACCGGCCGTTCTTCGTGATTGCGACGCAGAATCCGATTGAGCACGAGGGCACCTATCCGCTCCCGGAAGCCCAGGTCGATCGGTTCCTGTTGAAGATCGACGTCGGCTATCCGACCCGGGAACAGGAGATCGAGGTCCTCGAGCGACGCCGGAAACGTCGCGCGGATGACGCGACGATCGAGGGGGTGACGACGCCCGACGAGGTGCGCGCCCTGCAGGCCGCGATCGAGGACGTCCACGTCGCGCCCGCCGTCGAAGGGTACATGGTCGACATCGTCGCGGCGACGCGAGCGCACAGCCAGGTCGACGTCGGCGCGAGCCCGCGCGGCTCCCTGGCCCTCCTGAAGGTGTCGCGCGCGCGGGCCGCGATCGCGGGGCGGGACTTCGTGACCCCGGACGACGTCAAGGCGGTCGCGATGCCGGCGCTCGCCCATCGGATCATCCTGAAGCCGGATCCGTGGATCCGAGGCGTCCGTACTTCGGCGGTCCTCGCCGACGTCCTGAGTCAGGTCCCCGTGCCGAAGGTGCCGTGAGATGCGCACGCCGCTGTCGAGCGGCCTCGCCGCGGCGTCCCTCGGGCTCTTGGTCGCAGGCCTCGCCTTCCGAAGCTGGCAGGTCGTCCTCTTGGCCTTACCGCCGGTCATTGTCCTCGCCCTGGGTTCGCTCTTCCCACCCGCGAGACCGCGTCTGGTCGCCGTCCGCACGCTCTCGCGCGATCGGGCGGAGGCGGGCCGGGACGTCGACGTGAAGCTGGTCGTCCGGAACGAGGGACCCAGCTTGGACCTCGTGGAGATCGTGGATGTTCTCCCGCGGGAATTCGAAATCATCAATGGGACGAACCACGCGGTCGTGTCCCTGGAGCGCGGCGGCACCATGCCGCTGTCCTACACCGTGCGGTCGCCGGTGAAAGGCGACTTTCGCATCGGGCCCGTGCGGGTGCGGTCCCTCGATCCGCTCGCCCTCGGGGCCGAGGATGCCGTCCTCCCGACGGACGCGCGTCTCGTCGTCGCGCCGTCAATGGAAGACCTCCGGCGCACGAAGCTCCAACCGCGACGCACGCGTCCGTGGTTCGGACAGGTTTCTTCCCGGCAGCTAGGAGAGGGGACGGACTTTTGGGGCGTCCGTGAGTACACCGCGGGAGACGAGGTTCGCCGGATCAACTGGAAGGCGTCGGCCCGGCTCGACCGTCTCTATACGAACGAGTACGAGGGGGAACGCTCCGGCGACGTCGTGATCGTCGTCGACGCGCGCCGCGAATCGTTCATCGGCACGGAGGCCAACAATCCGATCGAGCACGGGGTCCGCGCGGCGCTCGGGATCGCGGAGCACGTCCTCGCGTCGAAGAACCGGGTCGGTCTCATCGTGCAGCGCGAGGTCCTCGATTGGGTGCCGCCCGCGTTCGGTCGGAAGCAACTCTATCGGATTCTGGACCACCTGACTCATGTGCGGCCGGGCGGGGAATGGCCGTTCGCGCACGTCGCGTGGGTCCTGACTCGATTCTTCCCGCGGGATTGCCTCATCGTCCTCATTTCGCCGCTCCAGGATCGCGCGGCGCTGAACGCGGTGATCGCGATGGAGGCGCGCGGATACGATGTCGCGATCGTTTCGCCGTCGCCGCTCGCGATCGAGTGGCGGCTTGGGGAGCAGCGCCCGGAGGACCAGACCGCCCTCCGAATCCTGCGCATGGAGCGGGACAACCTCATCTCGCAGCTACGACGCGTCGCGCAAGTCGTCGATTGGGACCCGGCGACCCCGTTGGCGCTCGCCCTCAGGAGGATCGGCACATGGCCTCGACCCAGCTGATCCCACCCGCGCTGCGGGCCGCGCCCGTCGTGACGCTGGCCCTTCTAGTCGGTTGGGCCGTCCTCGACGTGTCCGCGATTGGAGACGGCCGTTGGGCCGCTGCGCTGATCGCTATCCTGGGGATCGGGGCTGCGGCCGTCATCCTGTCCGTCGTCTTGCGCTGGCAGGGGATTCGGCCCATCGGTCTCATCGCGATCGGCGCCGCGTACGTCGGGGCGCACGCATTCGTGCTCGGTGTCCAACTCGTCCCGGCGCTGGTGTTCCTTTCGGTTCTGATCAGTCAGGCAGAGCTGCGGATTCTGGCCGAGCGATTCGCCCCACTCTTTGAAACCGGTCTCCGTCCGGAGGAGCGAAGTCGAATGCGTGGGGCGCTTGGTCGCGCAGTCCTTCGGCTGATCATCGCAGCCGTTCTCTCCGTCGTCGTGCCGATCCTTGCCGCGGACCTCGCGGTGGCAGGCATCGTGCCGGCGACGACGATCCCGACCGCGATCGCCTTGGCAGGGGCTCTCGTGGCGGTGGTCGCACTCCTCGCGCTGATGCCGGCCCTGAGCCGTCGGGCCGCTTGAGTCCAAGCCGTTCGCGTAACTACCGGGACGTCGAAAACAGGCTTCGGAAGAATCCTCTCAACTTGCTGATTCGAAGGACATCGCTGAGGATCGCCAGCAGTTGCCGATCGGCCTTCGCCTGCGCCCTCTCGTACATCTCCTGAACCAGAGGGATGACACGTCGTTGGTAGTCGAGGAGGTTCCGCCACTGGAAGCCCGCGATGGCGAGAGAAACAGCGATGGTCCAGATCGCGGGAACATCCTGGACGAGTGGATGGAGCCAGGTCGGGAGGTACGGCATCAAGCCGATCATCAGGACCCAAAAGGCGGGAATCGCGGTCGCGATCGTACACTTGATTCGATCCCACGTGTGGCGTTTCTTGATCATGGTCAGGAGGAACTGGAGCGTCTCGATCTCCGCCTGCCGTTCGGTCGCGCGACGGAGGTGCGCCGTCAATGCCGTTCCTTCGTCGTGGGCGGCAGCGTGACGCCTGAGGATTCTCATTCTGCGACCTCTCGATCCATTGTTTCAAGAGGGAATGGACGCCCTGGCACACGCCAAATCGTCGCCAACGGCAGCCACATGACTTCGGGCAGATAAAAGGGGAAAGGGGACCCTCGACGCCAATCTCCGCCGTCCGATAGGAAAGGATAAATCGGGCTCCAAACTTTGCGACGGCTACTGCCCCGGTGGTCTAGCGGTCTATGATCCCGGCCTGTCGAGCCGGGTGCTCGGGTTCGAATCCCGACCGGGGCGTTCTACCCATCACTTCTTGGCTTTTTCTTTCCTTGCATCTTCCCGTATCTTCTTTTTTGCGAGTTCGGGGTTCTGGATGTACAGAATGATCGCGTTTGCATGACCATGTCCCAGCCCGCAATCTGACTTGAGCCACGTCAGTAGCTCGCTGTGTTTTCCGAGACCCTTCTCTTTCGCCAACGCTTGGAAGTATTCCGGATCCTTGCCAGTCTTGGCCTTGATATTGTCGATGTACGCTTTGTATGTCATAGTTTTTCGCCCTGGGCATCTGCTAGAGCAATTTGAATTCTTACTTTTGTTCGAACCCGATCGGTCCCTCAAATGTCGCGATGTTCGAGAGCCACTAGTTATATAAGCGCCGTATCGCAAGTTGGTTGGCGGAGGTCAGGGGTTGGGCGACGGCCTTTCGCCGGAGAACATCGCGCGGACGCTCGCCGCGATCGATGAGTTCGTGCGCTCTGCCTCCACCCTCGATTGGGAGATGCCGTCCGACCTCCTCGGGTCTCGACTGGACGGCGGAGGAGCCCGGAAACGATGTCCGAGGTGCCGTGGCCATCTGGTCCTGAGGGAACCGCGCATCTACGACGGTGCGCTGCACGCCGGCGGGCCGATCGTGGACCTCAATGGGGCGCCGCGCTCGCGACAAGCTCGTCTCATCGGAATCGGCCTCCGGGTTTCTTACGTCGAGGCTCTCCGAGGCCTGACGGAGGACGACGTCGCGTTCTTCGATCGAATCAGCGAGCTTCACCGGCTGTTCGGCGTGAGGTCTCTGAACCGGTTCGCACCTACTCCCGTGTCGAGGCCTTGATCCGGCCGATCAATTCGATCCAAATGCCGTCGGGATCGCTTGCAAAGGCGAACTCGTACCGATCTTCCTTAAAAGGCTCCACCTCGGGATGCGCCCCGTTTGCAATGATTTCCCGAAACGCTTGGTGGACGTCGCGCACTCGGAAGGCGAGGTGGTCCAGCTCCTCCCCCTTACGGTAGCGAGTGAAGAACTTGCTGTCGGAGGGGTACCAGTTGAGTTCGAGCCGCTGCTCCGAGTCCGGGCTCTTCAGTTCGACCCATACGCCCCCGTGGCTCATCCGTCCTCGCCGCGTGACCTTCATGCCCATCACCTTTCGGTAAAACTGGATCGAGCGGTCGAGGTTTCGGACCCGGATCCCCGTGTAGAAATATTTCAAGACAATCCCTGGCACCGCAGGGTTCCGCGCGGTCATTAAGGGTGATGACAGCCGTCGCCGCTAGGTGCGTGTATGCTCAATGGCGCAATGGCGCGCGACGGCGCGGCGGTGCGACGGCTCGGAGTTGGTTGGAGCTTAGCTTGTCGAGAAGGTCCTGAAGCCGCCTGATCTGCGGTTGCGTCCACCCCTCGAACGCTTCTGACAGCATGTCGACGGCGGCTCGCCGGACTTTCCTGAAGCGTTGCCTCGCTTTCGCGGTCAGCTCGACGTAGACGACACGACGGTCCTCCGCGCTCCGCGTCCGGGTGACCAAGCCGGCCGCCTCGAGCTTGTCGACCAGCCCGGTGATGTTGCCGGTCGTGACGCTCAGAGCCGTCGCGAGTTCCTTGGGAGTCGCCCGTCCTTTGTGAACGAGGACTCGCAGGAGGACCATTTGGCCGAAGGACATGCCCTCCTCCGCGAACGTCGCCCGCATGCAGCCTTGGAGCTGGCCCATGACGTGGCGCAGGGTCCGGAACGTCTCCTCGATCGCGGCTCGGCGGGAAGCTGATCTCACCGCGGTGGCGTAAGAACCCGCTTTGATAAGAACCTTCGGATTCGCTTAGTGACGAGTATCTTAACACCAAACTATTTAGCCCGCAGATCCTTGGGGGCG
>DATMDM010000065.1:0-4356 GCA_035557795.1 Thermoplasmata archaeon | reverse complement strand
GATTCCGGAGCTCACCGCGCCGATGATGAAGAACTTGACCGCCGCCTCGGTGGCCTGCTTGTCGCGCTTTCGGAACGCGACGAGGGCGAAGGTGCTCAGGCTCGACGTCTCGAACGCCAGGAAGAGGACGAACAGGTCCGTGGCGGCCGCGGTGAACATCATCCCGACGACCGCGAGGAGCATGAGGGCGTAGTACTCCCCCTGATGCGGCTCCTCGGGCCGGATGAATCCGCGGGATGCGAGGATCGCCAGGAAGGCAACGAACTCGAACATCAACTGGAAAAACAGGGCGAATGTGTCGACCTTCATCTTGAGCTCAGCGGCGAAATTCCCCTGCGTGCCGACGGGGGACGGCCAGACCGTCAGGTTCAGCGCGCGCCCGATTCCGAGGCCCATCATATCGAGGGTGACGAAGATCGCGAGGCCCGTGCCGATGACGGAGAAAGCCCAGAGCAGGTCAGGCCGCTTCCGCCACGCGAACCCGAGGACTGCCGAGGCCAGCGCGGTGGCGACCAGGATCGCTTCCGGGAGAAAGACGCCGTAGCTGGACACGTCAGAGGCCCCCAAGAATCCCCTGGGCCCAGTTCGAAAGGAAGGAGAGGAAGAGAATCGGCGCAATCCCGAAGACGGCGAACGATGCCACGAGGACCGCGAGCGGCGCGACCTCGAACCGATGCAAGTCCGGCATCGTCTCCCATTTCGGGTTCAGAGGTCCGAAGATCGCGCGCTGCATCGCCCAGATGTAGTACGCCGCCGTCAAAACGACCGTCACTATGGGGACGAACACGAGCAGGCCGAACGCGGCGTAGACACCGATGAACACGGTGAACTCGGCGACGAACCCGACCAGGCCCGGGAGGCCGAGGGACGCCATGAAGGAGATCATGATGAACGTCGCCATGCGCGGCGCCCGCTTGGCGATCCCGCCGAGCTCCGAAATGTTCCGCGTACCGATCTTGTGGCCAAGCGAGCCCGCGACCATGAACAGGGCCGCGGACACGAGGCCGTGGGCGAACATCTGGAAGATCGCACCCGAGAAGCCGAGGACCGCGCCGCGGCCGCTCACCGTGAAGCCGTACACCCCGGCGGCGATCCCCAGGGTCACGAAGCCCATGTGGCTCACGCTCGAGAACGCGACGAGCCGCTTGAGGTCGTCCTGCGCCAGGCACACGACCGCACCGTACAGGATCGAGATGACTCCGGCGAGGGCGAGGAGCCAGTACATGTCGACCGCGGCTTGTGGAATCATCTGGACGTTGAAGCGAATCAAACCGTAGCCGCCGAGCTTAAGGAGGATTCCGGCCAGGATGACGGAGCCTCCGGTGGGAGCCTCGACGTGGGCGTCGGGCAGCCATGTGTGTAGCGGCCACGTTGGGAGTTTCGTGCCGAACGCGATTAGGAGGGCAACGAACATCAGGTCCCCGATCGTCCCGGCGGGGATCGGCATCGTGTCGATGATCCGCGTCATGTCGAACGTGTGCGGGCTCGAGTAGAAATAGAAGGCGAAGATCGCCACGAGCAGCGGAAGACTCGCCAGGAACGTGTACATGAAGAACTTGATCGCGGCGTACTGCTTGCGCGGCCCACCCCACACCGCGATGAGGAAATACATCGGGATCAGGCCGACCTCCCAAAAGACGAAGAACTGGAAGAGGTCGAGCGAGAGGAAGACGCCGTTGATGGTCGTCTCCATGAACAGGAACATCGCGAAGAACGCCGGCACGCGGTGGTGTTCGTCCCAAGAGATCGCGAGGGCGAGCGGCGTCAGCAGCGCGTTCAGGAACACGAGGACCACGGAGAGCTCGTCGACCCCGAGGATGTAATTGATGTTGAGGGACGGGACCCACGGGGTCTTCTCGACCGCGAAGTACGTGTGGTTTCCCGCCGTCGTAATCGTCGGGAGCGAGATCACATTCGTCCAGAGGAACCCCATGAGCAGGACGGTGGAGAGACCGAGGACGATGAGGGAGAACGCGAGGGCGACGGCCCGGGCGGCACGGTCCGATCCCGTCAGGTACGTGAAGACCGCCCCGACCGCGGGCAGGAGGACGATGTACGTCAGGATCGGGAATTCGATCAACATCCTAGAGCCCTCCCAGCCAGGGGAACGACCCGCTCGTGTACGCGTTGATCATCCCGAGGAACGGAACGGGGAAGAAGCCGACGAGGAAGACCAGGGCCACGAGGACGACGTACGAAACTCGCTCCCACGGAAGAAGGTCATGAGAATGCCCGAGCTTCTCCGGGACATCACCGAACAGGATGCGCTGCATCGTGTAGACGTAATACGCGGCGGTCACGACGATCGAGATTAGTGGGATGATGATCAACCGACGCATCTCGCCGAGGTTCGGCGATCCGTACGCCCCGACGAAGACCATGAACTCGGACCAGAACGAATTGAGGCCCGGGAGGCCGAGCGACGCGAAGAAACCGATCGCGAGGATGAGGGAGAACTGCGGCATGACTTTCGCGAGGCCCTGAAGCTCGGGAATGTCCCGGGTCCCGGTGGCATGCTTCACGGAGCCGGCGAGCATGAACAGGATCGCCGTGATAATCCCGTGGTTGAACATCTGGAAGATCCCGCCTTGGACGCCAATCACCGTGAGGCTCGAGGCGCCCAGGAGGACGAACCCCATATGCCCGATCGAGCTGTATGCGATCAGTCGCTTCAGGTCCACTTGGGCGAGGCAGACGAACGCCGCGTACACCATCGAGACTGTCCCAAGGATCGCGAGAACCCACCACAGGTTTCTTGCGGCGTCGGGGAGGATCCCGAAGTTGATCCGGAAGATCCCGTACCCGCCCATCTTCAGGAGGACGCCGGCCAGGAGAACGGAGCCTCCGGTCGGCGCCTCGACGTGAGCGTCCGGGAGCCACGTGTGGAATGGGAACGAGGGGAGCTTCACGAGGAAGCCAACCAGGAAGGCTGCGAACATCGGAATCTGCAAGCCGACGGTGAGATAGGTCGCGAGCGCGCCGGTCTGATGCCTCAGGGCGGCGTGGAGGAACGCGGTCATGTCGAGGGTGTTTGCGTTCGTTCCATATACGGCGGCGTTCACGCCGGCGCTGTTGAAGTAGAGGGCGAAGATCGAAAGGAGCATGATCACGAACCCAACTTGTGTGAAAATGAGGAATTTCAGCGCCGCGTATCGGCGGTTCGGTCCACCCCAGATGCCTATCAGGAAGAACATCGGGATGATGACGAGTTCCCAGAAAACCGCGAAGAGCAGGAGGTCGAGGGCCATGAAGACGCCGACGAGTGTCATCTCGAGGAACAGGAAGAGGCCGAAGAATGCCTGCGGCCGGTCCTCCTGGTCCCAATGGAAAACGATCGCGAGTGTCGTCAACAGAGTGGTGAGCCAGATGAGCGGGATGCTCAGACCGTCGACACCAACGATGTAATTGAAACCAAACTGGGACCACCCCGAATACCGCTCCATATAGTACAGCGGGACATAGGCGCCTGCCGTTGGCGGCGGGGTCGCGGTAGGAGCTCCAAAGAACACACCCCAGCCCGCGTTGATGAAGCCGAGGAGAAGGGACGTCGCGAGCGCCGTCTCCACCAGACTGAAGGCGAGCGCGATCAGCTTCGTCAAGCGGTGTGACGTCCCGGCGACCCAGGCGATGACTGCGCCGATGAGCGGGACGAGAATGAGGAGAGTGAGGACATACGTCATTTCATCGACCTAGCCCTGCCCACCAGCGTTGGAGGAAGCTCAAACCAAACATGAGTGCGATGACCACGACGATCCCGAGGACGACGACCCAGGCGTAGCTCTGCACCTGGCCGGTCTGCCGCTGGCGCAGCCGCAAACTCGTTCGCACGGTCTCGAGGCTGACCGCGTTCACGGCTCCGTCGATGACCTGGCGATCGAACCGGTCGGTCCCGGTGGCGACGACGACCCCGGCGCGGCCGACCCCGTTCACGATGCCGTCGATGACCTTTCGGTCGAACCAGTCAAGGGCCCGGGCCACGCCGTACACGACGGTCCGTCCGAACGCGTCGTACGCGTCATCGATCCAGTACCGTTTCGTCAGCATGCGATGGATGAAAGCGCCGCCCCGGGATGCGGTGAAGCGTTCCGCCGGGAAGCGCTTCGTCGCGTACACGGCCCAGGCAAGTGCGAGGCCCAAGACCGCGACGCCCATCGAGACCCCCTCGAGCACGTAGTCCTGCAGCGGGATGCCCACGAGCGGGAACCCGGCCTTGGGCCGACCGAAGAAGACGAGGTTCCCGAAGCCTTGCATCGGATACGCCAGAAGGCCGGAGACGAGCGTGAAGCCCGCGAGGATCATCAGGGGCACCGTCATCACCGACGGCGACTCGTGCGGATGGACGTGGCCGCGGTACTC
>DATMDM010000064.1:0-9746 GCA_035557795.1 Thermoplasmata archaeon | reverse complement strand
CGCTCGCCCAGATTCCCGCGCCGGAGCTCGACAGACTCGCGACCGCCGCCATGATCGGCGCACCGACCGCCACGCCGGCGACGAGGAGTGCGTAGAATAATCCCGTCACCAGACCGTGTTGCTGCGGATCCGCGCCGCGCGACACGAGGGCCGAAGCCGAAGGGAAGACAAATCCGTGGCCGACTCCGAAGAGGGCCATCAGGACGAGGAGCGCCGGGAGGTCACGGATCAGCGGGATGCAGGCCATCGCGATCGCCACCGCAACCAGGCCGATCGTTGCGGGCGTCGCGGGGCCGTACCGGTCTGCGAGGATCCCCGCGGGATAGTGGAGCAACAATGACAGGATCGCGAAGGCGGTGAAGCTCAGACCGACCGCGAGGGCGCCGTACCCGAGTTCTTGTTGCAGGTGTAGCGGCACGAGGGCGACGAACGCGCCGAGGATGAAGTAAAGGCTGAAGATGGCCGCGTAGCCCGCCGCGGGAGACGGTCGCCCCGCATACGAGCCGAGCCTGTGCCAGGGCATCGCCGTCGGGGCCGTCTTGGGCGGCTCCGAAATCGGAATCGTGATGACGAAACCCGCCAACAGACCCGCGGACAGGACGTAGAAGAGAACCGAGTACCCGAAGCGAGCGACGATCGGACCCGCGATCCCGAAGCCGATCACCACCGCCAGAGCGAGGGACATCCCGTACAGGGCCATCGCCCGGCCTTTCCGCTCCGGCGTGGAGGTGTCGGCCATGAGAGCCATCGAGCTCGGACCGGCGAGTCCGCTCCCGATGCCGTGGCTCACCCGGACGAGTGCGAGGGTCAGCGGCGTCGTCGCAAGCGAATAGAGGAACAACGAGGAGGCATCCCAGAGGAGCCCCACCTGGAGCGGCAGTTTGCGACCGACGCGATCGGCGATCCGGCCAAAGAGCAGGTTTGCCGGCGCATGGACCGCGGAGAAGAGGCCGACGATGATCCCGATCGTCACCAGGTCGGCGCCCACATGCTGCGCGTAGAGCGCGATCACGGGAACGAGCGCGTTCGAGTCCATCGTTCCGAGCATCGTCGCGGCGAGCAGATTCAGCGTTCGCCGCGCGGCCATGATTGGCGGGACGCGCGCGACGCTCAAAAAGATGAGCCGACACGATTCACCTAACGCCGCTGATTTGCCGGGGTCACCGGAACGTTTACGTCGGCGGGAGGGTTCGATAATCCGTGCGGATCCCACTCGTCGTCGACTCGAACGAGCCCGAGGACATTCCCGAGCGCCTCCGGGAACTCGGCGTGGAGATCGAAGTGCGGAAGATCGCGCCGGGAGATTACGTCCTGGGACCCGTCGGGATCGAACGGAAGACCCTCTACGACTTCTTCAACTCCATGGTCCGCAAGCGCCTGTTCGAACAGGTCCAGCGACTCCGCGACGCGTATCCGCAGCCGCTCGTGATCCTCGAGGGCGACCTCGCCGAGATCTCGACGTTCAAGAGTCCGCAAGCGATCTTGGCCGCCCTCCTCGTCCTCGAGACGACCGAGCGGGTTCCGGTGCTTACGACGGCGGATAAGGGACAGACCGCGCTCCTGCTCAGCATCCTCTGGAAACGCCAGGAGAAGGGAGCGGCGGAATACGGCCTGCGACACAAGCCGAAAGGGATGTCCCTCGAGCAGCGGCAGCGGTTCGTCGTCGAAGGGCTTCCGACCATCGGCGAGACGCTCGCGCGCAGCCTCCTCGAGCGGTTCGGATCCGTCCGCGCCGTGTTCTCAGCGTCGGAGGAGGAACTGAAGAAGGTGCCGAAGATCGGCGACATCAAGGCCGCCGAGATCGTGCGACTCTCAAACGCACCCTACGAGGGAGACCAGAGACACCTCGAAGACGAGACGTCCGACGCCGACGTTTGACAATAGACTTATGACCGGTCCGCACTTTTTGAGCGGCAGGATGCACTCGACGGAGTGGGGTCGGAAGACTCACCATGAGCCTGCTCCGAAGACGGGATTACGGGCCCAGCTGGCTCGCGGATTCCACTTGACCCTAGGGAGCCTTCGCGTCCTTGCGACGGAGCCGCGCCTCATGGCCCTGCCGTTCCTCGCCCTCGTCTTCACCGGTTTCATCTGGCTGATCGTCGTGCTCAGCGTCCTCGCGCTCGGCGTCCCGCCGGCATCGCCATCGAGCGGTTTCCTGTACCAGGAGATCTTCGTCGCATACCTGCTGACGTACTTCCTCTCCGTGTACTTCATGGCGGCGATCATCGGCGCCGCAGCCGTCCGACTCCAGGGTCAGCGGCCGTACGTGCTGGACGGAATCGGCGCGGCGAACGCGAGCTTCTTCCAGATCCTCCTGTGGTCGTTCCTCGCCGCGACGGTCGGGGTCTTGATGCGGTTCACCTCGATTCGCTCCGAGGCGGGCGGCCGACTCGTGTCGCGGGTCCTCGGGTACGGCTGGCCCATCGCGACCCTGTTCGTCCTCCCCACGATGGTCCTCGAGGGCGTCGGGCCCGTGAAGGCCTTCCGCCGCAGCCGCGCCCTGCTGCGGGAGCGCTGGGGCGCCCATCAGAGCGGCGTCCTCGGGACCGGACTCGTGTTCCTCCTCCTGTTCACCGTCGGCCTTGTCCCGTTCGTGTGGGGAATCGTCGGAGAGCCCGGCAGCCTGACATGGCCGGTTGCGGCGGTCCTATACTGGCTCGTCCTGAGCGCCCTCTGGTCTGTCGTCCACGGGATTCTCGTCACGACCCTTTACCACTACGCGACCGACAGCGAGGCGTCGTTCGGGTTCAACTGGCAGGCCTTGAATCATCCGTGGATCCGGTAGGCGAGAGTTCCCGGAACATCCGCACGATGTCCTGCGACGGCGCGTCCGTCTTCACGCCTCGCGGATGGAAGTGGGTCCGGGTCGCGCGATAGCCGATCTCCTGCAGGCCCTCGATGAATCGGTCGAGTCTCGGCGGCGAGTGACGTTCTCCGGCCGCGAGTTCGTCCGTCGTGACGAAGAGAGGCGGCATCTCGCACTCTGCCTTGAGGAGCGAAAGGAGCCGCGCGGACACAACGGACGTCCAGGCCGAGGGCTGAAGCCGGCGCATGACCGCCGCGTCTCCGAGCGGTCCGAGCCACAGCGGGCCGATTGCACCCCGATCCGCTCCGGATGCGACGGTGAAACGACCAGGGCCGACGCGGACCACATGGCCGATCGAACCCGAACCCGATCCGGACTCGACCAAGACGTGCACCCGCAGGAAGTGCTCCGCGGAGAACGACAAGATCGGTCGCATCTGACTGCCTCCCTCCGCAGCGAGACGATGACAGTAGCCCAGCAGGATTCGAAGTCCGATCTCTCCACCCTGCGCGGAGCGCAGCGGACGCGCCCCGTACCGTTTCTCGCACGCCTTCGGATACGTGCCACAGAGGACGGCGGTGTCGGTCGCGGTGATGCCGATCCCGGACGATTCCTCCGCGGCTCCGAACGCCGCCCCGAGGAACGGGGTCGGCGGTCCGAACGGATCGATATCGACGAAATCGTACCGCCGTTTGCCTATGTAGTCGGACAGATCGCCCGCGTGGACATCGGCAGTGAGGCCGTTGCGGCGAAGGTTCTCGCGAATCAACCGCGTCGCGTCGCGTGACCGATCGTTGAAGGCGAGGTGTCGCGGGCCGACTTCGAGGGCCACCCGGATTCCCCATGCGCCCGTTGCCGCGAGTCCGTCGAGGAGAGACCCGAGCGGACGAGGCCACTTGGAGAGGACGATCGCACTGAGGTCGCGGTTCACCGCCATCGTCGGATTGTAGAACGGCCACGGCCCGGCGGTCCCGGGGCCTTTGCGGCGCGGCACGTCCGGGACGAGGAGGGTCGCGGCCCCCTCCGAAACCGCAACGGTCGGGAACGGAAACTCCACGGCGGTCGCGAAGGGGGCAGGGCCAGATATCCCTTCGTCCTCAGAGGACCTCGCCCTTCATCAGCTTAACAATCTTGTAGGGCAGCAGGTTGCGGTTCACCATCGTGACTTCGAGGATCCGCACATCATCCCGACGGCGGATGTCCTGGAGGAGCGGATTCCGGGACTTCTTGTGGAGCGTGAGGAGCAGCGGCTTGTCCGCTTCGAGGGCGTCCTTCACGGCGAGCACGAAGTTCGGTGACTCGACTTCCATCTTCCCGACCTCGTCGATCACGATCACGTCCGCGTTGGCGGTCGCGCCCCGCAACGCGTTCACTCCGACCTCCTCGAGCGCGCTGATGTCGACACCGAACCGGCCGACCATCGTCTTCGAGGTGATTTCGCGGGAGGCGAACACCCGCTTCTCTTTCGTCGCCCAGTCCATCACGTAGAATCCTTCGCGGCGGTTTCGCTTGACAATCGGCTCAGTAATCATCCCGCCGACCTTGAGGCCGTCGCCCTCGAGCATCTCGATGACCTTGAGAAGGCAGTAGGTCTTGCCGGCGCCGGGGAGGCCCGTAATCCCAATCTTGAGCGCCTCGCCCATGCCACCCACGCGGCGTCAGAAATATGCGTTGCGCTATAAAAGAGTCTTTATGTCGGTCGCATCGGGAGGCGACTCGACTCGCCGAGGACAAAGGTGATAAGCCGACCGTCCCGTTCCGAGCCCGAGAAGGACCCGGTGAAAGTCGCGGTCTTCGTCCTCGGGCTCGTGCTGCTGTTCATCGGTCTCATCGGAGCCCTCTATGGTTGGTTCGTCGCATCGGGTCTGGAGGCGACGCACGCCTTCACCTGTGCGCCTAGCGGCCCGCCGGAGCCGTATCCGGGGTGGTGCGCGGCCCTCCTGTCCTCGGCGTCGACCTATCGGACCCTCGCGTTTGGGATGGTGGCGCTCTTCCTGGTTGGCATCGTCTTGTCCTTGGCCGGCGCGGTCATGAAAGAAGTCCCGTCGGCTCCGACGATGATGATGGCTCCCCCGCCCGTCCCACCGCCAGGCGCGCTCCACACCTGCAAGAACTGCGGACGGTCCATGCCGTCCACGGATCGCTACTGTCCCAGCTGCGGGACGCCGCAGTGGTAGTCGACTCACGAAGGTTGCGGCGGAGGCGGGCTCGGGAGCGGCACGGGACTCCGGGTGGGCACCGGTTCCTCCTTGCGGCGGACTTTCCGGACCATGAGGGTCGGCGTCTCCGTCCGCCGTGCGATCTGGTCCTGCCAGGGGCCGAAGGCGAACTGCGTCAGCCGCCACTCCGTCGAGGCGCCGAGCGCGAGCAGATCGTAGCTCTTCGCTTCCTCGACCACGGTGTCGACGATGTTCCGAGCCTTCACGAACTTCTCCTCGAATCCCACGCCGTGGGTCCGGCACATCTCCGCGAGCCGCGCGCTGTACCCGCGTTCCTTCTCGAGCTCCCGGTCCGTCTGAACGGCGCTAAGGATCGTGATCTTTGCGCGATGCTTCTTCGCGAGCAAGATCGCGTACCCGGTCGCGTACGACACGTGCCACTCCGGTGCGTTCATCACGAGGATGCTCTCGATCTTCGGCTTGAGGCCGGCGGATTTGAAGACGACGACGTCGCAGGGGGCCTCTTGGACGAATCGGTCGACGTTCGTCCCTAGGATGCGGCCGCGCCGCCAGCCGCCCCTCCATCCCAAGATCAGCAGGTCGGTCTCGTCCTCTCGGATGTTGTCCAGGATCGAATCGAACACCTTGTGGCTCACGTCGACGCGGGCCGTCGCGTAGGCCCCGAGCTCCTCCGCCCGCCGACGCAATTTGCCGAGGTGGTACCGGACTTCGCTCACGTAGGCCCGGTCGATCGCATCGATCGGAAGGGCCGGCGGCACCTCGATGACATGGAGGAGGGTGAGTTCGGCGTCCTCGACCTGGGCGATCAGTGCGCCGAACTCGACGAGCTCGACCCGCTGGAAGTCCTCGATCGGCAGAAGGATCCGGTACCGGGGACGGCGACGCGGGAGGATCGACTCCACGACCTTCGTGACGCCGACGACGATTTCCTTCCGTTCGTGGAGGTAATGGACCGAGAGGCCGATCCCGATCCAACCGAGGGCGATGAGCCAGGCGACCGGTTCAATCGCCCAGAGGCTGATCGCGATGAGGAATTTCGTCGCGATCCCGAGTATCGGGATAATCGGAAAGAGCGGCATCATGTAGTACCGCTTCACGTCGGGCATCGTCCGGCGCAGGACGATGGCAGCCCAGTTGACCATCAGGAAGAGGAGTAGGAACATGATGTCCGCGCTCGCCGCGACCGTGTTGATGTCCAGGGTAAGCGTCATCGTGACGATGATGAGGCCGCTGACCGTAATCGCGACATGTGGAGTGCGTTTCTTGGGATGGAGCTTGCCGAGCGCGCGGGGCAGGCCGCCGTCACGGCCCATCGCGAACGCGACCCGACTCGAAGAGAAAATCATCGAGTTCAGCGCCGCGAGGGCACCTAGAGCCACCCCGAAGACGATGATCTGGAGGCCGTAGGGCATCACCCTCGCCGCGATGTCTGCAATCGCATCGTTGTTCCCGAGGACCTTACCGTCCGAGACGCGGAGGAGCTGGCAGCCCGCGCTCAGCGGGTTGACGCAGCCTCCGCCCGCGAGGATTGCGGTGAACGCCACGGAGATGAAGATGATCGTCGACAGGCCGATCACGAGGAAGTGCGCGCGGGGGATGTTCTTCTCCGGATTGCGGGCTTCCTCTCCGGTCTGTGCAATGATCTCGTACCCCTCGAAGACGATGAACGTGAAGCCCATCGCGCCGAGGAGGGCGAGGAACTGAGTAAAAGGGGAATCGCCGCGGAAGAAGTTGTTGAAGTTCTGCACCGGCAGCGGTCCTGAGGAGAACAGGTGTGCCAAGCCGAACACGACGAACGAGACGACGATTCCGACCAAGACGAACGTCACCGCGGTTTCTGAGCGACCGGTCAGCTTTGCGCCTCGGTAGTTCAGCACGAAGAAAAAACTCGCGGCGACGACCGCGAAGATCCGGGTCAGAGCGGACTCGCCGAAGCCGAACAGCGCGAGGCTCGGGGTGCCGAGGACCGTCTTGAGCGCAAGGACGGTCCCGAGGCCGAAGCCGTAGATGTAGAAAGAGGCCACAATGCAATGGCCGAACCAGGACATCCAACCGCCGAGGAAGCCCCATGGATCTCGCATCGATCGGCGGATCCAGAGATATCCACCGCCTGTCTCGGGGAACGCGGAGCCGAGCTCCATGTACGCCATCGCGGTGAACATCGTCACGACGAAGTTCAGGCCAAACGCGAGGATGAGAGAAGGACCCGTGATCGCGTAGCCGGGCCCAACCAGCAGGAAAATCGTCGTCCCGATCGTCGGGCCGAGTCCAATCATCGTGATTTCCAGGAGCCCGAGGTCCCGTCGAAACTTGACCTCAACCTCGCGGCCCTGTGCCATCGGGTCGCGGCAGAATGGGAGCCCCTTATTAGTCCTTGGTGCGCCCGCCGATGGCCTTCAAATACATGAGAGGATAGTCGAGTTCGGGCACGTAGCGGAGCGCGCCGACGGCCCGTGCGGTGCCGACGCGCACGGAGACTTCGATGTCCAAGAGATCCTCCGTCAGCACTCCGTACTGGTAGGGTCCGCGAATCCGCATCCGCTCTTTGTCGATGCGCACACGGACGCGTTCAACCAGCGGCTGCACCCGCGTCGCGGCCTCGATCGCGCGCTCCAGAGACGGCGCGGTCGCGGACGTCAGCGGCGTTCCGACGTACTGATGGACGATCGAGCCCAACTTGATCCCCGCCTCGAAGGCGGCTCGGTCGCGGTCAGTTCCGGCGAAGTATTCGCGCGTCGAGTCGTCGGCCATCGCGGTCCCCGCGCGCGACAATGCAGGCAACGGCATAAGGGCGACTCCCGGCGAGCATCCGTGCCGACTCCGCGAGGCGTGATCCATCATTTCCGCCAAACGATTCGAGCGAACGTATCAAAAGTCGATTGACAGCCGCAAAGGCTTAATTCGGTCGCGAGCTTGAACGGAAATTCCCTCATGGCTCGGAAGTTGATCATCGGCGTAATCGGAGGCGGCAGCACGGCGTCTCCCGACGGACTCGCCCTCGCCGAAGAAGTGGGATTCCTCGTCGCCCGGGCCGATGCGGTCCTGATTTGCGGTGGCTTGAACGGCGTCATGGAGGCCTCCGCGAAAGGCGCCAAGCGGGGCGGCGGCCTCACGGTCGGCGTCCTCCCGACCGGGAACAAGGCAGACGCGAATCCGCACATCGACCTGCCGATTGCCACGGCGATGAGCACCGCTCGGAATCTGATCATCGTTCGGACTGCCGACGCGATCATCGCGGTGAACGGTTCCTATGGCACGTTGAGCGAGATGGCCCATGCCTTCGATCTTGGCAAGACGGTGTTCGGCCTTCGGACGTGGCCCATCGACAAGGCAGGGGTCGACGCAAAGCTGTTCGTTCCCGTCGCTACGCCGCGCGAAGCCGTCGACCGGGCCCTCGAGTACGCCCGCAAGGCCGTGGCGACGGAGAAACCCGGACCCGGCTTCCAGAAGTGAAGCGTCTCCGCGGACCGACATAACCACAGACGGGTCCGCAGGCTTAAGTGAGTCCGCGAGATTTCAGCCGCCGTGCGGCCCACCATCCGGCCCGCCGACGGCGAATCGTGGGGCGTGCCTCGGAAGCCCGCGAAGGCACTTGCGGCTCGAATCGAGGCCGCATCTCAACGTCACGCCGGATCGCTCGATGCGCGCGCACAAGAACGGTTCTGGCTCGAGCTCCGCGCCTTACTCTTGGCGAACCCGGAGACGCGGTGGCGGTTCGCGGCCCATCTCGCTCTGTACCGGCTTGCGTACGATGGTCGTGAACCGAGAGATGGCCCCGGGCCAGCCTGGATGCCGTCCAAAGCCGGCGTGCAATCGTCGAACATTGGAAAGCTGATGGCGGCCCGTCGCCTCAGGTCTTTCGCGGACCTGCAGCGGTGGTCCATCGACCGCCGGGAAGAATTTTGGTCCACCATGATCCGAAAGCTCGGGATCGCTTTCCGAAAGGAGCCGACTCGAATTCTGAAGCAACCCCTCGATCTTCGTCATCCGGAGTGGCTACCCGGCGCGCGGATGAACATCGCGGAAAGCTGCTTTCGTGCGGGCCCGAACAAGACGGCCATCCTCTCCGGACTCGAAGGATCTGACTCAATACGAAAGATGACATACGGTGAACTGCGGCGACTGAGTGCTCGGGTCGCCAACGGGCTGGAGGAGCTCGGCCTGGATCGGGGCGAGAAGATCGCATTGTTCTTGCCCATGACTCCGGAAGCGGTGGCGGCCTACCTCGGAATCGTGCTGTCGGGCCGGTGCGTGGTCGGCATCGCCGACGCCGCGGCGCCGCCGGAATTCCGGAAACGGGTTCGCATCGCCGGCGCCCGCGCCGTCATCACGGTCGACACGTACCTCCGCGACGGGAAAGAGCATGCCATTTACTCCAAAGTCGTCGACGGTAACGGGCCGCGGGCGATCGTCATTCCCCGGGCTGGACCGAAGACGCACTTCCTCCGGGATGGCGACATCGCGTGGAAGGACTTCCTAAGCGACCGCGATGCCTACGAGGCGGTCTCGTGTCGCGCTTGCGATCATACCAACATCCTGTTCTCGTCGGGGACGACGAAAGACCCGAAGGCCATCCCGTGGACCCACACGACCCCTATCAAGAGCGCCGCGGATGCGTACCTCCATCAAGACATCCGACCGCGGGACGTACTCGCCTGGCCGACGAGCTTCGGATGGATGATGGGACCATGGCTGACCTATGGGAGCTTCGTGAACGAGGCGACGATGGCCTTGTACGTCGGGGCGACCACCGCCCG
>DATMDM010000063.1:0-3864 GCA_035557795.1 Thermoplasmata archaeon | reverse complement strand
GAGCTGCCAGCCGATCCGTAGGCGCAAGAGGAATCCGAGCTTTCGAGGCGCGGCCGAATACGGCGAGGATGGGACAGTCGGCGTGGGGGCCCACATGGGAATCGGTCGCCCAAGCGGCCTCCTCCGCTTGAACCCTCCGTCGGATTCCCCTCGAGACAGCCGTGGTGGGGCCGGAGCGAGATCTGCGAACCGTCCTCCGGAGGGTCCGAGAACTGACTGAGTCCGCCTTGACGTCTAGATCGTCCAGGCCCCGTCCTGGATCACCGTCTTCCCGCCGATCTCCACCGTTCCGTGCGCGAGCGGGGCCGAGAACCCGTAGCTGCTGTCGTTCTTGCCGCCCGCATCGCGGTTATCCCCGATGCCGATGCTCACGGTGCCGGACACGATGCTGTTCTGCAGGAATCCGGGCAGCGCCTTCGGGTTCAATCCCAACCCGACCCCGCCGAATACGTCCTTCGCGCCGGAGGCCTCGGCCCAGTTCGTCTGCGCGAACTGCACGTTCTTCTTCGCGGAAAAGTCCGTCACCTTCCCGTTCCGGAACGTCCAGGAGAGGCCTTCGATGAGCCGGCCCCGCTGCGGGATCGAGACGTCCGCCACGAAGGTGCCGTTGGCGCTTTCTTCCACCGGGGCGACGCCGACCTCTCCGGTGGGCAGGTCGACTGACCGGCTCGCGAGCGTGCCGACCGCGAGGTCCTCATCGCTGATGACCCCGTCGTGGACGTACGGCTTCCGCTCGGGTCCGGCGAGGCGGAACTTCAGTTTGGTCCCGTTGTCCGCGGTCACGCGGACGTCGACGGGTCGGGAAATGAGGCCGGCGACGAGATTGCCGAGCGACGCCAGCCGCTCCTGGTTCACCACGCTGGCCGCCTCGACCATCGCCTTCCATTTCGCGTAATTGAAGCCGTATGTCTTCGCCCGTTCCCGGGTGACGGAGCCAATCGCGACGGCGACGTTCTTCGGCATCTTCTCGAATGCTTTGTCGAAGTGGGCCTTCTCTCCCTCGAACATCGCGGCGAATTTCTCCCGAGGAACGGTCGCCATGGGAGCGGGATTTCGAGGGCCGAAGAACCAGATGTACGAGTTCACGTAGTCGAGGAGGCCCACGCAATGGCCCGAAACCCGATGGAGACTTTCGACGGAGTAATTCTTGAAATTGCCGTAGAATAACGCGTCCGTATCCAGCCAGAGCGCGGGATCGGCGCCCGCCTTCTGGCACTCCAACGCGGTCTGCTCCGCGAGTTCCATCGTATGCGGATACGTCGAGATCAGCACGACCTCGTCCGGTTTCGGTCGAAGGCTTCCCTTCACGATGCTCTTTGCCAGCGTTTGCGAACTGACCAATAAGATCCCCCGGCCCCGTATGCTCCATGGAGCATAAACGGATTCCGGGTCGACGTTCTCAGGGTCGCGAGCAGAGTGAACGCTTATCCCGGCGGCCCGCGTTTCCGTCTCGCGGGGGTTCTCTCTTGGAGCGCAAGGGTCTCGTCATTGGCTCGATCGGCGTTGTCCTCGGGCTTGTCGTCCTCTCGATGTCGAATGCGGTCGCGGCACGGATCGACTTCAGCAAGCCGCTGGTGATCGGCTATGCCGCGGGAGATGATTGGGAGCCGGATGTCGCCGCCGACGGGAGCGGGAACGTGTACGTCGCGTGGGGCCACTTCGGCGGGGTGCCCGGCTGCGGGACATGCTCGAGTCCGGCCGCGATGATTGAGGTCTCTCACGACGGCGGCACGACATGGGGCGCGCCGAAGCCGCTGAACCCGACCCCGAATCCGCAGGGCAATTTCCAGGTCGACCTGCAGGTCGCCGTGAACTCCGCCGGCACGGTCTTCGTCGCGTACCTCGATGGCAAGAATACCGTGGCGCAGCGCTCCGAGAATCATGGCGAGACGTTCACCGCACCCATCGCCGTCAACGGGGACGTCAAGAACGGGCCGACCGACAAGGTGGGCCTCGCGGTTCGCGATTCCGAAGTCTACGTGAGCTACAGCGTCGCGCAGAAGTTCTTCGTCGCCTCGTCGCACGACGGCGGGACGACGTTCGCGTCCGTCCAGGTCAACCACGAGACGAGCACGTACGGTTGGACGCTCACCTCGGGCGGCGCCGTCGACTCCCACGGGACCGTCTACTTCAGCTGGGTTGGAATCAAGAAGAGCGGAAACGCCCTCGGGTTGCAGGACCTCTTCGTCACGAAGTCATCGGATGGCGGGCAGTCCTGGACGACGAGTTACGCCGACCGCGGCATGCCACCCGGCCCCGAGTGGAAGAATTGCTGCGGCTGGGACTTCTGGGGACCGCAAGTCGTCGTGACGGTCGATGCGTCGGATCGCGTGTATGTCTTGTACAACGCGGGAACGCGCGATAGCGGCCCACCGAGTGTCTGGTACCGATCGTCGTCGGACGGCGGCGCAACCTGGTCGGCGCGCGTCGCGATCCACTCGTCGATCGGGAACGCATGGGCGCTCTTTCCGGCGATCGAGGGGGGCAAGGCGGGCGAGGTCCACGCCGCGTGGATGGACAACCGCACGGGCCAATACAACATGTGGTACCGCACTTCCACGGACGGCGGTGCGACTTGGAGCCGCGAGATTCAAGTCTCGCAGTTCGCCTCCGGATTCCCGTACGAGACCGCGGATGGTTTCATGTTCCCCTACGGCGACTACGACGGCATCGCTTGGGATGGCTCTCATGTCCACCTCGCGTGGGGCGAAGGTCCGAGCTACCAGGGCCCGGGCAACATCTGGTACGCGACCTCGTGAGCCGAGCGAAAACCAAATCGAGGTTCCCGACGGTCACCGACTCGAATTCATCCGCACAAGACGGGAAACTACTTATTGGAAAGGAGGCTACGCGGGCGCCGGCGACCCGGTGAAACGCTCTTCGCGGGCTTGGAAGAAGCGCGGAAAAATGCGCTGGAAGTGGCGTAAAAAGCGGATGCGCCGCCGCAAGCGCGAACAGAAAATGCGGCAGCGGTGAGCGGTCGATTTCGGCAAAGGTACTTGGCGCCTCGGCGTGATACGTCGTAACATGCCCGGGGAGCGGTTCACCTCCGGCCTCGCCTTCATCTTGGCGGGACTCGGGATCCTCTTGGTGACCGGCGCGTTCGAAGCCGAGATCGTCTTGACGAGCGGACTCGGCACGCCAAGCTACCTCGGCGCGACGGACCTGGTTCGTTTGTCCGCCGTTCCGTGGGGCCTCGGCCTCTTGTTTTTCGGATACGCAATCGACCATCCGGAGGTCTTGTGGGACCGGGTCCGCGGTCGTCGCATCCTCGCGACGTTCCTCCTCTTTGCGGATGGCGCAATCCACATCGTCGCCATCGGGGAACACGTTGAGTCGATTGTCGTGGTGTTCTTCCTCGTCCTCGCGCCCCTCGAGGTCATCGGCGGATTCACGATCTTGCGCGCCTCTCGGCCGATCGTCTGGGCGTGGCTGTTGGGAGCGCTCGCCTTGATTGGATTGTACATCGCCTCCCGGCTGGTCGTCTTCCCGTTCGTAAGTCAACAGTACGTATTCGGCCCGCTCGGGCTCATCTCGAAGACGATCGAGGGCCTCCTCGCATTTGCACTCGCGCAAGAACTCTGGACCACGTCGGCGGCGCGTCGTCCGCGGGCGGCTCGACCCGCGACGCAAAGCTAGATATCCCCGCCGCTCTTGCGCGACCCACGAGTCCCATGGGGACGTAGTTTAGCCTGGTAGAATTACGGGCTCCAGTCATGGGCTTGATGGCGAACGGGTTTGCTGATTCCGGTGATGACAGACTGGAGCGCTGACCCATGGTTCGCAGAACACGCGTGGGTCGCTCCCCGCGTGGGAGAAACCCGTCGATCAGGGTTCAAATCCCTGCGTCCCCATGCTTTTTCG
>DATMDM010000062.1:0-1487 GCA_035557795.1 Thermoplasmata archaeon | reverse complement strand
GCGGGCGGGTTGTTCATCCTCCTCCTGGATCGCCACGGCATCACCGCGTTCCTCTCGCCCGCCGTCGGCGGCGACCCGATCATGTGGCAGCACCTCTTCTGGTTCTACTCCCATCCGGCGGTATACATCATGATCCTCCCGGCGATGGGGATCATCTCGGAGGTCATCCCGCGGATGAGCCACAAGCCGATCTTCGGGTACAAGGCGATCGCCCTGTCGACCGTCGCGATCGGCTTCCTCTCCTTCGGCGTGTGGGTTCACCACATGTTCACGACCGGCATCTCGATCTCCGCGCGCCTTCCCTTCATGGTCATCACCCTGGCAATCGCCGTGCCGAGCGGCATTAAGATCTTCAATTGGATCGCGACGATGTGGGGAGGGGCGATCGAACTCAAGGCGCCGATGCTCTTCGCGATCGGCTTCGTCACGATGTTCGTGATCGGCGGGATCAACGGCGTGTTCCAGGCGCCGATCCCGCTCGACTATCCGCTCCAAGACACGTACTGGGTCGTCGCGCACCTGCACTACGTCCTATTCGGCGGCACGATCCTCGGCGTCTTCGCGGGTTTCTACTTCTGGTTCCCGCGGATGTCTCGGCGGATGTACTCCGAACGCCTCGCCCGCTGGCATTTCGCCTTCACGCTGATCGGAATGAACCTCGTGTTCTTCACGATGCACTTCCTCGGCCTCGAGGGGATGCCGCGCCGCGTGTACGATTACCCGCCGTCCATGTGGACGTTGAACTGGCTCGAAACGGTCGGGGCGTTCATCCTGGGGATCGGTCAGCTCATCTTCCTGGCGAACGTCGCATGGACCTTCGTCCGGGGACCGGTCTCCGATCCGGACCCTTGGGGCGAGATTCCGGGTCAACAGCACGAGATGCGCGTGCCCGGAGTGCCGACGTACGCGATGCCGATCCTGGGCGTGCCGAACGGCGGAAGTCGCCAGGGGACTACCGAGGCATCGGGACCGCCTCGAGGTCCCTGAGGATGTCGCGGGCGAGGCGCGTCGCCGTCTCGTAGTCGCCGCCTTCGAAGGCGGCCCGGGCTTGCTTCAGCACCTTCCGGATCTCGCTCACGTTCCGTCCGACGTCGCGGGCCCTCTTCGCGGTCTCCAAGGCCTTCGTCATGTGCTCGAGCGCATCGGCTCGAGAGACTCGCGGCTTCGCCTCACTCGGCTCTTCTTCGAAAATCTCGTCCCGCAACGACTCCATCGGATGGGCAGGGGCCGGAGGTGGGGCTTGGGTCTGAGGCGGTCGCGGAGGCCTCATCTCGGCGGTCGGGGGCGGAGGCGGGGCTTTCGTCTCCGGTTCGTCGGGCATCTCGATCCCGCTCGCCTCGAGCGCCGCGGTGATGTACTTCTCGGCCTCGAGAAGGCTCTTCTCCTTCACCGCAAGCTTCTCGCGTTCCGAGGCGAGGTAGTACAGTTCATCCTTGAGCGTGGTCTGCAATTCGACGAACGAGTCGTGTTGCGCCGCGGACTCCTTC
>DATMDM010000061.1:0-1056 GCA_035557795.1 Thermoplasmata archaeon | reverse complement strand
ATCCCGACGGACGAGGAGCTGGCTAGCCCGCAGGTCGGTCGCAGGGCGTCGGTCGGGTAGAAACACCACGTCGCACATGCATTGCGGCCCGTAGGTGGCTTCCTCGGGCCCGCGTGCGTCCGGAGGCGCGAACGATCTCGGGCACGGCTAGCTCGACTTCTTCTCTCCCCTATCTCTCCCCCGACAGGGGCAAGTCCAGACGGAGCCCGTCAAGGTCTGTCGAGTCGTTCTTGACGGTCCGCGCCCCCGGATTCCCTCGCGAATTCGGCTTTGGCGTGCGTCGTCGCGGGGTTGTGGTTAGCGGGCTCGGTACGGTTCGAATCTCTGTGGGGACGCCACCTTCTATCGGGAATTGCTCGTGTTTTTCCTGCGGAGGGTTGCCGCTCTCCCCGTTCTCTCCCCGGAGCGGCGTGAGCACGATGCCCGCGATCGGTGAGTGGCGGACGCACGCGGATGTTCACTGCTCGCTCCGGAGCGGCATTCACCAGGTGATTCCGTCGCTGTAAGACTTCGCCTCCGCGTCCATCTTGATTTCGTCGAAAGCTGGCTTGACCCACCCCATGACGCCCTCCTCTTCGAGTCGCGCCTGGGCCCTCGATCCCCTTTCCGAGTCGCTTTTATCCATGATTTGCTCCGGAGCGCTAAGGCCACTCAGGCTTTGCGAAGCTTGAAGACCAACACCGTGCCGGCCTTCGGAACTACCGTTTTGGTCTCTCGAATCCTGTCGATCCCGTTTTGAACGCCCTGCGCATCGAGTCCCCAACCCGCGGTGACGGCTTTGTACTGTTCGCCATCGACTTCAAAGGACGTGGGAACGCCAATCACATCGGCGGGCCTGGCGCATCCTCGCGCCTTTCGGGGTGTCCACCAAACCGAGGGAAGATCACTCGACGGCACCCCCCTCCCGGGTGACGCGCCCGCGGAACTAGCCCTGCACCGCCCGATCGACGTCCAGCCTTATCCCATCCGCCTGGTGAACTGGTTCATGTCGAAATAGTCGCGCCATGCGCGGATCTTGCCGTCACTGACCTCGAAGGTCCCCATGACCGGCAGCTC
>DATMDM010000060.1:0-2335 GCA_035557795.1 Thermoplasmata archaeon | reverse complement strand
GAACCCCATCGTGCCCATCTTGCGGCAGTACAGCGTGTACTCGTGCTCGGTCCCCTGGACCATCTTCCTCATGCGTCACCCGACCATCGGGTCCGCACCGGTCCGGAAGACCTCCCGCTGGCGCTTCTCGTAGACGTACATTTCCGTGATCGCGTGCTCCTTGCTCTCCTCGTCGATCGCCATGTCCAGGTCCTTCATCGTGAGGCCTTCTTTCTTCCGCTCCGTCTTCTTGAGCTGGATGACCCGCTTCACGAAGTTCTTCTTCGCGGTCGTCACGATCGCCTCGATGATGGCGCCGGAGATGATGTCCTTCCGCTTCACGGTCTTGATCGCCTCTTTCGCCTCGGCGTCGAGCTTGACCTTGACCCATTTGTTCTCTCCGTAGAGTTCGTCGAGGACGAAGCGGCGGAGCGCGTCGACCGCCTCCTTGTGCCCCCCGTACGTCTCGTCGAGGCTCTCCGCCGTCGGCAAGTCCTCGTTCAGGTAGATCTTGAGGATCTCTTCCGCGGCCCTCCGGTCCGGACGCGGGATTTCGATGATCTCGTCGAACCGACCGGGCCGCAGGAGCGCGGGGTCCACGAGGTCCGCGCGGTTCGTCGCGCCGATCACGAAGACGTCGTGCAGCTCGACGAGTCCGTCCATCTCGCTCAGGATCTGCGCGATGATGTTCTTGTGGACGCCGGACGTGTCCATCATCCCGCGGACGGTGAACAGGGCCTCGATCTCATCGAAGAAGACGATGCTCGGCTTCTTCTCGTGCGCCTGGCGGAAGATCTCCTTAATGATGCGCTCGCTCTCCCCGACCCACTTCGAGAGGACGTCCGCGATGCTGACGTTGAAGAAGGTCATGTCGTTCTCCGTCGCGATCGCCTTCACGAGCAGCGTCTTCCCGCAACCGGGAGGGCCGTACAGCAGGATCCCGCGCGGCGCCTCGAGGGAGATCTGCGCGAACAGCTTCGCCTCCTGATACGGGAGCACGACGACGTCCTTGATCCGCTCGATCGCCTCCATGAGCCCGCCGATCTCCCCGTAGGTCACGTTCGGTTTCTCGCCGAGCAGGAGGGACTTGACCTCGAGGTTCGGGAGGATCTCGAGGACCTCCATCGTCGGCGGCAAGACGCCGATCTGGAATCCCGGCTTGAGTTTCTTGAAGACGTTCTTGTCGCAATCGATCAGGCGCTTTTCCATGTCCCCTTCCACGGAGATCACGAGCTTGCCGTCCATCATGTCGACGACCTTCGCGATCACGCCCTGGTTGCGGACCGCGCTGCCTTCTACGATCGCGTAGGTCTGCGGATGCACCCAGACGTATTGGCCGACGCCGAGCTGAGACTTGTCGACCAGCCCGGTCGAGACTTTCAGGAGCTCCGTCGCGCGCGCCACGACCACCTGGTTCCCGTCGAGGTCGGGCCCTTCCTTGCGGACGACGTACGCGTAGAGAAGCGGCGGTTGCTTGATCTTGTTGAACTTGTCCTCGTACGCCTTCAGGCGGTACTCCCGCTCCTCGATCTCGTAGCGGAAGGAGTGCAGGTCGCGCTCGTACTGCCGACGAAGGCGATCCATCTTCTCCTCGAACTCGTCTCGGACTTCCTCCGCCGACTTCGACACCTTTCCGTCGCCCTCATCACTCGCCATCTTTTGATCACCGCGGGCTTGCGCGCGCGATTCGGTCGGGTCGCGACAGCATCTGCTCTGGGGACGCGAGTCTGTGGAACAAGCTGCCGCCTCGTCCCATCCCTTGTTAGAAAGTGGCATCCGGAATTAAAGCTTTTGTTATCGGTACTGAAGATGGGACAATCCCATCGGCGCGGATGTTGCGCACCCGTGAGCGCCGCGCGGAAGACGTCGCGCGTCCGCGATGCGCGAGAGGTTTGTTGTAGCGAACGATGTACCCAGTGTCGAGCCGCATCGCGCGTGTCGTCGCGCGATTTTCCTAGATGTAGCCGCCCTGGATCAACTTCTTGATGTACGGCGTGAGGACCCGGGCGAGGCCCATGTCCCCGTCCCAGTCCTCGATCTGGTCCCAATGATGGTCTTCCATGTCCTTGATGCATCGCTCGATCTGGCTGGTCCAACTCTGTGTGCCGTCCCCTTCAATTCTCGCCGCGAGGACGAGCCACTTGCCCCGGCCGATCAAGATGTGCATGTGACCGACCGTCATCTCGTTCAGGTCGGCGTAGTCATCGCCTCGGAGGGCGTCCTTCACGAACGCCTGCACCGCCGTGAGCATTCCGCTCAGGATGTCCGTGTCCACGTCGGGCCTCAGCCGGCGGGTCTCGTGTTTGATCAGGAGTCCGTCTTTGTGATTGAGGAGGAACACGTCTTCAACAATCGC
>DATMDM010000059.1:0-1782 GCA_035557795.1 Thermoplasmata archaeon | reverse complement strand
GGGCGAGCTCGGCATCGACATGGACAAGATGAAGGAGATTCTGCGGCTCGCGAAGGCCGGGGAGACGATCGCCTTGCGCCATGATGAGGACAAGAACCGCCTCGTGGTGACGGTCGGGAACACGACGCGGCGGATGGCCCTCGTCGATACCGCGGGCATGAGCGACCCGAAGGTCCCGAGCCTGAACCTGCCCGCGAAGGTCGTCGTCCGAACGGACGAACTTCGACAGGCGATCCGTGCGTCGGAGAGTATCAGCGACCACATCGCGCTGAAAGCCTCGCCGGAAGGATTCGAGGTCGTCTCGGAGGGAGACACGGACAACGTGTCGCACATGGTGCCGAAGGACCTCCTCGAGGAGATCCAGGCCAAGGAGGCGGTGCGGTCTCTGTTCCCCCTCGACTACTTCTCGAACATGGTGAAGGCGATCAGCTCCGCACCGAACGTGACCCTGTACCTGGGGTCCGACTATCCGGTGAAGATGGAGTTCAAGATCGCGGGCGGCAAGGGCGAAGTGAAATTTTTGCTCGCTCCTCGAATTGAGAGCGACGGATAGGCCCATTGCGGCATCTATGCAAAGCACGAGGCGATGCGTCCGGTCAGACGCCAAACATGAGTCGCATGATCGCGTACGCGGCCATCCCGACCCCGGCGGACGCGGGAATCGTGATGATCCACGCCCAGAAGATCCTCCGCGCGACACCCCATCGGACCGCGGACAGGCGCTTCGTCGCGCCAACTCCCATGATCGCAGAGGCGATCACGTGGGTCGTGCTCACAGGGATCCCAGCCAGCGCGCTGCTCGCGAGCGCGATGCCTCCCCCGGTCTCGGCAGAGAAGCCTTGCCAGGGTCGTAGGTGCGTCACCCGCTGAGACATCGTACGGACGATGCGCCAGCCGCCGAAGAACGTCCCGAGCGAGATGGAGGCATGGGCGCCGACGATGACCCAGAACGGGACCGCGAACTGGCCCGAAGGGGGACCCCAGGGGGGTCCGATCGCCGCGACGACGAGGATGAGGGTGATGATCCCCATCCCTTTCTGAGCGTCGTTCGTCCCGTGCGTCACACTATAGAAGAAGCTCGAGACGAGCTGCAGGCGCTTGAACTCGTGGTTTACTTTCGTCGGGGTGTGTCGGCGGAACAGACGGATGACCACGAGCGCGAGGCCGAACGCAAACGTGAGCCCGACGAGCGGCGCAGCGACCATGTACACCACGATTTGGACGAGCCCTTTGAGGAGGATCTTTCCAAGGATGACCGCCGGGAGGAGTCCCGCGAGCAGACCGGCCAGGATCGTCGTCCCGAGCGTCGGCCGGTGCCTCCGGATGATGACGTCATAGGCGAAGAACGAGGCGGCGCCGAGCACGAACGCCATCCCCGTCGCGAAGACGAAGAGGAGCATGTTCGTCGTGCTCGGGAGGAGGATCGACCCCGGTCCCGCCGCGAGCGCGGCCGCGCCGATGATGCCACCGATGAGCGCATGGCTGCTCGACGTCGGGAGGCCCCACAGCCACGTGATCAGATCCCACGCGATCGCGCCGATGACGCCCGCCATGATGATGGCCATCGAGTGGAGGAACGCGGCCTCGCTCAGTGGCAGGGCATTCACCCCGAGGACGTTCGTGTCGATGATCCCCTTGCCAATCGTTTCCGCGATTGCATTCGTGATGAAGACCATCCCGACGAAGTTGCCGGCCGCCGCCATGGCGACCGCCTTCGTCGGCGTGAGGACTTTCGTCGCGACAATCGTCGCGATCGCGTTCGCGGCGTCATGGAACCCGTTG
>DATMDM010000058.1:0-4742 GCA_035557795.1 Thermoplasmata archaeon | reverse complement strand
TATTCCTGCATCGAGATGATGACCGTGTAGGCGCCTCGCGCGCGCAGGTTGTTCACCAGGATGTGGAGGAACTCGCTCAGGATCTTCGTGTTGTTGTGGATCGCCAGGCTGTTGATCGAGTCCAGCACGACGAGGGCGTTCCGGTCCGGGTTCTTGCGGAGGAGGAACTCGACCTTTAGCATGATGTTCTCGAGCATCGTCGGGCTCTCGACGACGATCGAGTGGGGATGGCGCTTCGCCTGGGACATCATGATCTGCGTGATGCAGTCGACGAACCAGATGTGCTCCACCGGGATCTCGAGGGCCTCCATCGCGTTCAGGATGCTCTGGCTCGGGATCGTCGACGTCACGTAGACGACCTCGAGGTCTTTCTTCGTCGCGAAGCGGTCGATCAAGCCCTGAATCGCATCGAAATATTGATCCGCCTTCAGGTGAAGCGCGACGGCGGACGCGACCGGCAAGGCGGAAAGCTTCTCCGAGACCTCGGCCGGGATGCTCAGGTCAGCCACTTCCGGTCACGCTCCCGCCTTTCAGCAACGGCACCAGCAACACGCCGGACGTCGTGAGGTCGAGGACGTACTTCGCTCGACTGTGGGTCGTGCCCCGCATCTTGACCACCTGCAACGTCCGGAGGAGATCCCCGCGACGCTCGAGGTTCCCCGTCACGATCACGCCGTCGGCGAGGGCCTCCTCGACTCCCCAGCGGGAATAGCCTTCCTCGGTCGAACGGATCTCCGACACGAGGAGCGAGGTGCATCCCTTCGCGCTCAGGACCGTCCCGAGGCGGAGCAGGAAGTCCCGGATCCGCTCCTGGTCCTTGATCCGATAGCAGACGGACGTGACGGAATCGAGGACGAGCCGGCGGATCTTCTGCTCCTCGACGATGGACGCGATCCGGCTGGCGAGGAGACGCGCCTCCTTGAAGTCCATGTCCTCTTTGTCGATGCCGAGCTCCTCGTAGATCTTCGGCATGTCGACGAACTGTAGCTTTCCCTGCTTCGCGAGACGGTCGTCGAAGAAGTCGAACGGGATGACGTTCTTGAGGAGCTTGTCGGTCGGCTCCGTGACGCTCAGGTAGAGGCTGTTCTCGCCCTCGAGCGCGCCGCGGATCAGGAACTCGATGCAGATCGAGGTCTTCCCGGTGCCGACGGAACCGGAAATCAGGACGGTGTTCCCGCGCGGGATGCCGCCGTTCAGAATATGATCGATCGCATCGATGCCGGTGACGCATCGCTCACGCTCGCCGTCGTCGCGCTCCATCGTGGGCATCGATTCAGGCAACAAACTTGGGGCGCGCTATAAGAGATGAACGCGCTGATTATCAGGTCTGAAAGCAGGGCCGGGCTCACGGATTCGGGAGCGACTGAGTGGTCAACCTTGATTAAGGTTAACGCTCACCCGTGGACGACCTTGAACGCGTGGTCCCATCGATTTGTGGCGGATCCGACCAGAGCCCAGAGGGGCACGAGCGCTTCGATCCAACGAGCCCCTTCGATCCCGCCGACGTCGATGGCCCCGGGCCAGCCGAACTCTTTCAGGATCCCGACGACCTGCTTCTTCGCGACCGCATCGTTCCCGGCGATCAGCATCTCCGGAGCGCCTCCGACGAACTTCGGGTCGACCATCTGCGTGTTGGGGACCGTGTTGAAGGCTTTCACGACCTTCGCTCCGGGCAGCGCCCGCTGCACTCGCTCGGCGAGAGAGTCGTTGAGCCCGACGAACAGGCCGGGGTTCGGTCCTCCGGAGAACTCGAGCGCGTTCTGAACGTCGATGACGACTTTGCCCACAAAGTTCTTCGGCCCCGCGAGGCGCGCGACCTCGTCGAACGCGGATCCGCGCGTCGCAAGCACGATCGTCTCACCGTGTCGTGCGGCCTCATCGAACGTGCCGGAGGAGGCTTTCCCTTTCACCTCTTTCAGCCACGTCGTGAGAGCCTCGCTCTTCGGAGTCCGCGAGCCCAATTTCACATCGTGTCCGCGGCCCGCAAAACCGCGACCCAGTACCTGACCGACATCGCTGCTTCCCAAAACGCCCACGCGCATGGGGGCGCCGAGGGCGAGCGTTCCTTTTCCGCCTTTGGGTGGAGTGGTCGCTCAATCAAACCGGTCGCGACACCCGCGGGAGTCGTTACGTTTTTAAGATGAGGGCGAGGTAAGCACGGTCCATGGAGCCGGTCCTCCAGGTCGCTTTGGACCACATGCATCTGAAGCGGGCGCTCCTCGCCGCGAAGGAGGCCGTCGAGGGTGGTGCGGACTGGCTCGAAGCCGGGACGCCGCTCGTCAAGTCCGAAGGCATCGAGGTCGTCCGGCAACTCAAGAAATCGTTCCCCGGCAAGACGATCGTCGCGGACCTCAAGACGATGGACACGGGCGCGTTCGAGGTGGAGATCGCCGCGAAGGCCGGAGCCGACGTCATCACGGTCATGGGCGTCACGGACGACGCGACGATCCTGGAGGCCGTCCGTGCGGCCCGGCGGTACGGCTCGAAGATCATGGTCGATCTGATGCGCGTGGCCGACAAACCGGCACGGGCGAAGGAACTCGAGAAGCTCGGCGTGGATTATCTGAACATGCACGTGTCGATCGACGAACAGATGATCGCGCACACGCCGCTCCAGGAATTGAAGGCGGTGGCCGCGGCGACGTCGATCCCCGTCGCGGTCGCGGGCGGCCTGAACTCCGAGACCGTGGGCGAAGCGCTGAAGGCGGGTGCCTCGATCGTCATCGTCGGCGGCGCGATCATCAAGGCCGAGAACGTCGCGGAGGCCACGCGGACCATCAAGAAGGCCATCCACCAGAGAAAATCGATCCCGACGGGCCTTTACAAGAAGTACACGGATGCCGATGTGGGCGAAGCGTTCCGCCAGGTGTCCACGCCGAACCTCGCGGATGCGATGCAGAAACGCGGCGTGATGACAGGCCTCGTGCCCCGGATCAAGCATGGCACCAAGCTCGTCGGCCGGGCATTGACCGTCAAGACCGCGGACGGCGACTGGGCGAAACCCGTCGAGGCGATCGACCGCGCGAAGTCCGGTGACGTGATCGTGATCGACGTCGGCGGTGGGCCGACGGCGGTCTGGGGCGAGCTCGCCTCGAACTCGTGTCTCGTGAAGCGCGTCGCCGGCGTCGTGATCGACGGCGCGGTGCGAGACCTCGATACGATCCTCGAGCTGAACTTCCCGTGCTTCAGTCGACACGTGGCCCCGCATGCCGGAGAACCGAAAGGCCTCGGGGAGATCGGAAGCGAGATCGAGTGCGGCGGGCAAAAGGTCCACACGGGCGACTGGATCGTAGGAGATGAGTCGGGCTTGATCGTCGTGGCCCGCGAGGAGGCGGTCGAGATGGCGAACCGCGCCCTCGACGTGCTCGAGCGGGAGAACCGGATCCGCGAGGAGATCAAACGCGGGGGCACCCTCAGCTCGATCCTGGAGCTCGAGAAGTGGGAACAGATTCGGTGAGGGCTGTGGACCGGAGTCGGGTGCAGGCGCTCCTTCGGGACCTGAAGGCGGGCAAGGTCACCGTGGGCCAGGCGATGGATGCCCTTCGCGATCTGCCGTATCAGGATCTCGGGTTCGCGAAGCTCGACTCGCACCGCGACCTCCGCCGCGGATATCCGGAGGTCATCCTGTGCCTTGGCAAGACACCGCAGCGGATCGTCGAGATCGCGCAACGGATGAGCGAGTCCCACGACCTCGTCTTGGCGACCCGCGCGTCGCGGCCCATATACCAGCGACTCCGAAAAGCACTGGGCAGCAAACGGGTGACGTACCACGAGGGGGCCGCAATCGTTTCGATTGGCACGCCGCCGAAGGCCGACCGAGGTCCCGTCCTGGTCGTGACCGCGGGGACTTCGGACATCCCGGTCGCGGAGGAGGCCGGCGTCACCGCGGAGTTGATGGGGTGCAGGGTGACCCGCCTGTATGACGTCGGCGTGGCAGGGGTGCACCGGGTGATCGACCAGCGGGAACTGCTACGCGGGGCGAAGGTGATCGTCGTGGTGGCGGGGATGGAGGGCGCCCTACCGAGTGTCGTCGCGGGTCTCGTCGACGTGCCCGTGATCGCCGTGCCGACCTCCGTGGGGTACGGCGCAAGCTTCGACGGGATGGCGGCCCTCCTGGGGATGATGAACGCCTGCGCCCCCGGAGTCGCCGTGGTCAACATCGACAACGGGTTCGGCGCCGGATACCTCGCGAGTCAGATGAGTCGCTGAGCCGGACCCGATCAGATGCCCGTGATTCCGAGAAAGACCCCGCTCAGGTAGAGGGACAGGGCCAACACGAGGATCCCCGCGTAGACGGCCTTGTTCCACGCCCACACCTTCGACCCGTCGAATGGCAGGATTGGAATCATGTTGAAGCCCGCGAGGATGACGTTCAGGTACCAGGCATTGACCAGGATGATCGTCACGAAGATCGCGGGGAGGTTCGTGAGCGAGGACGTTCGGACGATGGCGGCGGCCGCCAGCATGAACGCGGTCCCGATGACTAGGTTCGACATGGGTCCCGCCGCGCTGATTCGGCCGTTCTGATCTCGCGTCACGTTCCCGGAGACCATCGTGGCGCCCGGAGCCCCGATGAGGAAGCCGAAGAACGCGAAGACGAAGGACATGGCCAGCCCTCGCAGGCTGTATCGGAACTCGGCCCAGTGCCCGTACCGCTGCGCGACGATCTTGTGCGAGATCTCGTGAAGTCCGACGCCGCTCGCGACGGCGACGAGCGCACTGGTGAACCACAGGGTGAGCCG
>DATMDM010000057.1:0-12343 GCA_035557795.1 Thermoplasmata archaeon | reverse complement strand
CCTCCAGCGACAGGGGAACGCACTGATGGAACTCCGCCGCTGGGACGACGCGCGCGCGGCCCTCGATGAGGCATTGCACGAGGCGAAGGTGTCCGGCGAGCCGGGTCTCCTCGGCCAAGCACTCCTCGCGGCCGGCGTCTTCGCGGCGAACCGGGACGACCCGAAGCGCGCGGAGGCGTTCCTGCTCGACGCCCTTGAACGCTTCCACCGGAAGGACGATCGGGCACACCTCCAAGGCCGCGGCTGGGCGTTCCTGAACCTGGCCAGCCTCTACGGGAAAACGGGGCGGCTCGACCTCGCGTTCGTCACGTTCACGAAGGCGCAGGACGTCCTCGGCGCGGCGGAGGACTGGGGCGGGGTCGCGGCCGCCTGGGAGGCGCAAGCCCAGCTCCGGCGCGCGATTCACGATGAGGACCGCTGGCGGGAGGACCTCGCCGAGGCCGTCGTGTTCTACGATCGCGAAGGGATGACCACGAAGGCGGGGCGGCTCCGCGCGCTGTTAGGAAAGAAAGTCGTGTGAGGCCCACCCACCGCGGGGCATTCCTGTTCGAGCCAGCCACGGACCTCGTCTGATCGCGGAACTCCATCCAACCCTTCAAATGTCGCGGACGTGTCTCGACGACGATTCGCATGCCTTTGCCCGCGATCGAGTTGCAGCAGCTCTGGAAATCGTACGACGGCCAGCCGGCCCTCCAAGGCCTCTCCCTGGAGGCGTACCCGAGCGAAATCCTCGGCCTCATCGGCCCGAATGGCGCCGGCAAGACGACGACGCTGAAGATCCTCGTCGGGTTGCTGCGGCCGGACTACGGGATCGTTCGCGTCCGAGGCCATGACGTCCTTGCGGATCCCGTCGGATACAAGGCGGAGATGGGCTACATGCCGGAGTCCCCGACCCTGCCCGAGTACCTGACGCCGACGGAGTTCCTCGGATACGTCGGCCGGATCCGGAATCTCCCGAAGGACCGGCTCGCCGCGCGGACCTCCGAACTCCTGAGGGCCCTCGACCTGGCGCCGAAGGCCGACGAGACGATCGCCTCGCTGTCGAAAGGGATGAAGGCGAAGGTCGCGTTCGCGGCCGCGATCATCCACGAGCCCTCGATCCTCGTGCTCGACGAGCCGCTCATCGGCATCGACCCGGCGGGACAGCATCTGCTCAAAGAGCGCCTCGCGGCGATGGCCCACGCGGGCGCCACGGTCCTGGTCTCGACGCACCAGCTCGACACGGCGGAGCGCCTTTGCCGGCGCGTGGCGATCGTGAACCACGGGCGGAACGTGGCCACCGGCGACCTCGCGGCCCTCCGCGCCCAAGCGCAGACCGGCGAAGAAGGCAGCCTCGAAGACGTCTTCCTCCGATTGACACAGGAATCCGCGGCGCCGGTCGTCGAGAGCCCGCGCCGACGGGGCTGGTTCCGGAGAGGATAGGCCTTGGGTCGGACCTTCACCCTGTTCACCTACAAACTCCGGTTCTTCTTCGGGCCCGCCCTCCGGGGCCGGTTCGGGCCGCTCGCCTATCTCGCGTTGATCTTGATCTTCCTCCCGTCCGGTTTCGCCTTCGGCATCACCCTCGGGACCACGGTGAGGGACGCCAACCCGACCGCGGCGATCGGCGTCCTCGCGGCTCCGCTGGCGGGCCTCCTGTCCTTTGGCCTCCTGTACGCCCTCGGCGCCGGCGTCACCGCCCACGCGTCGGAGTTCGACTTCTTCCTCACCGCCGATGTGCGTCCGCGGGAGTACCTGGTTGCGGACCTGCTCTTCCAACTCGTCAGCCTGCTCGGGGCCGGCGGCCTCTCGGCCGGCGTCGCGGCCGTAGGGATGGCGGTCACGGTGGGGCAGCCGGCCGTCGCTGCATTGCCGCTGTTCGGCCTCCTCATCGTGTACGCGTTCTTCGTCTTGATGACATCCCAGGTCCTCGTGATCCTGCGGGTCCGGTTTCCGAAACGTCCGGTCCGATTGGTGACCACCGCCCTCCTCATCCTCTCCCTCGTCCCGTCCGCCTCCCTCGCCGACCCGGGATTCCCGATCCGGTTCGCCGACCTTCCGCTCCCCTCGACGGCGTTCGCGGCGCTCGGGCTCGCGGTCCTCCGCGGCACGACGTGGCCGATCCTCGATGTCCTCCTCGCCCTGGCGTATGCGGGCGGCATCGCGGCCGCGTGGTACGCCCTGAGCAACACATACATCGTCCACGGCTTGCGGCCGACGATGTCCGCGGGGTTCGGCCAAGTCGACATGGGCTCGCGAATGGAGATCCAGCGCCACATGACCGCTCGTCTGGGAGTGGTGACCACCCGCGTCCGCTTCCGGCCGGAGCGAGGCGGAGCCACGAGCCTCATGACACGCCTCCATCTCGTCCGGATCTGGCGGGACGGAAGCATCCTCTTCGTCGCGCTCTTCGCGGTGATCGGAATCCTTTCATCGGGCGTCGGGCGCGGCGGGGCGAACCCGATCGGCGTCGTGGCGGTCTCTCAGTTGCTGACGTTCATCTTGGGGATCCTCGCGATGAACTGGGCGTTCTACGAGCGCGAGAACATGTGGATCGTCCTGACCTCGGCGCAAGGTCCGGGGGCGTACTTCCGCGGCCTCATGCTGAGCTTCGCCTTGATTGGCCTCGGTGTGACGGGCGTATTCCTGGCGCTCCTCGCGGCGACCCATTCGCTCCGCCTCCCGATCGAAAGCCTCGCTCTCTCCATCGCGTCCCCGATCGGCGGGGGATTCGTCGCCGCGGCGCTCCTCACGCGTGTCAAGCTGAAACCGTCCGCGCTGTCGTTTGCGGCGCTCGGGATTTTCTTCCTCGTGTCGTTGGGCGGCATCCTCGGCGGGCTCGCGGCTCAAGCCGTCGTCCTCGCCGTTCGAGCGATCGGTGTGTTCGCGGAGGCCGCGCAAGCGACCGTCCTCCTCGGCTTCCTCGTCGTCTTCGCGGCGTTCGGATTGTGGACGGTGACCCGGCTCGCGGCCACCTTCCGCCTCTGAGGTCTCCGGAGGAATCCGCCAAAACGTTCATGTAGCGCGGGTTCCTCGGACGGTCGGCCCAGGAGAACGGCCCCGATGTCTTCCGAATCCATCACCGTACCCACGCCCGCCGCGACGCCGGCCAAGGCCCCGCGGGCCGAGGACCGAATCGTCGTCGCGCGTCGCCTCGTGAAGACGTACGACAGCGGCGGCGGGGCGGTCCAAGCGCTCCGCGGCCTCGACCTCGACGTCCGCAAGGGGGAGATGGTCGCCGTGATGGGCCCGTCCGGGTGCGGCAAGACGACGCTCCTCAATTGCCTGTCCGGGATCGACGAGTTCACGTCCGGGGAAGTGTGGATCGCGGGCCAGCGCCTCTCGACCCTGAGCGACAACGGGAAGACCGATTTCCGCGCGATGAAGATGGGGTTCATCTTCCAGAACTACAACCTCTTGCCCGTCCTCAAGAGCGTGGAGAACGTCGAGCTGCCGCTCCTCGTCCGTGGGGACGATCCGAAGGAAGCACGTCAGAAGGCCCTCGACGCGCTCGCCGCGGTCGGCCTGGATCAGATCGCGATGAAGAAGCCCGCGGAGCTCTCGGGTGGCCAACAGCAGCGGGTCGCCATCGCACGAGCCCTCGTCAACGAACCGGACATCGTGTTCGCGGACGAGCCGACGGGGAACCTCGACTCGGAGACGTCCCGCGAAGTCGTCGAGCTGATGAAGCGCCTGCATGCGAAGAAAGGGCTCACGTTCATCGTCGTCACGCACGACAGCGCGGTCGGCAACCAGATGCAGCGCGTCATCGTCATGCGGAACGGCGTCATCCTGAAGTCCTTCCGCCCGACGCCCGCCTGAGGCGATCGCATGGACGGCGCGATCACGCTCCTCCTGGTGGTCGGGGCGATCTGCCTCGTCGTCCTCGCCTGGGCGGGCCGCAAGCGCTTCCCGCTTCGGATCGGCGCGGGGAACTTCTTCCGCCGGAAGACGCAAGTCGCAATCGTCGTCGCCGGCCTGCTCATCGGGACGGCGATAATCACCTCGTCGTACGTGATCCAGAGCACCTTCGATTACACGGTCAAGGTGGCGGTCTTCCGCGCCCTCGATGCGGTCGACGAGGTCGTGTTCGTCGCATCGCCCGAGGGAGGGCGGCTTCCGTTCTCCGCGCAGGTGTACGACAACCTCACCTTGCACCTCGGCGACATGCCGGACGTGGCCGGCGTCGCGCCTCGATACCAGCTTCCCGGAGCCGTGATCGACACGACCTCACAGCTCTTCGAGCCGACCGCGACGGTGATCGGCTTCGACTCGGGACGGGACCTCGGCGATTTCGTTCGAGCCGACGGTTCGAGCTGGAACGGCGCTGGGTTGGGTGCGACGGAGGCGATCATCAACGACAAGCTCGCGACGGCCGTCGAGGCGAAAGTCGGGCAAGGCCTCATCGTCAGCATGGGCACCCCGCGCGGGAACGCCCAGATGTCCGTGACCGTCAAGGAAATCGTCCGCGACGAGGGGCGGGGGGCCTGGAACGACAACGAGAACCTGTTCGTGCCGCTGGGCACCATTCAGACCGCTCTCGGCGAGGCCGGTAGGATCAACACGATCACGGTGGCGAACGTCGGCGGGGTGACGCAAGGCTACCTGCGCTCGGACGACGCGGTGCGGGAAATCGCTCCCTTCCTGCCGCAGTCCCCGACGTTCACGAACTCGAAGGCGAAGGCCGACTCGATCGACGGCGCGACCCGGAACATCGACCAGCTGAGCCAGGTCTTCGTCCTCCTGGGGTTCTTCACGGTCATCGCGGGCGTCCTGCTCATCATCAACATCTTCGTCATGCTCGCCGAGGAGCGGAAGGGGGAGATGGGGGTCGCGCGGGCCCTCGGGATGCGGCGCACGAATCTCGTCCAGAGTTTCGTGTCAGAGGGCCTTCTGTACGCCTTGCTGTCCTCCGCCGTGGGCACGTTCACCGGTCTGCTCGTCGCGGGCGTCATCCTGTGGGGTTTCTCCCAGGTCTTCGGCGCCTCGGCCTTCGGCGGCACCGGATTCATCCTCACGTGGACGGATTCCGATCTCATCAACGGATTTGCGATCGGCTTCCTGATCACGATGGCGACAATCGTCATCGCCTCGTGGCGCGTGTCGAAGCTGAACATCGTCCGCGCCATTCGGGACATCCCGGAGCCGATCCCACATCGGTCGACGAGGCGACAGGTGGCCGCCGGGGCGACGATCGCGGTCCTCGGGGCCGTCGGGTTCGTCGTCGCCCTTCTCCGGGAGAATCTGTTGCTCCAGGATCTCGGACCCGTCGGCCTGGCGTTCGGAATCGCCGTCCTCACGATGCGGGCGCTTCCGGCGCGGGCTGTCTTCACGGCCGCGGGCGCGTTCATCGTTGGGTGGGTGCTCAGTCCATGGAAGTTCTTCAGCATCGCGAACGCGGATATCACGCTCTTCATCGCGGCGGGCCTCATGCTCGTGCTTGGGGGTCTGCTCGTCGTGCTGTTCAACAGCGACTCGATCTTGGCGGTCGCGACTCGACTCGTGCGTCGGCGCACGTGGCGACCCGTGGTCCGGACGGCCATCGCCTATCCGATGAACAAGAAGTTCCGGACCGGCGCAACGCTCGCGAGCATCGCCCTCGTCATGTTCACGATCGCCACGATGTCCGGGATCCAAGCCGAGGTCAGCTCCTCGATCACGACGACGAGCACCCGCGAGAGCGGCGGCTTCGAACTGCTCGGGGCATCGGGCGTCCCGATCCCGAACTGGGATGCGGCCTTCGCCGCCTACAACGCCACGTCCACAAACGTCACCGAGAACCACGGGATCGCCCAGGCTCGGGTTCGAATCGCGAGTAACGCGAACTTTTCCGGAATCCAGCACAACAGCTCGTTGATCGGCGTGCCGTCCGATTGGATGCCAGAGTTCCCGCTCCAGGCGCGAGCACTGGACTACCGCGACGACAAGGCCGCATGGACCGCCATCCAATCCGATCCTGGACTCGCGATCATCGATGGCACCGTGGTCCCGAACAACTTCGGTCCGAACTTCGGGAGTTTCTCGGCGGTGCTTGGAGACGTCTTCCACTTCCGCAACATGACCGGCGCGACCCGAAGCGTGCGGATCATCGGGATCCTCTACGAGCAGTTCGCACAGGGCCTCTGGGTGTCCTCTTCCGCGGTGAAGGCCGACTTCGGGATCGATTCAGCGAGCCTGTTCTACTTCAACCTCCGCGCGGGCGTCGACGTGACCCAAGCGGGCCATGACCTGGAGCGGTATTTCATCGCCTATCAGCTCATCACCGTGGACATCCAAGCGGTGATCAACTCCATCCTCGAGACGACGATGGGCGTGTTCAATCTGCTCCAAGCGTACCTCGCCCTCGGGTTGATCGTCGGGATCGCAGGGCTCGGCGTCATCACGATGCGTAACGTCGTCGAGCGGCGGCAAGAGACCGGTGCCCTTCGCGCTCTCGGCTTCCGAAAATCGATGGTGCTGAAATCGTTCCTGTTCGAACTCTCGTTCATCGCGTTGACCGGAATCGCGATGGGCGTCGCCCTCGGCGTCGCGCTGTCGTACGACCTCTATCTGCGGTTCTTCGCGAACCAGGCCGCGTTCGTAATCCCGTGGGACCGGCTGTTGCTCCTCGGGGGGATCGCGTTCATTGGGGCGGTCCTCGCGACCGCCAGCCCCGCCATCCGCGCCTCGCGCATCCCGCCGGCCGAAGCGCTGCGAAGTTTCGAGTGAGGCGTCTCGAGGGACGGATCAGTAGATGGCTTCCTTCTGGCGTCGGTCGAGCGCCAAGAGCCGATAGTGCTCCGGCTTGTGGTCGAACCTAAGCTGGCAATCTTCGCCGCAGAAATAGTAGGGCGTGCCCTTGTACCAGATCATCCAGTACGCGTTGTGCGGATTGACGGGCTTCCCGCACACCGGATCGACTGCCATTGTAGCACCGGACATCCGACCGAAGACGCGAACGGATATGAAGGCTTCGACATGGGCTGCGACCCGCCACTCGTTTATATCCGGAGGCCTCGTTCGCGGGGCCGTGACGGCGCCGATGCGCGTCGGAGTCATCGGGGTCGGCTCGATGGGGCAGAACCACGCCCGCGTATACTCGGAGATCGCGGACCTGGTCGGAATCGCAGACCCGGACGTGAAGGCCGGTGGCGCCGCCTCGAACCGTTTTAACGTCTCGTACTACACGGACGCCGCTCATCTCCTGAAGGAGGAGCTCGACGCGGTCAGCGTGTGCGTGCCGACCGAGCACCATGCGAAGGTCGCCCTGGCTGTGATCAAAGCGGGCGTCTCCCTCCTAGTCGAGAAGCCGCTTTCCGCGACGGTAGCCGACGCGACCCGTATTGTCGACGCGGCGAAGGGCGCGGGCGTGACCTTGGCCGTGGGACACATCGAACGGCACAACCCGGCGATCGCGGTCGTGAAGCGGCACCTCCAGGAAGGGCAGTACGGCGATCTGGTGACGGCGACGGCGCGGCGCGTGAGTTCGTTCCCCGGGCGTGTCCGTGACATCGGTGTCGTGATGGACCTGGGCGTCCACGAGATCGACATCCTTCGCTACCTCGTCGGCGCGCCCGTGGAGAGTGTCTTCGCCCTGGGGGGCCGAAAGATCCACGCGGCCTTCGAGGACCACGCGAACATCCTGCTGCAGTTCCAAAATGGCGTCCACGGTTTCGTCGAGGTGAACTGGCTCACCCCGATGAAAGTCCGCCGGCTCGCCCTGACGTGCCTCAAGAACTTCGTCGAGGTCGACTACACGGAGCAGTCCGTCACCGTGAGCTCGAGCACCCTGGGCCCGTTGGATCCGTTCAACCTCTATCAGATTCCGCTGGAACACCACACGCAGAAAATCCACGTCCGGAAGGAAGAGCCGTTGAAGAGAGAGCTCGAGGATTTCCTCGAGGCGGTCAAGAGCAAGCGGCCGCCGCTCGTCTCCGGCGAAGACGCGCTCGAAACGCTCAAGGTGGCCATCGCCGCGACGGACTCCCACCGAACGGGGAAGCTCGTCCCGCTCGGGTGAGCCGCGTCAGAACTGTCCTTTCCCGATGCCTCGGTAGACGAAGCCCATCTTGACGACGTCGGGACCGGCGTAGAGGTTGCGACCGTCCACGAGCGCGAGATGCCGCATGCGACGTCCGAGCGCCTTGAGATCGAGTTTGCGATACGCGTCGTGGGCGGTGACGAACGCGACGCAATCCGCGCCCTTCGTCGCGGCTTTCACGTCCCGCAAGACGGCGTACCCTCGTTCCGAGCGCGCGAACGGATCGTGGATCGCAATGTCGGCGCCACGACGCCGGAGTTCCTGGATCATCGTCTTCGCGGGCGAGTTCCGCGTGTCGTCCGTGTTCTCGCGATATGAGAAGCCGAGGACGGCGACGCGAGCCCCCTTGATCTTCCGACCGGCGGCCGCGAGGGCCTCCTCGACGAGGCGCGCCATCCGCCGCGGCATGAAGTCATTCACTCCGCGAGCGGTCGGGATCAGTTCCGGTTTCGACTGGACCGCGGGGGACACGAGGAGCCACGAGTCCTTCGGGATGCAGTGGCCGCCGACGCCCGCGCCCGGGATGAGCATCATTCGATACGGGCACGTGTTGACGAGATCCCGCACCCGGTAGGCGTCCACCCCGAGCTCCTCGCTGATCAAAGCCACCTCGTTCGCGAAGGCGATCTGGACGTCCCAGTACGCGTTCTCCGCGGTCTTCACGACCTCCGCCGTCGTCCAGTCCGTCCGGTGGACCTCGGCCTTCACGAAGCGCGCGTAGAACGCGAGGGCCTTCCGCGCCGAGACCGCGTCGTTCGCGCCGAGGACCCGCGGCAGTTCCGTGAGATGATGGAGGAGCTTACCCGTCGTGAGTCGCTCCGGGCAATGCACGAGATACAGATCCCGGCCCACCGTTCGCTTCGACCCTCGCTCCAGCGCCGGTCGCACGACGCCCTCCATGGTCCCCGGTGCGAGCGTCGACTCGATCGAGACGAGCGCCCCTCGCTTCAACACAGGCCCGATTTCGGCAAGGGCGGCCTTCAACGCCTTGTACGATGGATCGTGAGTCGTCGGATCGATCGGGGTCTCCACACACACCGCCACGACGTCCGCGCCCGATACCGCGGAGGCCTCGAGGCTGGCCCGCAAATGACCCTTCGACACCTGTTCTTTTAGGAGCTCCGCGAGTCCGGGCTCCTGCCCCTGAAGCGGGCTTTCTCCCGCATTGACGGCCTTTACCTTCTCTAGGTCAATGTCGACGCCAATGACGTTCGCTCCCGTCGCGGCGACGGTCGCCGCCAAGGGAAGGCCTACGTAGCCCAGGCCAATGACCGCGACTCTCACGGAGCGCTCGGAAGGGACCGCCGCGCATAAAGGTTTCAATCCGAAGCGCAAGTTAGAGAACCGGGACCGGGCGCTGTTATCGGCGTGAAGTCGAACGCGACGATCGTGGGGGCGCGCGGGACCGTCCGCAACAACGTGCTCGCCCTCGCTCATCTTCTCCAGGAGGCGAGCAGGGTCGTTTGGCACAATATCATTATATGCGGTGCGTCCGCTTTGACGTCCGTGAAAATCGCGAGCGTCGTCGGCGCACGCCCGCAGTTCATCAAAGCCGCGCCGGTGAGCCGGGAGATCCGCCAACACCACGAGGAGATTCTCGTCCACACCGGCCAGCACTATGACGAGAACATGTCCGACGTGTTCTTCGAGGTCCTCGACATGCCGCGACCGGACTACAACCTCGGAGTCGGAAGCGCCAGTCACTCCCGCCAGACGGCGGAGATGATGCATGGTCTCGAGGACGTCTTCGATCGGGAGAAGCCCGATCTCGTCCTCGTGTACGGGGACACGAACTCGACGCTCGCGGGCGCGCTCGTCGCGTCGAAGATGGGCCGCCCTCTCGGACACGTCGAGGCCGGTCTCCGGTCGTTCAATCGCTCGATGCCCGAGGAGATCAATCGGGTCGTCGCAGACCACCTCTCCGCGCTCCTGTTCTGTCCCACGCAGACCGCGGTCGACCACCTCGTCAAGGAGGGCATCGGCCGCGGGGTGCACCTGGTCGGGGACGTGATGTACGATGTCGCGCTGCAGAGCGCCCAGGCGGCCCGCTCGCGCGACATCCTCCAACGCTTCGGGGTGCGGAAAGGCGAGTACATCCTCGTCACGCTTCATCGGCCCGCCAGCGTGGACGACCGCGAAACCCTCGGGGGCATCGTCGAGGCGTTGGTCCGATCCGGCCGCACCGTCGTGTTCCCGATCCACCCGCGCACGCGGAAGAACCTGGAGGCGTTCGGCCTGTGGGAGCCGCTGCGGGCGAAGGTGAAGGCGATCGAGCCCGTCGACTACCTGGATTTCATCGCGCTCCTGATGGGCGCGTCGAAGGTCGTCACGGACAGCGGCGGCGTCCAGAAGGAGGCGTATTTCTTCGGCGTCCCGTGCATCACCCTTCGCGACGAGACGGAGTGGATCGAGACCGTCGAGGACGGTTGGAACGCCCTCGTGGGGACGGACACCGCGGACATCCTCGATGCGATCGAGAAGTTCAATCCGTCCGGCACGAAGTCGAAGTCGTTCGGGGACGGCCATGCCGCGGAGAAGATCGCCCTGATCCTCGACAAGTTCGTGTGACCGGGCGCATCTGTTAAGCCGGTCCCTGAGATGAGAGGGCCGTGCAACCGGTCTCCCTTGCGGCGATCGCGGTCATCGTCCTCGCGACGGCGTACGGGTTCCTCCGGAAGGCGCCGCTCTCCCTGATCTACGCCGTCGCGATTCTCGCAGTGTTTGCCCTCCAGGTTTCGTCGTCCGCGTTGGGGTTTGTCCGCCTCTCGCCCGTCACCTTCGAACTGGGTCTGTTCGCCGCTCCCGGATCGCCGCCCGCGCCGTGGTCCTGGATCACGTTCGAGTTCGTGCACGCGTCGGAGACACACATCCTCTTGAACCTCCTCGGACTCATCTTGATCTCGCCCACCCTCGAGGAGCGAATCGGGAGCGCGCGGTGGGCCATCTTGTTCTTCGTCGGAGGGGCGGCGGGAGCGCTCGTCTTCCTACTGGTCCATTTCGGTGACGTGGTCCTGCTCGTGGGAGCCTCCGCCGGAATCTTCGCGGTCTTCGGCGCGTACGGGCGGCTCTACCCCCGAGACCGGGTCGCCCTGTTCTTGCCGATCCGAGGGATCCCCTCGTTGCCGGTGGTCGAGGTGGTCGTGATCTTCCTCGTCCTGGAAACCCTCCTCGGACTCCTAGGGCCGCTCGGAATCGCCTGGGAGGCCCACGTGGGCGCGCTCATCTTCGGGTTCGCGGCCGCACCGATGTTCATGCGCCTTCCCTTGCGAGGCGGTCGGGCTCGTCTCATCCCCGTCAGAGCCATCCAGGATCTCGCTACGACTCCCGAATTGGAGCGGATCCTGAAGGAGGCGGAGCGAGCGGACCTGCCGGAGACGAGGGAAGCCTGGATCGAGTCGTTCGTCCGAGCGGCTCGATGTCCTCGATGCGCCGGCCCGTTGCGACGTCGATTCGGGCGCATCGTCAGCGACTGCGGATGGCGGCGACGTCTCTAAGGCACCGCAAATCCTTTTCCCCGTCCCTGCGTTCGACACGACGATGGCCGCCCCGAGCGCCCTCGTCCTCAAGTGCGAAGCGTGTGGGGCGGAAGCTCCTCACCGCGTCCTCCGGGGCAAGATCGGAGGCAAGGACGAGATCGTCTTCGAAGGGACGGTGAAATGTCCGAATTGCGGCCGCGTGTCCACGGTCGTCACCCGGGAGCCCAAGCCGATCGAGATCCCGCTCATCGTGTCCTGGCTCGACAAGTCCGAGCGGACCTCCCTCGAGTTCTCGCCGGAGGAGAACGTCGCGGTGGGAGAGGCGCTCGACCTCGGAGACTCGCGAATCGAGGTGACCGCGGTGGAGACCCAGGGACGCCGTGTCGCGGCCGCGCGGGCGAAGGAAGTCGCCACCGTCTGGGCGAAACGGATCGACCGGGTCCGGGTCAAGTTCTCCGTCAACAAAGGAAACCGGACCGTGCCGCACGAAGTCCTCGCCGCGCCGGACGAGGAATTCGAGATCGGAGAGATCGTGGATCTCGGAAGGGACCGCGCGGTGGTGCACCACATCCGCACTCGGCAGCGAACTGTGCGGCAGGGGCGGGTCCGCGCGGACGACATCGTCCGCATGTACGGGCGCATCGTCCGGGAGCGGTTTTTTCGGTGATTCCCGGAACGCGGCCGCCTCGTCGAGGCAAAGCGTTATCGTCGCCCGAGGGATGGTCACTCCCGCAATGATCACGCTCCTCGGCGTGGGCCATGTCTTCGACATCGGGGCGGCGATCCGAGCGGAGGTCTTGGCCCGCCGACCGAAGGTCGTCGCCCTCGAACTGGATCCGGTCCGCTATCAGGCGATCATGAGCCGCGA
>DATMDM010000056.1:0-3219 GCA_035557795.1 Thermoplasmata archaeon | reverse complement strand
GACGCCGCCATACTCATTCGAAGGGAGGGTGACGATGACCTCGTCGGAGAGGACCGTATGATAGTCGGGAGGCGCCAGGTGGAGGCGATGGACGTTGGCGGTGTTCCACGTCCCGAAGAAAAAGTCATCGTGCCACGCCGCGAAACTCGGCCCATCGTAGAAGATCGCGTTCGTGGGCGCGATGCAGCAAGGGTCGTACCAGATGATCGGCAAAACGGGATCTGGCCCGTCCTGGTTCGTGTTGAACGGAGCCGGCGGCGGATGGGAGCACGTGTAGTTAGCCCCCCAGCCGAAATTGCGACCTGGTACGAGCAGGTTCACTTCGTCGTTGCACTCGGGGCCGTTCTCCGTGACGAATATCTCGCCGGAGATGGGATGGAAGGCAATTCCGAACAGGTTCCGATGGCCGTACGTGTAGATGTATGGACTCGCGCTGGCATTGCCGGCGAACGGATTATCCGAGGGCGCGCTCCCGTCGGGATTCAGTCGGAGCACTTTCCCCGCGAGGGTCGACAGGTTCTGAGCGTTCGCGGCGTTGTAGGCGTCGCCGGTGAGCGCATACAGCTTGCCATCCGGACCAAACTTGATCGGACCGCCGATGTGCCACTCGCCCGCGGGAATCCGATCGAGGAGGACCTGGACCGACTCGCCTGTGTCGCCGGTCGCGTGGACCCGCACGATGCGATTGTAGACGGTTCCGTTGGGGATGTCTCGGAGCGTGTAGTACGCGTACACCCAAGGCGTGGCTGGGAAGGATGGGTCGAGAGCGAGCCCAAGCAGGCCTTGGTCGTGATAGTCACTGACGTTCTCGAAAGTGTAGAACGGATCCGGCGAGACCGAGCCGTTCTCGATAATCCAGATTTTCCCATTAGGCCGTTCCGCGAAGAAAACGCGGCCGTCCGATGCGAACGCGAGGGCCGTCGGACTGTTCAGCCCCGATTGGATGACCTCGAGCGTCCCGGACACCGCAGCGGCAGGCCGCGACGAGACGAGGATCAGGGACAGGAGGACGAAGACGGCGAGTGATGCCGTGAGCACTTTAGGAGGGGCAACGCGCGAGTCGCGACCCCAGCCGCTCTCCTCAGTCGTCCTCGATGCCACGTGGGGCACGGGTGGTGTCCTCCCGTCGGGGCGTCGTCCCCGGACGACCGCTCCAGGCGAACCGGCGGCTGGCGAAGTAGTTGAATCCGAAGGCGATGACGATGGCAAGGAATTCGCTGACGAGGTAGAACATCCGGACGAGTTCCGTGAACGCAAACAGGGCGACGAGGTTCACCGCGAGGCCGGCGAGGGCGACGAGGTTGTACGCCAGGAATCGACGGCCGAGCGACTGGGACTTGACGATCCGGCGGAACGTCCACCGCTCGTGCAAGGCGAATGCCCAGAAGATGCTAATCTCAATCGCAATCGCGGCGGACACGAGGTACGGGATCCCCGCGAGATCGGTCAGCGCCCATAGCAGTCCGAGGATGACGAGGGCACCGCTGACCCCGACCGTCGCGAACCGGAGGACCTCCGTCTTCCGATAGTCGAGCCAGGTGCGGACGAGAGCTCCGAGCTCCGCGCGGAGAATCTTCGGCATCGTGCGGAGTCCGTAGACTTTCGTGGCGCCGGCGCGTGATCGGTACGAGGTGGGCACTTCGACCTGGCGATATCCCGCGACGCTCGCCCGGGCGGTGAATTCAAGCCAGAAGTTGTACCGCGAATATCGCACGCTTCGGGCGACGGTCTGAGCGACCTCGGTCTTCATGATGCGGAAGGCACTCGTCACGTCCTTGGTGCCGGGGTTGAAGAGCAGGCCTTCGAGGCGGCGCAACATCCGCGAGGGAAGGGCGCGATACAACGGCTCCGTTCTGTGGGTCCGGCGGGCTTGCACGATGTCCCCCGTCCCGGTCTGGAATTCGGTCCAGAGTCGCTCGAAGTCCCGCGGATCGTACTGGCCGTCGCCGTCGAGGAACGCGAGGAGCGGGAACTCCTGCGGGTCGATCGAGAGGATCGCGTCGCGGACCGCGCCCGGGTAACCTTTCCGATCCGGGGACGTCGACACGCGGAGGGACGGCATCGAGACCGCGATCTCTCGAAGCACCTCTCCGGTGCCATCGCGGCTTCCGTCCTCGAACACGAACAGGGTCGCAGGGTGGGCCGCGAGGATCGTGCCGGCCAGTTCTTCCACCACGGCCCGAACGGTGTCGGCCTCGTTGTGGACCGGCATGACGACCGCGATTTGCGGCCGAGAAGGCTTCGCGGGCGTCGCCTGGAGCTCCAATGTCTCACGCCCGTTCGAGGAGGATTCTTTCGTCTGTTGGAGCCGAAACGTTGTGGGTCGCGAGGTACCATTCGATCGTCTTTGCGAGCCCGTCTCGGAAGGATACTTTGGGTTCCCATCCCAGCACATTCCGAGCCTTCTGGATATCCAGCGCGCGGCTCACCGCTCCCGTCGGCTTCGAGGTGTCGAAGAAGATCTCGCGGGGGCGCCATCCGACGAGGTCGAAGATCGTGTTCGCGACCTCGATCATCGTGTACCGTTTCCCGTTGCCGAGGTTGATCGCGCTGCCGTCCGTGATGCGCTCCGCGCTACGCACGGTGCCTTCGACGATGTCCGTGACGTACGTGAAGTCCCGATCTTGGCGGCCGTTGCCCCAGATCGGGTACGGGTCCATTCGGCGGACCGCCTTGTAGATCAGGGCGATGATCGCGTGGGTCTCGTTCTCGCGCGGGCCGTAAGCAGTGATGAAGCGGACGCTGCACCCTTTCATTCCGTACTGGCGGATGAACGCCAGGAGCTGGATTTCTCCGAAGACCTTCGCCCATCCGTACTCCAGGTCGGCGCTGAGCGGCTCGCCGAGCTTCCGTGGATCGCAGTCCTGTTCGCGCAACAGGTAACTCGAGCCCTCTACGGCCTGGAGCGCCGGAGGATAGACGCACGCGGAACTTGCGAAGACCACTTGCGAGACGTCCGCTCTCCGGGCGGCCTCGTACACATGGTGGTCGATCGCCAGGTTCGAACAGACGTCCGCGGGATGCGAGTCGATGTACCCGCGGCCTCCGTGGATCGCTGCGAGGTGGAAGAGGACCTCATTGCCTTCGAAGGCCGAGGTGATCTCCTCGATGCCGCTGTACTCGAGGTCGAGTTGATGGAACTTGTAACGGCCTCGGACGGCCTCGAGGTTCTGCAGGCGACCGCTGCTCAGGTCGTCAACGATGGAGACGTCCGCGCCT
>DATMDM010000055.1:0-5064 GCA_035557795.1 Thermoplasmata archaeon | reverse complement strand
CTCGAGAACGATGTGATCTATCGTCTTATCGAGGATTATCAGGCGTGGCGGGACGAGCGGAAGCGGCAGCTGGCCGAGGCGGGTCGCAAGGAGATCGCGTATCCTGCGAAGCTCCTCTTCCTCGGCGAACATGTGTTCCGGACCTCGAAGCCCGCGATCTTCGGCGTTCGCGTGCTGGCCGGTCGGATCCGTCCGGGGGAATCGATCATGCGCGCGGATGGTCGGGCTCTCGGGCGCATCAAGACAATCCGGAGCGGGGAGAAAACCCTCGATGGCGCGAACCAAGGACAGGAAGTCGCGATCTCGGTGGACGGCATCACGATCGGGCGGCAGATCAACGGCGGCGACGTCCTGTACGTTGACCTTCCGGAAGCGGATGCCCGGGCGCTCCGCGGCCGAACCGACCTGACCCACGACGAGCTCCAGGCGCTCGACGAGATCTGCGCGATCAAGCGGAAGGAGGACCCATTTTGGGGAATGTGACCGAGCTCCAAGCGCAACTGCCGCAGCGACATCTGTGCAAGGACTGCGACAAGTGGTACGGCCAGGAGGACGACGAGTACGGCCCCTGCATGTACAAGCATCTCCGCAAGGACAAGCGTTACGTGACGTACGGGTACCACGAATGCGACGAGCCGGAGGAGCTCGAGCGACGGGTGAGGTTGTGGAAGGCACGCGGATCCGAAGACTCGAAGAACGGGACATCAACGCCGCGATCGCCCTGACGGACCTCGAGGCGTGGGGGTACACGCGCGAGGACTTTCGGCGGCTACTCGCGCTCTCCCCGGACGGTTGCTTCGCCGCCGAGCGCGATGGGCGCGTGGTCGGCGTGCTCACGACGACGACGTACGATGGCCTCGCGTTCCTCGGCGCCGTCATCGTTGCTCCGGAGTTGCGAGGGAAGGGCGTCGGGAAGGAGATGATGGAGGCCGCGATGGCGCACCTCCGCGCCACCGGGGTCCGTACGGTGCGGTTGAACGCATATCTGAACGCCATCCCGTTCTACGAGCGCCTGGGATTCCATCGAGAGTACGAGGTCATCCGATGGCACGGCCCCGTCAAAGCGGGGGAGCGGGTCCCCGGGATTCGCCCGATCCGAGCCGAGGATCTCACCGGCCTGGCGCGGATGGATGCCAAGTACTTCGGCGCGAATCGACACGCGCTCATGGCCCGTCTTGCGGAGGAATTTCCCGGGACGTTCTTGGTGGCCGAGGGCCGCGGCCGGCTGCGCGGGTTCATCGTGGGAAGTCCCAGTGGCGACTCGTGCGAAATCGGCCCGTGGGTCGTTGAGCCCGGTTCAGGGAGCGTCGCGGAGGACCTCTATAGGGCCCTCATTGATTCCGCGGGTGCTTCGCAGCTCGCGCTCAGTGGTCCTTCCCGGAACGGGGCGCTGCTGGAGTTCGTCCGCCAAGCCCGGTTCAAGGAAGTGTTTCGTGCACTTCGAATGTGGTGGGGAGCCAACGAATTTCCCGGAGACCCCGCCGCCATCTGGGCGGTCGGGGGCCTGGAGAAAGGCTGAAGGCGACTCACTCCTTCTCGCGCGCCATGACGGAGAAGCGGGTCCTCGCCCTCCTCGCCATGCTCATCGGGCTCATCGCCGGGTTGCTCATCTTGGTCAACGCGCTCGACATCGGGCGTTCGAACCTCACCCTGAGCCAGGTGTTGAACGCGGGCATCGCCGCGCTCCTCGGAATCGCGATCCTGGTAGGGAGCCTCCTCATCTATCGGGGGAAGTACAGCTCGGGTGGGATCATCAACATTGTCCTGGGGATCGTCGCGCTCATCCTGGCGATCAGTACGACCGGTGGCATCCTGGCCATCGTCAGCGGCGTCGTCGGACTCGTGGCGACGGAAGCCGGTCACCCGTGAGCTTCAGATTCTGGGCCCGATCAATTGCCAGAGGACGAGACCGAGGATCAGGAACGCAAACGTGTAGCTCACGCCGCGGACGATTCGATCTCTCTGCTCCGTCGGAATGCCTTTTCGCAGGCGCGACACGAGTCCTTCGATTCCGTCTTTGAACAGATACCCACCATCGAGGGGGACGGCGGGAAGGGCGTTCGTCGCGCCGAGCATCAGGTTGAGCCAGAACAGCCAGTACAACGCGTTCGCGAAGAGCCAGAAGACAGGAGCGGGAATCACTGCGGCGGGCCCTTGAATCTGGTAGAAGTGCGTCGCCGGATCGTCGATCGGGGAGTAGCCGGAGAAGGGCAACGACACGTACGCGAGGATCGCCCTCGTCACGCCGCCGAACTTGTCCGGGTTCGTCAGCGGATGGTAGTAGTCCGTGCTCACGTCGAACGCGTAGATGCCGAGCACTGCGCGGCCCGTCGTCGGGTTCCGTTCGACGGGAGTCACGCTGTACGACGTGTTTCGTCCGGTCGCGGGATTGTAAGCCCAGACCGGGATCGTCGTATTCGCTTGCACGGCCGCGAGCGCCGCGACGAACTCGTTGTAGGTGTGCACCTCAGTGTTATTGATCGACGTGATGACCGTATTGGGTTGCATCCCCGCGAGGGCCGCGGGAGAATTCGCCGTGAATCCCACAATCCCGACTCCGTGGTGGACCGGGGCGACTGAGGTCAAGATGAGCGTCGAGAACAATGTCGCAAAGAGGACGGCAAGCAAGACGTTCGTCGCGGGTCCGACGGCGTAGAGGCGCCCGCGTTCACGCCGGGGGAGCGCGCGCAGCTCGTCCTCGTCTGGCTCCACGAACGCCCCGATCGGGAAGATCAGGAAGATCAGACCGAGGGACCGGATCTTGATGTTGGCGACGCGGGACAGGATGCCATGCGAGAACTCATGGAGGATGATCGCGACCGCGAGGCCGAGGATGCCGTACCCGAGCGGGATGATCGGGTTGATGCCGGGCAGGCCGAGGAGGGTCTCCGGGGACGGCGGATTGCTCCGGATGGCGGCGTTCTGGACGAGCGTCGCCTCCCACGCGAGGAGGATCGTCGTGCCGAACATCGTCACGGCCACGAGGACGATCGCGAGGTCGCCGAACACTCGCCAGAACCGCTTCGGCCTTGCGAGGCGGTCGATGAGCTCTCGGCCGCGGACGGTCTTCCACATCAGGAAGGGGCCCGCGGGCGGCGGGGAAGGCTGCAGTCCGTGGGGCTCGAGGAGCCCCCGTCGCTGGAGCCCATACAAGCCGAGACACCAAAGGACGATGACCCCGACGGCCGCCAGAAGGGGGAGGACATCCACCATGCGAGGCTCCAAACGAACCTTTTGGTCTATTTCAACCTATCTCGCCGGCAATTGACGCGCCCAGATGTCGTCCGGCAAACTGTCGTACACCGCGAACGCGTTCACGTCGGGCTTCGGCCGTTGCGGCTTCGCGAGGGTCTTGATCCGCTCGACGCGGAGGATCCAGTAGTGGATCCGCCACATCTTGCCCTTCTTGATCATGACCTCTTCTTGGCGGGTCGTGAGGAGGCCTTCTTCCTCGAGCATGTAGAACACGTCGCGATCCGCGACGTCGAGGTTGTTGTCGATCGCCTCCGTCTCGAATCCGAAGAACGACATGAGGTAGTCGGCGAGGGCCCGAAGGTCTTCCTCCGGCATGCCTCGCCTCCCCACCGTGGCCCGGAGGGCGGCGACCGTTTCGGACATCGTCACAACGGGCATCGTAACGTCGCGCACACGAGGACCACCAGATAAAAGGCCGTCGAACCCATTCCTGTTCCTGACCCTGATAGCGAAGGGAGGAGGTGAAATCGGATGCCACGCCGTCGGATTCCGCATGCGATGGCCTACGTGACTGCGCCGGACCGCGAGACCGCCCGGAACATCGCTCGCGTTGTCATCGAGGGACGGCTCGCCGCGTGCGCCAACTACTGGCCCGTCGAATCGAGGTACTGGTGGAAAGGCGCGCAGGAAGCGACGAACGAGTTCGTCATCATTTTCAAGACGCGAGGGTCCCTCGTACGAAAGCTGATCGCCGCGGTCCAGCGGGTCCATCCGGCCGAGGTGCCGTGCATCGTCTCGTACCCGATGGGACCGGCGCTGCCGGAATACCTGAGCTGGATTGACGCGGAGACGGCTCAGCGGTAGACCGCGATCGCGCCGTACCCCACGGCCATCTTCGTGTCCCGGCTCACGTCGCTCGACGTGGCATATTTCAGGAGCTTCGCCTCCGTCGCGCCGAGGCGCTTCGCGGCGGTGAGCATGGCCGTGACCGCCCCGTATCCGCACATCGAGATGTCGTCCTGAGCGACCTTCGCCGCGAAGTGTTTCGGATCAAGCGCGAGAATCGGCGCAATCGCCTTCGCGTCTTGCTCCTGCGCGAACGCGGGGGCCGTGCGGCCTTTCGGCGGGAGTTGAAAATACTGCGACCCGACGTGCGTGAAGTCCGAGGACGCAATCAAGAGGACGTCTCTCCCTTTCACGGTCCGAGCGATGAGCTCCCCGACCTCGCTTGCGACCTCGTATTCCTGGAACGCCATGCAGATCGGGACGAACCGCACTCCTTCCGAGAGATGCTGCAGGAACGGCAGCTGGACTTCGATGCTGTGTTCGTCCCGGTGGGCGAGGATGTCCTCCTCGAGGGGGGGCTTGGAGAGCGAGTCGTGAAGATCCCTGTCGATCGCCGCGACCCCGAGGGGCGTCTGCCAATCGTGGCTCGTCAGGGCGAGGGGCGCGCCTTGTCCGTGGTGATTCGGTCCGAGGATGACGAAGGACGCCGGCCAACCGTCCGCAGCAAGCGCCGCGTAACCGTGCGCGGCGACCGGGCCGGAATAGACGTAGCCTGCGTGGGGGACCACCAGGCCCACCATGCGTCGAGGTCCGGCGAGGACCTCCGGAGGCCGGCCCGGCCCGAGCGGATGGGTGTAGCACTCCCGGATCTGGCGGAGGAGGGCGTCCCGCGAGCGCTCGTAGAAAGCTCCCGCCACCGCCGGATACCGCATGAACGGCGCCCCTTCAGAGGGACGCTTCGTAATCATCGATCGTGAACGTAAACTCTTCGTCGGACTTCACGGCCCCGCGCGCCTTGAGGACCTCGCGGGTCAAGAGCCAGTACACGGTCGCGAGGGCGCGACGGCCCTTGTTGTTCGTCGG
>DATMDM010000054.1:0-56012 GCA_035557795.1 Thermoplasmata archaeon | reverse complement strand
CCGCCGACCATCGGGTATGCGCAGCCCTCATAACGGCCGGTATGGCCCGTCACGATCGCGGCGCCGTATTTCTTCGATTCGCGATCGATCACTTGGAGCATCGTCTCGATTTGGTCGTCCTCGATGTCCATGGGCAGATTCCAATCCATCGTGATGTACTGCGGCGCGACGCCCGACGTCGTCAGATCGGAGGCGAGGATGTGAAAGGCGAACCATGCGGCCCGCTCCCATCCGTACTGGGGCACGATGTAGATCGGGTCCGTCGTCGCAAGGAGAGCGCGCCCATCCCGAAGGCGGACGACGCCGATGTCCACTCCGTTCGCCGGTCCGACGGCAACGTCCTTGCGTCTCGCGCCCAAGCGGTGCGCGATCACGTTCTCGAAGAACGCGCGACTCACCTTTCCCATCGGATACTTGGCTCGGGCTGATTCCGTCATGGTTCCGACTCCGAAGCGAGAGGATGATCCACCGTGGCTCGCGAGCGGCGCTCCCCCCAGGATGTGAGGGCGTAGAAGAGGAGGGATGCGGCGACGAAAGAGACGAGGTTGCTCAAGTCCACGCCGCCGAGCGCGGACGAAACGGGCCCAACGAAGCGCGGGGCCCGGTTCATGAAGGGAACCGCGACGATCACCGCTGCGATGTAGGCTGCTAAAGCAGACACGCGCCACGGTGGAGCCGCATCAGGGCTTGGCTCCACACCGCGATGCCGGAAAACGAAGAACGAGAGGAGTACGATTGCAGCCCACGGAGCGATCCAGTATTCGACGAAGAAGAGCCAGCTCTCGTAGAACGAGACCCGATCGGTGCCGCCCCACACAGCGAGCCCGGTGGCGATTGCGCCTCCGACGAGGACGGAGGTCCCCCGCGTCACCGGGACGTCGAGGGCAAGAAGGGAGAGCCCGCTTGAATACAGATTCGGGGCGTTGGCGGCCAAGAGGTTCACGACCAGCAGGAGAAGCAGTGGGACCACGAGCCCGCCACCAAAGGCATGGGCGAACACGAGCACGGGATCATCCCAGAAACCGAGGGACGTCGTCAACAGGACCCCGATCGCCTCAACCCAGATGCACGCGACCGCCATCCCGAGGAATGCGGGAGCGAAGACGCGTCGGCGCGCTGTGTCTCGAGCGAGATAACGGGAGAAGTCCGCCGCGTAAGGAGCCCAGCTCAGTGGAATCGAGGCGGCAAGGATCGTCATGAACGCGAATCCAGCGATTCCGCCGCCGGAGGGCGCATAAGCCGCCGCGGTCGCTCCCTGGACCGCGACGACACTCATCAAGGCGAAGACGCCGACGAGGATCAGGGCCATGACCTGCTCGAACCGGTGGAGGAAATTGTGGCCGTAGAAGGCCACCACGATTTGGATGACCGCGAAAATCGCGACCCCTAGGGCGAAGGGGATCGGCAGGAACAGGCTGAATGCAAGACCGCCCAAGATGAAGGTGACCGCACTCCAGCCCGTCGTCGAGAACCAGTTCAGGGCCGCGGGTAGGTACGCACCTCGGCGTCCAAAGGAGCTCCGCGATTGGGCAATCTGTGGAAAGCCGGTCGCCGGACCCACGATGCTCAGGAGGGCGAACGGGATCGACCCGAGGACGGTCCCGAGGACCACGCCTTCGAGCGCGAGGTCCACGGGGAGGCGGAGGACCGCGATCCCCAGGAACCCCACGAGGAAACTGTACAGAGTCGCATTCGCCCCGAACCAAAAGGGGAACAACCGCGATGGCCGACCGTGCCGCTCGCGATCGGTGATGCGCTCGATGCCGAAGGGTTCGACCTTCAGGGTCGTGCCGCCATACTCGACGGGGCCGCTGTCGGGTTGGCGGTCGGTCTCCGTGTCCGAGATCTCCTCAGGATCCCAGGGCTGAAAACGTCCTCGCGTTCCCTACGCCGGCATGACCCGGATCAGGTTCCAAGGGTCTCTCCCTCACGCGGGAGACTCTCAGCCCTTCTGGGCTCCCCGGGCGAAGGAGCGCAGGCCGATATTTGAAGGTTCCTTGGCGGTCGGTCGTCAGGTCGCGGCGAGGAGCTTCGGAATCCCAACTGGGTATTCCGCGACGGGGACTCCCGCGTCCTCGAATGCCTTGACCTTCGACTCCGCCGTGCCGCGGTTCCCCTGGATGATCGCCCCCGCATGGCCCATCCGCTTCCCGGGCGGCGCCGTTCGACCGGCGACGTATGCCACCACCGGTTTCGTGACCCGTCGCGTGACGAAGTCCGCGGCCTCCTCCTCCGCCGTGCCGCCAATCTCCCCGACGACGACGATTCGTTTCGTCTTGCGGTCTTTCTGAAACATCGCAAGGGCGTCCACCATGCTCGTGCCGATGATCGGGTCCCCGCCGATCCCGATACAGGTGGTCTGCCCGAAACCGGCCTCGGTCATGGCGTTCACGATCTCGTAGGTCAACGTCCCGCTGCGGGAGATGACGCCCGCGTCGCCTTCCTTGAAGAGTTGGTTCGGCATGATCCCCATCTTCGCCTGGCCGGGCGATGCGAGTCCGGGGCAGTTGGGTCCGATGACGGTGCAACCGCGGCTGCGGGCATACGGCATGACGTCCAGACAGTCGTGGAATGGAATTCGTTCCGTGATGATGACGACGAGCTTCAGTCCGCCTTCGATCGCTTCGATGGCGGCGTCTTTCGCGTACGGCGCCGGAACGAAAATGATCGAGGCGTTCGCCCGCCTACGGTGCACGGCCTCCCGGACGCTATCGAAGACCGGGACCCCCTCGACCTTCGTCCCCCCTTTTCCTGGCGTGACCCCTGCGACCACTTTCGTGCCGAAGTCGATCATCGCTCGCGTGTGGAACTGCCCTTGATGGCCCGTGATCCCTTGGACGAGGACCCGGCTCTTCTTCGTGAGGAAGACCGCCAGCCTAGGCGCCCCCTGATTTGACTTTGACCGCGAGCTCGGCGGCTTCCTCCACGGTCTCCGCCGGAAACATGCCGATCGACCGGAGCAGCTCCTTCGCCTGAGCTTCGTTCACCCCTTTGATCCTCGCGACGACGGGGATCCTCGTATGCATCTCCTCGAGCGCCTGCTTCACTCCGAGCGCCACGGTGTCCGCTTTTGTAATCCCGCCGAAGATGTTCAACAAGATGACGGACGGATTCGCCTGGATCAGGAGCTCGAATGCCTGCTTGACTTTCGCCGGGTCGTCCGTCCCGCCGAGGTCCAAGAACGTCCCGCCCTTTCCGCCCTTCAGGCTCAGGATGTCCAGCGTGGCCATCGTGAGCCCCGCGCCGTTCGCGATGACGCCGATGTCCCCGTCGAGTTGGATGAACGTGATTCCCTTGTCGTGGGCCTCTTGCTCGAGGGGGGTCCGGTCCTGGTCCAAGTTCGCATATTCCGGATGACGATACTCCGCGTTGTCGTCGATGACGAGCTTGGCGTCTCCCGCGACCACGCGTCCGTCTTTCGTGACGACGAGCGGATTGATCTCGGCGAGTTCCGCATCTTCCTTCCGGAACAGGTCATAGGCGTTCCGGACGACGGATGCGACCTGGTCTCCGATTTCTTTGGGAAGCGCGAGCTGTTTCAGTAGACTCCGGAGGACGTACGGTTGGATCCCGACCACCGCCGGGATGTGCTCCATGTAGATCTGGTCGCGCGGGACCGCCTCGATATCGATCCCGCCCTTCGCGCTCGCCATGAGGAGGGGCTCTCGGGCCGATCGATCGATGGTGAGGCCGAGGTAGAGCTCCCGTCCGATGTCCAGCCGCTCCTCGAGGTATACCTCTTTCACGCGATAGCCGTGGATGTCCATGCCGAGGATCTGCCCGGCGACAGACCGGGCTTCGTCCAGCGACTCCGCGGGCTTGATTCCGCCGGCCTTTCCGCGTCCGCCGACGAGGACCTGTGCCTTGACCATGCAAGGGAGCGGCGGATCGACGATGCCGTCCGGTCTCGATGCGATGGCCCCCCGCGGAACGGGGATGCCATAGCGGGCGAAGATCTCCTTCGCCTTATATTCGAGGAACTTCACGCGGACCGGAGCCGCCGATGGGTGGACGACCTATATCTTTTGTGATAGCGCGTGAGCGATCTCGATCGGCGTACCCGTGGTCATCACGAGGTCCCGGAACGCCTTCATGATCTTCTTCGTCGTCGGTCCGGGCTTGCCGTCTCCGATAATCCGGCCATCCAGCTCGACGACCGGCCCGATCTCCGCCGCGGTCCCGCTGATGAACGCCTCGTCCGAGGACCAGACGTCGTACAGGGTGAAGAGCCGTTCCTCCGCCTTCAAGCCGAGCTGCGGGACGATCTCGAGGACGGTCTCCCGCGTGACCCCGGGGAGGTTCGTGGAGGTCCATGGGGTGACGATCGTCGAGTTGCGGACGATGAAGAAGTTCTCCGCGGTCGCCTCGGACACGTACCCGTGGATGTCGAGCATCAAGGCCTCGTCCGCGCCGTACTGGTTCGCCTCGACGCGGGCCATGATGTTGTTCAGGTAATTCAGCGACTTGATTGAGGGGCTCAGGCTCTGGGGCGGCACGCGGCGATACGAGGAGGTCACCACCTTCAGGCCCCGCTCGTACACCTTGCCGTACAGAGAGATGCCCGGCTGCGCAATCACGACCACGCTCGGCCCGCTCTTGCACTTCCGCGGGTCGAGTCCGAGATCCCCCTTGCCCCTCGTGATCACGGGTCGGATGTATCCTTCGCGGATGTCGTTCCGCCGGCACGTCTCGAGGATGATGTTCGCCATCTCCTCTTTCGTGTGCGGGATCTTCAGGTCGATGGCTTTCGCCGAGTGATACAGCCGATCGAGGTGGCGGTCCAGCTTGAAGACTCGGCCGTTGTAGGCGCGGATCCCTTCGAAAACGCCGTCGCCGTAGAGGAGGCCATGGTCGAAGACGCTGACCTTCGCCTCGGACTGCGGGTAGAACTTGCCGTCGACGTAGACACTTAGCTCCATGCTGGAGACCCCGACCGCGTGATGTATCACCGCTTTCACTAAAAGACTTTGTTCCGTGTTTTCCCAAAATGCATCCTAGCGAAACTTCTCTCCGGTGAGACGCTCAAAGAGGCCGACATACAGCTCGCTCACCTGCCTCGCCACGTCGGCGGGAAGAGGCGGGATGTCGGGCTCCGGCGCACCGGCCTCCCGGGCATCCATGAGGGCCTGGTGGTACCCAATCTTGCGGTAGTACTGACGGACGAATTCCTTGCTCAGTTCGATCTGCTGCCCATTCTCGTACGCCTTGAGATCCCAGAAGCGGTCCTCATCGGCGGTGCCGAACGTGTCCACAAGCATCAGGCGCCGTTCGTCGTCCATCGCGAACTCCTTCTTGCCGTCCACATGGATCAAGCCGCGTTTCCGGACTTCCATGTTGAGTCGTTCATCGATCTTGAGGACCGTCCGCACAAGATCGTCGAACTCCACCCGGCTCAGCTTCGCGATCTTCAGGGCTTCGTCTTCCGTGAGCTCGCGGTCCACTTTCTCCAACTTCGTGGTCACCTCGACGAACGGCCGCGGGAGCGGTTCTCCGTACTTCGGCGCATGACCTCGTGGAAACCCGACCGATTCCGGTCCGATTTTTCCCGCTTGGATTCGATCGTGGAACGAACCGGCCACGTAGTATCGGGCGATGACCTCGAGCGGGATCAAAAAGTTGCGGGTGGACGGCGTGATCCGATCGTACTCCGGGATGACCTGGACGCGGCGTACCCGCATCCGGCTTCCGTCGATGACCTTCAGAAAGTGCGTCCGGACGCCGAGAGCCCGGACGACCTTGAACCAGTGGGCCGACGTGCGGCAGAGCGTTTCTCCCTTGTACGGAATGAGCGTCGGGATCACTTTGTCGAACACGCTAATCTGGTCCGTGAAGACGAACTCGAGTTCGTCCTCAGAGACCTCGTAGACCTCCTTCACCTTGCCTTTTCGGAGGAACCGCATGACGCCTCCCGCCTGCCGCCAGGAGATGAGCGACACCACTTAGGAGTTTGGGTGAGCCCGCCGACGGCGCCTCTGAAGGAGGTCGCTGCCAATGAATCCGGTGTGTGATGATGGGATGCCGTCGCAAGTCATTTTGCGCGTCCGCTTGGGGTCACAGGGGGCGCTGATATTCGATTCGCTCCTCGACCTCACGCGCGAGCTCGGGACCGAAGTGTTTCTCGAGGATGTGGAGCCCGAGATCGATGGAGGCCGTGACACCCCCCGCGGTGGTCACCAGGCCGTCTTCTACGACGCGCGCCTCGACGATGTCCGCGACCGCCCGGAGCTCGTCCCGCGCGCTTTGGTGCGTGGTCGCCTTCCGCCCCGCAAGGAGCCCCGCGGCACTGAGGATGAGCGCGCCCGTGCACACACTGGCTATCGGCTTCTCCGTTCCGAAGTCGAGGAGCCGCTTCAGGAACTCGGGATCCTGAACGACTTCCTTGCGCCCGGTTCCTCCCGGGACGATCACCAGATCGAGGTCGGAAAGCTCGTGGTGGACCTCGTGGGCGAGGAACTTCATTCCCAATGCACCTGTGATTTGCTCCTTCATGGCACGAAAGCGGACCGTGAGGTCGAGTTTCGGATGGATTTGCTTCGCTTTCGCGAGGACCTCGTACACGCCGACCGCGTCAAGCTCCTCGACACCGTCGAAGACCAGGATGCCGACCCGCACGGTAGCGGCGTGAGCGTCTCCTGGCTTAATCGTTCCGCTCCGAATGGCGGCGGGCTCGTCTCAGGTTCATCGACCTAGAACACCTCCATGTCCCCGTGGACTTCGAGTCCCTGCTCCGTGATGCTATACGGTTTCACGGACCGCGGATGTTTGAGGCGCCGCATTTTGATCACCTGCATGACCAGCTGGACCTCGCCGTTGTCCCGCTCGTTGAACCGCAGCCCGATGACGCCGTCGGAGACGTACTCGACGAGACCGTCCCGCGAAGACCGGGGGTTGTCGTCCTTCACCTCGGCCGTGAAGATGCACGTGGCGTCCGTCGACTTGAGCTGTTTGCAAAGGGCGAACAGTTTCTCCCGGCGCTCTTTGTCGTCCGCGAAAAGCATGTTCAACAAGCTAATCGAGTCAATCGCCACCCGCGACGCGCCGCTTCGCTTGATGAAGTCCGGGAGCTCGGACCGGATCCGAGTGACGGTCGTCTTCGCGTCCGCGGGCTCGAGCTTCACGATGTGGAGTTTCTTCTCCTTGATGTACGTGGGTAAGTCCCACCCGAACGACGCGGCGTTCGCGATGACGGAGTCGGCGTCCTCTTCGAGGGAGATGAAGATGGCCTTCTCGCCGTTGATCAAACCCTGCATCAAGAACTGCAGCGCGAACGTCGTCTTCCCGGTCCCGAAGGAACCGAGGACCGTGATGATGTGCCCCGTCGGCACGCCCTTACCGAGCATCTCATCGAGGCCGTCGATGCCCGTGAGCACGAATCCCTCTGGATGTCCGCTGTCCCCCGCGTCCGTCGCGGCCGGCGCTGCTTCCGTTTCGGCGATTGTCCCACCTCAGGAAATCCGTTCCATATACACGACGACGAGACCGTGATTTGACGAGACCATCGTGGGGAACCGGGCGATCTTGTCCCGCGGCAGGTGTGGAAGCACTCCCGTGAACTTCTCGAGGTACATGTACCGCTGGCGCGTGCTCGACCGAGCCGACGTTCGCCACTCGAACACGAGGCAGCCGTCGGTGCTGTCCATCAGGAGCGATTCATGCCGCCGTTCGAGAATTCCCCGCGTGAGCATGAGGTAAACGAGCCCGTTCCATCGCTTCGCGACCCGCTGGAGACCTTTGATCGTCGTCACGAGGTCCTTGATCTCGACGATGTCCGAGATCGCGAGGTCCGTGAGGGAGTCGATGACGACCATCGAGTCGTGGGCATTCTCGTCTAAGAAGGCCACGAGTTCCTCCAGGATATTCGTGGATGGGCGGTCGAACACGTCGTCTTCGTTCGTCCAGGTGGCGGGCACCACGCTGTGTCGGAAGTAGACGCTCGAGAAGTCCTTGAACACCGTATGATCCCGAAACGCGCGGTAGTAGTCGCCGTTGAACGACGTCGCGAGCTCCTGCAGGATGATGTCCTTCGACCGGGAGAACGTCACATAACAGACCTGGGTCGGGAGGTCAGAGTCGTCGCATCGGTCGCCGAGGTAGTAGTGTCGCGCCTCGGGACGTTCGTTCACCAGCGCGGTCTTGGACCCCGCCGTGTAGACGTATTCCTGCATCCCGGCCCCGATATCGCCCCAAAGGAGGATCGTCGATCCGCTCGGGAAACCGCCGTCCACGATGCTGTCCAAGTCGGCGATCCCGGTCGGGACCTTGCGGACCCGCACGCGTTCGAGCGGTTCCGGCAACGCATCCACACTGAGGTAGATGCTATCCCGCGGTAGAGCCATCCCAATCCCCGTGCGAATCCAATGCCACCCGATAAAGCACTTTTGTAAACGGTTGCGTCGTGTGCGGCGATCCTGCGGATGGGGTGACGAACCGCGGCATCTATATTATCTTGGACACCGGATATTTATCGTCCTCCCGAGGTGGGGCGCGGATGGCTTGGCCTTTCCGGATCCTGAAGTGGATGTTTCGTGAGTCCTCAAAAAACGCGACGGCTCGAAGCGTCATCCCATCGCGTGCGTCTTTGTCAACGCATGAGTGACGGGAGGGTGCTGATTATCAGTTCTGACCAGCGATGCCGGCACGTTGAAATGGTCCGGCGGACGTCGTGAGGGGGCCCGGAGGAACCATGGTCTCCGTTCGCAACCCGCTCGCCGGGTTCGGCATCACGATCCTCGGCACGGTCGCCCTTTCGCTCCTCGTCGGCGTCCCCATCCTGTTCCTGCCGCGCGACCTCGCGTACTTCTACTTCCCCTTCGCCCTCTTCGCCGTCGGCGTGTTCTCCGGCCGGACGACGTTCATCGGCTCCCTGGGCTTCATGGGTGCGCTGATCGGAGGCATCGTCGGCGTCTACGCCTTCCAGGCGCTCTTCCTGCCCGCGGGCTGGCCGTTGACCACCGGCGTACCGGTGTGGCTCACGGGAAACTCGTTCATCACGGTCCTCTTGTTTGGCGCGGCGTGCGGCCTCGGCGGCGCGGCATCGGGGAAGCTCGGCCTCAAGCGGATCGAGCGTCTCACGGACCGCGCCCCGAAGATGCGCCGATGTCTCAAGTGCGGCGCGAAGGTCGGCATGTCTGCCCGCAAGTGTTGGTCGTGCCGGTCGTTCCTCCCGCCCACGTAGACGTGGGCGAGTCGTGGCGGCAATCTCCGTGGTTAGTCGCGACCCGGCTCGACAAGCGAGATTGTTCTCGGACGCATACGCCTGGAATCGTCTCAGATCTTTTTCATTCGTCCGAGGATCGGCTCGTAAATGAGCCCTTTGTCGAGGAGGGAATTGATCGATTCTTCCAGGGCGTCCTTGGCGACGCTCTTGGACGTGGCGGCTTCGAGGATGCCTTCCCACGGCGCGCCTTTGCCATCCTTGTCGAGCGTCGCAATGATCTCGAGGACTCTCAACTCCGTCTCGTCCGGCTCGCTGGGGGCCTCCTCCTTCGCGGCGGGCGCGGGGGAAACCGCCGCGTCGCCCGGATCCGCGGGCTCCCGGTACTCCGGCAACAGGTAGCGCAATCCTTCCGCGAGCATCGCGGTGTAACGGGACAGATCCACGGTCCCGTAGTGGTTCACGGCCTGTACGATTCCGTCCGCGATCGCCTCCTTCACGCCGATCTTGGCGAGGCCTTCTTTCGTGAGGGGGTCCATCTTCAGGGCCTCCCCCATGATGTCCAGGCGCTTCCGGAGGGACCGACACGCCTCGAGGATCCAGTAGTCCCGGACGGTCTCGTCGACCGCCTTGATCCGCTCGGGCCGGATCGAGGTGAACACCGCGCCCGCCTCGGGCGAGTAGACGCGGCTCTTCCCGACGATCGCGCCGAAGACGGGAGGCTTGAGCTTCGAGAGTGTCGCCGCGGCTTCAGGCTGGTACTGGCCCGCGTAGATGCGGAACGTGCCGGTCGGGTCGGAGACGCGGGCGCGCCACATCGGCTGGATATCCGTCCCGACGTTCTCGACGTCCGTGATCACGCCGACGACGAAGACGCGGTTCACTTTGGCGCCCAGGGGCGTGACGACGTACGATGGCGCGCGCTCCCCGCCCCCGTCCATCTCGAGGGTCGCATCGTTGTACTCGGACGCGAAGAGCCGCCAGGCGACCTCGCGCATCACGCGGATCCCTCCAGTCCCTCGAGCATTTCGCGCGCTTCGGCTTGGACGTCCACCTTGAGCATCTTCGCGGACTCCACGATCATCATCAGCCCGTAGTCGTCGGAGGTGACGTTTCCGCGCACCTCGATCGGTTGGGCCACGAGGACGTCCGCGAGTTCGTCCCGCACGATGTCGGTCGACATCGCTTCCTTCGCGGCGGCGATGCACGCGTCGAGGGTCTTGTCCAAGAGCGCCTCGGTGAGTTCGCGGTCGAAGACCGCCGTCACGGCGCCGGAGCCGTCGTCCAGGACCGCCTTCACCCGCAAGTCCGGTTCGCCTTTGACCTCGCCGTGGAGCCGGCACGCGCCTTTCCGCAGGACCCGTCGGCACTCGGGGCACCGGTAGACGAGGCCCGAGCCTTCCCGCAGGTCGATCAGGATCCCTCGCACGGTGACGTCGGCGGCGCCACCGCGTTCCGCGAGATCCTCGATCCACATGCGCGGGCTCGCGTTCAGCACGTTCGCGGGGGGAAGCAGGTCCGACTTGAGACGCGTGATCGTCGCGCGTTCGTCGAAGCTGATCTGCGGGATGCCCCGCCACGACTTGACGTAGGCCCCCTCGATGCGGAGGACCTCTTCGGCCTTCAGGTCAAAGTCCTTCCAGGCGCTGAACTGGGTCTTGCCGGTCTCATCGGCGAGGACCCCGGAGAAGACCGCTTTCGGGTTGCCGTCGACCTCGACCTCCCGCCGCTCGACGGATAGGATGCGGGCCGTGACGGCGACGTTCGAGGCCCCCTCCCGCAGGTCCACGACGCGGACCGGGGTCGGTTTGCCGACATACGGCTGGCCCGGGCCGGACTTGAATTCGGGGAGCGCATCGGGGGCTTCTTTCCCGACCGCCGTGCGCACGCCGAAGTTCACCTGGACCTGGCCGCGGTACTCCTTCGTGTACGCGTTCTGGACTCGGAGCACATCGCCTTTGGCCAAGGGCATCGGAAGCGGCTCCCACGCCGTGAAGGGGATGGTCGCGGTCGCATCGCCCAGGATGCCGGACAAGATCGTCTTCGTCTCTTGCCCCTGCGGGGTCACCTCCTTCTCGTACACCGCCACGACGCGGGCGAGGAGGTTCACGCTCTGCTCCCCGGGGACCAGTTCCCGAATCGTCTTGCTCACGCCGACCGCCAGGGTCGCGGGGTTCCCGCCGTGCTTCTTCACGATCGACCGTTTCGCGGTATCCAAGGACACCCGGTAGACGTTCAGGTAGCTCGACAGCTCTCTCTCGATCTCTTGCTCGCTCACTTTGTTTCCAAGCGCCCGGTTGATGTCATGGACATGGGGCGCCAGTTCTTCTCTCACAGAAGTCACGTTCCCGAGGCGTGTCTGTTTCTCGCCTCGATAATGTGCATGGGCCCGTGGTATAAAGGGGTTCGGCGAGGTGGCCGAAAGTACCGGGCGTACAAGGCCGTAAGGTTCATTCCGCCGGCCCCCTTCGAGACCGCGTGGACACCGACGAACTGCTCCGCGCAATCCTCGAGTTCCTTCGGACCTGGCGCGAGCAGGCGCCCTCACGGGTCTCGACCTCCTGGGGTACGATCTACCGCGACGAACGATTCCCGTCGATCCACCAGGCGAATCTGGGCTGGGTGGCCTCTCTTCCGGAGGAGGGTTCCGCGAAGATCTTGGCCGACGTCGCCTCGGCATTCCACGGCACCGCCGTCCGGCATCAGGCTCTCCTGTTTGAGGACGCAGCGGACGCCTACGCGGTCCAAGAAAGCTTGGCCCGGCAGGGGTTCCGGCCGATGTCGGAGCTGGCCATGGCCAAAGTCGGGCTCCCCGCCTGTATCGTGAATCCGGAGGTCGAGATTCGCCTCGCAGCGGAGGACGCGACCGCGGATGACTTCCGGACCCTGAAGATCGCCACCGAAGCGGCCATGGGCTACAGCCCCCAGGTGGTCGATCAGCTCTGGGGCTTCTGGCACGAGCGCTCACGGCGGGTCGGGATGCAGCCCTATGTGGCGTACCTGAACGGCACACCCGCCGGGACGATCAGCGTGTGGGCGCGGGGTCCCTTTGCCTGGATCGACGACGTCGCGACCCTCCCGGACTTCCGTCTCCGGGGAATTGCGCGGACGATGATTTTTGAGGCGTGCCGGCGAGCGGCCATGGCACATTGCGAATGGGTCCTGTTGACCGCGGACCTGTTCGACACGCCCAAGGAGATGTACCGGACGCTGGGATTCGAACCGGTGGGCGAGGTTCGAGGCTTCGTTCGCGAATAGGTCTCGAGGCGAATCCTTCTTACGACGCGTCCCGATTGCGCCCCGTGGACCTCGGACTTCGGGGTAAAGTGGCCCTCGTCGCCGCCGCGAGCCAAGGACTGGGCCGGGCCGCCGCATTCGCTTTCGCGCGGGAGGGATGCAACGTCGCCATCTGCGCGCGGAACGCCGCCGCACTCGAGGACACCGCGAACGCCATCCGGAAAGAGACGAAGGCGGACGTCGTTGCGATTACGGCCGACATCTCTCGCGCCGACGGAGTGAGCGGCTTCGCGGATGGTGCGGTCCGATCGTTCGGCGGGGTGGACGTCCTTGTGCCGAACGCGGGCGGTCCGCCGCCGGGTGGTTTCGAAGCCCTGGCCGACGACCAATGGGCGAAGGGCTGGGAGTTGACGTTCCAGAGTACGGTCCGCCTGGTCCGTGCATGTCTGCCCTCGATGCGAAACCGCGGTGGAGGAGCCGTCGTCGCGATCCTCTCGATGTCCGTGCGCCAGCCGATCGACAATCTCGTCCTGTCGAACTCGTTGCGTCTCGGACTCGTCGGTGCCTTGAAGACCCTCGCCCGGGAGGTCGCAAAAGACCGAATTCGGGTGAATGGCGTCGCGCCGGGGTGGATCGCGACGGACCGAACAATTCAGCTCCATCGAGACCGCGCGGAGCGGGAGCGTCGCCGCATAGAAGATGTGCAGGCGGCGGTGTTGAAGGAGATTCCAATGGGCCGCATGGGCACGGCGGAAGAGGTCGCGGACCTGATTGCCTTCCTCGCCTCGGACCGGGCCGCCTACATCACAGGAGTGATTGCGCAGATCGATGGCGGCCTGTACCGCGGGATCTTCTGAGATCACGCATCGCGTTTCGGCTGTTTGCTCGGCGTGTTCGCGCACGACCAGCACGAGCGGCGGGATGTGCTGTTCCAGGCGCGGCACTGGCGGCACTGCCACGTTTCCGAAGCGGCCCCATGGACCCGCGAGAAGGCGTAACGGCCGATTCCGGCTCCGCAAGACCAGCAGACGCCCAACTCGGCCTCGTTCTTGACTCCACAGTGGGGGCAATCCCAGCTGGGTCCGATGATCTGCGGCAGATTCCGGGCTCGAATGCGCCAGTCTGCCCAAGCAAAGACCGCGCCGCCGACAAGGAGCACGAGAAGAGCGCCGGACAGCAGGTCTTCCACGTTGGAGAAAATTCCCGCGTCGACGTAATATAGACTCTCCGCCAGTTATCACCGGCGTCACTACTGCGAGGCCTCGCTCACTGATTGAACGTCTCAATCTTCTCGAACGTCTGCTTCAGGTATTTGATCAGGACGTCGCGGTTGCGCCGCAGGTGGCTTTCGTACCAGGTGCGGACGAGGTCCGCGAAAAGGCGGTGGAGGTCGTCCACGTTCGCCCGGTCGAGGGGCTGCTCGTAGAGCGTGTGAATCGTCCAGATGCGTTTCCACCCGCTGTACTTGTAGTAGTGCTCCCCCTCGCAGTATTCGAACGTCACCCGGAGTTGGATCTTCCCGTCCGCCTCCACATAGTTCACCTTGAGCGCATCCCCGACGCGGCCTTGGTCCATCGATCGGTCGAGCAGCTGAATCGTCTGGACCGCGGCCGGGTTGAAGCCAGGTCGCCAGTGCCAATCCCCGTCCGGGAACGTGTCCGGGAAGACGGCCCAGTTGGTGTACGAGGGCTCGAGGGCGAAGTGGACGTTGATCTTGTTGAACCGCTTCCAGACTTTCCAGAAGTCCTCGATCAGGGTCTTGTTGAGCTCGAGCCGCGCGACGTTCTGCTCCCCGACGTCCTCGATGATTTCTTTCGTTTTTTTCTCGAGTTCCGCGTCCAGGGAGGAGAACCAGTCATCCCCCTTGGCCTTCTTCGCCGCCATGGCCAAGTCCCTTCTCACCATCGCCGAATGAAATCTCTCACTATATAGGTATTTGTCAGTGCCATCTGGAGTCACGATTCATTCGTCACCGGCGATGGTCACCATCGCGTAAAAGGTGCGGAATGCTTCCGGGTAATCGTCGGCTTCGAATTCGAACCGCAATCCGCCGTTACGGCGGACCGTCGGGATCATCGCGGCGCGGTCGGCGGCGTACGTGCCTCGGAAGTCCACGATCATTTCGATCGGTGTCTTCGCTCGGATCGGTGGGATCGACTTCGCACCTTGGATCGCTTTCGTGGCTTCCGCCCTAATCTGATCCCGGGCTTTGTTCGGATGCAGATTCCTCGCCGATGTGGCTCCGGTCGCCTCCTTCACGGCGACCGTGTGGATGTTCGGGATGAGCGCCTTCGCCTCCGCGGTGACGGCCCGGTCACCAGTGACGAGGACCACCGGAACTCCATGGTGGCCCGCCAGATACGCGTTGATCCCGGTCTCTCCGACCTCCTTACCGTTCACCCGCACCGCGGCGATGGCCCCGCTGTACGTGTGATCAAGGATGGCCCGCGGCGTGCCCGCCTTCGCGTGATATCCGACGAACAGCGCGGCCTCGAAGGACGCGTCGAGTTCTTGCATCATCGACAACCCACGCGGCGTTCCTCGCAGAAGGGTCGCCGCGTCGTGCAGCTCCTCGGGGAACAAATTGTCGAAATTCCAATGGGAATCTGCGATCAACACTTCCGTTGCGCCTCCTTTCAAGCATCCTTCGATCGCGGCGTTTGCCTCTTGGGTCATCAGGTGTCGACTCTGCTGGTACGCATCGCCCCCCTTCTTCGGGTCCGTCTCGAGTTCTCGGACAATGCCGCAAATTCCCTCCATGTCGATTGAGATGTAGGCCTTCATTCGTTCCTCCCCGGAACCGCATGGTACGAATCGCCTTAACGCTTCGGACGTGGTGTTCGCTGTGGCCCTGCGGAATGCCGGGCGCATGTTTAAGAGTCGAGACATGCACGTGGATCACATCAACCGGGGCCTGGCCCCAAGGAGGAGTTAGACCCCACCATGGCAGCGAAAAAGACCACGAAGAAATCCAAGAAAGGCAAGCGCTGATGATTGTCAGCGCCTGACCCTGTTGCGGAGTCTTACCCTTTTTTCTTCCTTCCTTTCGGTTTTTTCTTGAGTTGAGTCTCGAGGCGTTCATGCAAGACCTGGCTCACCAACTTCCCGTCGGCGCGGCCTCGCACGCGTTTCATGACCTGACCCATGAGGGTTTTCTCGGCGGCATCCCCGCGCGAGGAGATGAGATCCTGTGAAACTCGCAGCACCTCGTCGACGATCGACTCGAGATCTCCGCGGCCCAGTTGCGTTACGCCGAGAACCGCGATCGCCTCGGACGCGCGAGAGCGGGTGCGCGCCATCTCCCGGACGAGTTCCGGCAATGCTTCCTTCGCGAAGCGTCCCGCCTTTAGCAGCGAGAAGAGTTCCCGCAGATGGTCCACGGGAATTCCGTCGACGTCGAATCCTTCCCTTCGAAGCTCGCCAAACGTGTAGAGGAGGACCGATGCGATGAGCTTCGCCTCCCCGAACTCGTGCGCGATCATCTCGAACGCGGCGTCGCTCCCTTCTTGGACGAGCTGCCGGGCCTGCTGCTCGTGAATCCCATATTCCCGAGCGAGCCTCGCGACCGTGATGTCGGGCCTCTCGGGGAGGTGCTCGCGAATCCGCCGTAGACGTTCCGCGGTAACGCGGATCGGCGGCACGTCCGTCTCCGGATACATGCGGGCCTTCCCGGGGAGCGGGCGGCTGTACGCCGTCGTCCCGTCGGGCCGCGGTTCCCGCGTCTCCGGGGGAACGCCTCGGATCGCGGCGACCGCGCGGGTCCCCATCTCGTCGAACGCGGCCCGGGCCTTCGTTTCCTCCTCCGCCACGAGGACGCACGCATCCGACGCGCCGAGCCCCAGCGCTTGGCGAACGGCATTGAGTTCTGACTGCGTGATCCCGTATCCGGGCAGCTCGTCGGAATGGAAGATTCCCGCGACGCCCGCGATACGTGCATGGGCTGCCAGCTCCGGACCGAGCTTTCCCTTCAGCAGCCCGGCGAAGCCCGGGAGCGCCCATCCCAGTACCACACCGCCCTTCTTCAGTGCGGTCTGCACGACTTTCGATTCCGTCTCGCGGAACAGAGAGGTCAGATCGCGGAGCTCCATGGGCACAGATGTGACGTTCCGTCTCTTCAGTTCTGCCGCGACACCGAGGAGCATCACTTGCCGCTCGACCTCTTTCTCGACGAACGTCGCGATCAGACGAAGCTCTTGCACCCCTTTGATTTCGTTCCGCGCGCCGCCCTCGATGGAGACGTTCACATCCTCGCGAATCGTCCCGATCCCTCGCTTCACCTTCCGCGTCGCCCGGAGCAGGGACCCGAACATCAGGGCGACCTCCCGCGCCTCTTCCGGGGTTTCGATATTCGGTGTCGTCGCGATTTCGACGAGCGGGATGCCGAGCCGGTCGAGTCGGTAGACGACCTCGGCACCCGCTTCCCCCAGCTTGCGCGCGGCGTCTTCCTCGAGGAGGATCGTCGGGACTCCGATGCTCTTTCCATTGACCTCGAGGCGTCCGTCCAGGGCGACGAGCCCGGACCGCTGGAACCCCGATGTGTTCGATCCGTCGATCACGATCTTGCGCATGAAGTCGACCTCGTGGACTGGCTTCGCATCGAGCAGGAGGGCGATTTCGAGCGTGATGTCCAGTGCTTCGGGGTTCGGCGGGTGCGGCGGCTCCTCGTCCGCCTCGACGAGGCACGAATTCGGGGTGGCTTCGTATACGAACGTGAGGCGGCGCTTCGCTTCCTCGAGCGCGGCCGCGTCGATCTCGCCCATCTCGGACTGCGTCGGCCGCAACCGGCGGCGGAATCGAATGCCCCCTGGTTCCTCAACGAGGACGGATTCACATTCGCAGAACAACTTCCGTGTCGCGAGCTGCTGGTGGAGCTCGAGCCCGACCTTCAGGCCCAGCGCTCGGTAGTCCATCGGCTCAGGAAGTCCAGGCGCCGGGATTAAGCCTTCCCCGAAGACGGTGCCGGAATGCCGGCCTTCTGGAGCGTCTCCTCGAGTCCCGCGTTCCGGACCCCCGCTCGTTCGAGTTCTTGCTCGAGCTCCGCGATCCTCGCGGCTGCTTCTTTCAGCTCGGACCACAAGATGTGATACCGCCGGCTCGCGCGGTACTCACGAAGGGGCTCGGGATCCGAAGGCTCCGGTTCGCCGTCCGTGGACAGGAGGTTTTTCACGTAGAAGTCGCGGTCGAGCTCCGGCATCGCCGCCATCCGGAGCAGGAGCCGCTCCGGGTAATCGGGCTTCAGGGACGAAGCCGCGCGGAGCGCCATGAGGATGGCGTATTCGCCGCAGCAATTGAAGTCTCGGGTTGGCACATGGTTCTCCCCGTGCGTTTGGCGATGCGTCTCCAGGAACATGTCCCAGACGCGTTCGTACTCATCGAGGGCGGACATGAGGATCGCCTCTGCCTACGCGACGGCGGGCGATGTACTTTTGGAATCGTCGCAAGGTCGCGACTGAGAGCGATGGGTTCTTGGCCTCTGCCGATACAGGCGAGAGGCATGGGCCGGGTCTTCGATTTCGCGAAGCGGCGAATCGCCGGGTACATCGTCTTCTGGGTTCTGGTCCTCCTCTTCCTCGGCCTGTTCTACGGCAACGATCGTCCGGCCCAAGCGGGCGCATTGTTCATCGTCGGCTTCGCGTTCATCGGCTCCCTCCTCTACACGCGACGGCTGAAGAGGAAGCAGCGCGCCCGCCGCGAGGCCCGAGAGGCCGCTCAGCGGATGCAGCAGGCGCAGGCCATCCAGCCGCCTCCACGGATGCCACCGCCGCCACAGTCGCCGCCGACGAAGCAGACGCCTGGTCGCTAGCGATCTTCTTCTCGGTACGGAGAACGCAGCGTCCCTTCCTCCCTCTGCCGGCGGTGCTCCTTCTCCTTCTTGAGCCACGCAAGCAATCGAGACGCCGCACCGAACGGCCGGAATTCGAAGACGACCTTGCCATGTTCCTTGTCTTCCGTGACGAGGAGCACCCGCCTACGCTTCGGGACGACATCGATCGTCTCCTCGAGCGGAATCTCGTGGTAGCGCTTCCCTTTCTTGCCTCCCGGGAGGTCGAGCCATTCCATGTCGAGGAGGAGGACTCGTCGGCGGGTCTGCCACACCCATCCTTCGCGTTGCCCGACGAGCGTCTTCTTTGCGAATGCCACGGGCTTGAAGATGACGTACTTGAGGGATCGGTACCCGATGATCTGGTCGCCGCCATGGAGGACGGGCTCATTCGCTTCGGTCAGGACGACGCCGACCTCCCCGACCTGATCGATCTTCATCTGAGTCGACCAACCTCACGGGCAGGATAAGCTTAACGAGCCCGCTCCGGCCGCACTCACTCCGCGAACTCGTCGAGGCCGATCCTCGGATTGATTTCCCCCGCGACGTTCGTCGCCATCGCGCGAGCGACCTCCGGAGGTTCGCGGGTGTGACCGAGGACCCACATGAGCTTCACATACGCCGTCTCCGGGGTCATGTCCTCCGCGCTGATCACCCCGGCCTTCATCAGATCCCGTCCCGTGTCGTACACCCGCATGTTCACGCGGCCCTGGAGCGTCTGGGTCGCCATGACCACCTCCACACCGTCCCGGACCGCCCGGTGCAGGATCGGGATTAAGTCGTGGGAGACGTGGCCTAGCCCGGTCCCTGTGATCACGGCGCCGTGGACGCCCGCGAGGGTCGCCTCGAGTTCAGACGCTCGCTGGCCTGGATAGAAGTAGACGAGTGCGACCTTCAGGTCCAGGGCGTCGTCCACTTTCGTCGGCCCTTTGCTCCGCGGGAGGACGCGTTCCGTGAGTTCAACCCGGCCGTCCGGGTGAACGCGGCCAATTGGCGTGGCGTTCAAGGACCGGAACGCGTCGCGGCGCGACGAGTGCATCTTGCGGACCTTCGTTCCTCGATGGATCAGGCCGAACGAATCGCTCGTCTCTCCGTGCATGACTGCGACGACTTCGCCGAGATCGGCGGTCGCGACGCGGGCCGCGCTGAGGAGGTTCATCGCCGCGTCGGAGGAGGGCCGGTCGCTCGACCGTTGCGCACCGACCACGACGACGGGGGCCGTGAGGTCACGCAGCATGAAGGAGAGCGCCGCGGTGGTGAAGTGCAACGTGTCGGTGCCGTGCGGGATGACGACGCCGGCGGCCCCCGATTCGATTTCCTTCGCCGCCTCGCGCGCGAGACGCTGCCAGTTCTCCGGCTTCATGTCCTCGCTGTAGACGCTGTAAATCACCCGAGCGCGGACGTTGCAGACGTCCAGCAGTTCCGGCACGCTGAACACGAGTTCTTCCGCGGTGACGGCGGGATGGACCGCGCCGGTCCGATAGTCGACGTAGGACGCAATCGTCCCGCCCGTGCCGAGCACCGCCACGGTGGGCTTGTCTTTGGTCGGCGGAGGGAGGTGCCGTTCGCCTCCGATGCCCGCTTGTTTCGCCGTCACCTCAACGGACTCGATATCCCCGACGGCGATTCCGATATTGTACCCGTTTGGGAGCTTCAACGTGAGGATGTCCTCGCCGCTGAACCCGTGGTGCGGCATGACCGTGCCCTCGTAGCGTTCGCCCTTCGCATGAACGACCACCCAGTCGCCATGGGTGGCGTTCGCGCGGTCGAGGACGGCCCGTACGCGCGGCGGGTAGTCCATCGTCCTCGCAACCGGTCGGCCCGATATGGTCTTTGTGCCGCGAAAGCGATGACCTCGGTGCGCGATGATGGACCGTGAGGCGCACCGCCCGCGAGATTCTGAACGAACTGCGATGGCGCCAGCCGAACCGCCTCGTGGACGTCAACGTGTTCTACCGGGATCGGACACGCCCCGAAAGGTATCGGTTGATTCGCGGATCGCAGATTGTGGAGCTCGAGCGTCGCTACTTCACCACCTCGACGGCTCGTCTGCCATACTACAAGATCGAGAAGATTGAGCTCGCAGGTGAGACCCTATTCAAACGAGAAGGTCAGGCATCCATCCTCTGATTGCATCTCGTCGAAGGAGAATACGCCGCGCGTCCGCGCGGCGTGAACGGGAGATTTCCGGTGGCCTACTCGTGCTTCGTCCAGGGCAGGTATGGCTTCGCTGCGGCGAGGATTGCCCCAAGGATCCCGACGACGCCGCCAATCGTGCCGGGTTGGCCTCCGAAGTAGATCAGCACGAGGCTGATCACGCCCGCCACGATCGCGCCGTTCATCAGGTTCTTCCGCGTGATCGCCGCGGACGCCCAGAGGGCCCCGCCGAGGACGACGTTGATGACGATCGTCGTCGCGACCGCGCCGTATTGGCTCTGCGGAATTCCTTGGTTTGCCGCCTGGATCCCGTATATGGCCACCGACAGGAGGATTGCCAAGACGCCGCCCAGCATGAGGAGCAGCTCGTGAGGCTGCTTCGCGCCGAGCTCGGCCATGGCTTGCTTTCCTGTCTCGTAGCTTTGGGTCATGTCGGCGGCCCACGCGCCATCGGGAGGATATGGCTTCCGACCCGGTTAACAGTCGGTGAGAATCAACTATTAGAATCGGCCAAGCACGACCTCAATTTCTCACCGTTCTCCGGTTCCTTGAGGAGGATACGTGCCAACTTGGAAGCCTCAGCCGAGGAACTCGATGCGAGTCTTGAAAATAAAGAAGGTCAAAAAGGGGAAGGGCTCCGCTAGTGGAGCTTCGAAGGGCTAGGCCGAGAATGCCGGCCTAGTCGCGCCGGGACCAGGGGAGGTACGGTTTCGCCGCCGCGAGGATTGCGCCGAGGATCCCGACGATGCCACCGATCTGGCCGGGCCGACCGCCGAAGTAGATCAGGATGATGCTGATCACACCCGCGACGATGGCTCCGTTCATCAGGTTCTTCCGCGTAATCGCCGAGGAGGCCCACAGGGCTCCACCGAGGACGACGTTGATGATGACGGCCGTCGTCACGGTGGCATACTGGTTCTGTGGGATTCCCGTCGTCAGCCACTGGATCCCATAAGTCGCGAGGGTCAGGAGGAGGGCCAAGAGGCCGCCCAGCATCAAGAGCAGCTCGTGAGGCTGCTTCGCGCCGAGCTCGGCCATGGCTCCCCTTCCCGTCTCGTAGCTGTGGGACATGGTTTCGGTCCGGAGGGTAGGCGGGGTTCCATAAGAGTTCCCACACGACCTTCAGCCGGTGAGAATCAGTTAGCCTCGGATCGCTGAAAATCATTCCGCGAAACGACCGGTCCGTCGGTCGAGGGAGCGCGTCGCTACGTTCTTCGGACCTTCCCCCGTTGCCCCCGCGAAGGCCATGACGACGTTCCCGGAAGAGGTCCTTACGCGGACGAAGCGAGGCGAGATTGAGGTTCGGTCCCTCATCGACCGAGGCCGCTATGTTCGGTACAACTACCTCGATCCGGAGACAGGCCAACCCATGGAGGGAGGCAAGGTGAAGCTCGTCCTCTTTTCCGAATCCGGGAAGACCGAGGAGTACTTCATCATCCCGACGAAATCGAAGCGTGACCTCCTCATCCCGGCCGCGGAGAAAGGGAAACGGAAGCTCTGGGACGGGACGAAGGCCGTCGAGGCGTGACGGCTGCCAATCCTCCTCTCAAGAGGACGGTCGAGGGTTGCCTTTGAGAAGGACCTCAGCGTCGTCGGCGAAAGCCTTCAGATCGCGTGCCGCCTCCTCGAACGCGGCCTGCTCGTCGTCGGCCAGGGGCCATTCCTCCAGGGCGAGGACGCGCCCCGTACCCAGGACCGCGGGGACACCGATCGCGACGCCATGGACCCCGTATTCTCCTTCGAGGACGACAGAGCATGGCACGACCCGAGGCCTTGAGCCAATCAGCGCGTGCACGAGCTCCACGGTCGCGCCGGCAGGGCCGAACGCCGTGCCGCCCTTCGCCGCGATGATGCGCGTGCTCACGTCGCGGATCCGCCGAGTGATTTCTTCCTTGTCCTTCGCCGAGACCGTCGGCCGCCGCCCGCCTACCTTGGCGCGGCTGAACACGGGGACGACTCGCTCGCCGTGCTCGCCTAGGACCGTTGCGGAGACTTTGACCGAAGGGACGTTCAGGTGGTCCGCGAGGATCATCCGGAACCGCTGCGAATCCAGAAGCGTGCCGGAGCCCAGCACACGGGTCCGAGGCCATCCGGTCGACTGCCACGCGATCGTCGTCATGACGTCCATCGGGTTCGTCAACACCACGAGGCTCGCCCGCCGCGCCGCGCGGGCGATGTCTCGGCTCAGTTTCGCGACCAGTCCGGCGTTCGCATGCAGGAGGTCGAGCCGCGTCATCTCAGGCTTTCGCCCTTGTCCGGCCGACAAGACGACGACATCGCAATCCCCGAGATCCTCGATCTTGCCCACGCGGACGGTGGGCTGGGTGGACACGCGCAAGCCGTGGCGGATATCCTCGGCCTGAGCCCAGGCGAGGTCCGGCTCTGCATCGACCAAGACGAGTTCGTCCCACTGACCTTCACGCGCGAGGGCGAACGCGACCGCACCGCCGACCTTCCCGACCCCGACGATCCCGGCCTTCATGGCCCTGCCAATCAAGGGGCTAGCAGTCCATAAGCACTCGCTCCCGGTTCCAATGTGCCGGCCCGCTTACCCGGCGAGGAGCTCGTACACGATGCGGTCCGTTTCCTTCCCTTTCGACCGCTTCTCCAAGATGTGGACGGTTCCGATCTCGGAGACGTTCTTCAGATGCGTGCCGCCGCAGGGGCAGAAGTCCGCACTCCCGATTTCGATGATCCGCAGGCGCCGCACGGATTGCGGGATGAGATCCAGCAGGGCGCGATCTTCGATCTTGTTTTGCACGACGACGCGGTCCTCCTCGAAGATGCGGACGTCCTGCGACGAAGCGATGACTCGGTTGCAATCCGCCTCGATTCGTTTCAGATCCTCCGGCGTAAAGTTCGCCGGTTGGAAGTCCACGCGGCTGTAGTCCATGTGTATCTGGTTGCCGACGGTCCTCGCCCCGTAGGTTCGGAATACGAGCCCGGACATGAGGTGTTGGGAAGTGTGCATCCGCATGTGCTTGTACCGTCGATCCCAGTCGATCACGCCGTGGACCGCATCCGCGGTCGGCATGCGATCGACATGGTGCTTGACCACGCCCTTCTCCTTCGTGACCCGGAGGACGTGAGCTTCCCCGTCCGCCCATCGAAGAGTCCCGGTGTCGTCGGGCTGTCCGCCTCCCTCTGCATAGAAGAGGGTCTGGTCAAGGACGACGAAATCAGGACCGCGTTCCTGAATCCGGGCGTCGAACTCCTGCGCATAGCATGGGTCCGGTTCCTGTCCGCGTCGCTCCTCCATGTAGAGAACGTGCGTGGCCATCGCTGCACGAAAGCCGCTCAGCCATAAATGGTTCTCCGTGGAGATGCGATTCCTTCGAAGATCAGGTGCTTTGACGAGTCCTCAGCCGCCGAGGATCGAGCGGGCAATGACGAGTCGCTGGATCTCCGACGTCCCTTCATAAATCTCCGTGACACGTTGATCTCGATACAGCTTCTCCACGACGTAGTCTTTGACGAATCCGTACCCGCCGTGGATTTGAACGGCGGCGTCGACGGCTCGGTGCGCCGCCTCCGACGCGAAGAGTTTCGCGACGCTCGATTCGTACGTGTGCCGCCGCCCAAGATCCTCCAAGTGCGCGGCGCGATAGGTTAGCAAGCGGGCTGCATCAATCTCCGTCGCCATGTCCGCAAGCTTCCATTGAATCGCTTGGAAATCCGCAATCTTCTGGCCGAACGCCTGTCGTTCCCTCGCGTACTTGGTGGATTCCTCGAGGGCCCGCTGGGCGATCCCGAGGGCCTGGGCCGCGATGCCAATCCGGCCACCGTCGAGAGTTGCCATCGCGATTGTGAAGCCTTTGTGCAGTTCTCCCAACAGATTGTCCTTCGGGATGCGACAGCCATCGAAGCCGAGGGTGACCGTGTCGCTCGCGCGAATCCCCATCTTGTTCTCCTTCTTCAGGACGGAGAAACCTTTCGCATCGGTCGGCAAGACGAACGCGGAGATCTCGTGTTTCTTCGGGCCCGTCCGGGCGTAGACGACGACGATCTTGGCGACGGACGCGTTCGTCGCGAATGTCTTCATTCCCCGCAAGACCCACTCGTCCCGCTCGAGGGTCGCGGTGGTCCGCATCGCAGCCGCGTCGGAGCCGCTGCCGGGTTCCGTGAGAGCGTATGCGCCTAGCCATTCGCCCCGAGCCACGGGCTCGAGAAACTTTCGCTTTTGCTCTTCGGTCCCATAGTGAAGGAGCGGCTCACAGACGAGGCCGTTGCACACGGCCGCGATCACCCCCGCGCTCGCATCGCCGCGAGAGAGTTCTTCGATCGTAATCGCATAGCACACGGTGTCGAGTCCCGCGCCGCCGTACTTCTCCGGGACGAAGACGCCCAGGAGCCCGAGCTCACCCATCTTCTTGGCCCACGCGTGCGGGAATTCCTGGCTCTCGTCGAAGGCGGCGGATTGCGGGATGATCTCTTGCTCCGCGAAATCGCGGACCGACTTGCGCGTGATCTCTTGGGTCTCCGTGAGCGCGAAATCCATCCGTCGCGTCGAAGGGCCTCCTCCCGGATAAAATCTCCGCGGCGCGAACCTTGATGTCTCGCGAATCCCTCGCGGGCAGTGTGCCGGTGAGCTTGGAGCCCTTGCAGACGACGGAGGCCCACGCCTACTGGCGGACCTTCGTCTCCGGCCGCACGGATCTTCCGACGAGCGACCTTCAGATCCACCTCGATCGCTACCTCGCCCTCCCTCCGGAGGAACAGCGGTCCCACTTCTCGGTCAAGAAAGATGGCCGGATCATCGGCACCGTCCGGTTGGGCCCCGCCGAGATCTCGGGGTTCTCGATGGACCCAACAAATCGCGAGGAAGCTGCGGCGGCCCTATTGAAGGCGATGGACCTCCTCAGGGCCGGTGGCGCGACGTCGATCACCGCGCACTTCGAGGACATCTACGAATCCGCATTCGCGTCGCTCGGCTTTCGGCGGGTGTTTGCACGGATGCGGATGGAAGGCCCGACGAAGCGGAACGCCGCGCCCATCAACGTGAAGCTGCAGCCCCCGGAGGAAGACGAAGTCCTCGGCCTCACGAAGTTCCTCATGGATGTGTACGAGGGACACATGGAGCAGGCGTATGGCATCCACACGGGGCCCGAGGGGGAGTGGCGCGGCTATGTGGCGGGGCTCTTCAAAGGCGATTCCGGTCAGTTCATGCCGGACGCGTCCCACGTCGCGCTGGAGGGCGACCGGATCGTGGGCGCGATCCTGATCACGCACTGGATGGGCATGCCGCTCGTCGCCGAGCTCGGCGTGGCGAAGGAGCGCCGCGGGCGCGGGCTCGGGCGGGCGTTGCTCGAAACGGCGATGGGGCGGCTCGCGGGTCGCGATGAACGGCGACTCGCGCTCTACGTCACGGTCGGCAACGACCCCGCCATCGCTCTCTACCGGTCGATCGATTTCGTCCAAGTGGGAGGCCAGTCCGTGACCGCTCGCCTCGAGGGCTGAATTATTCTCGCCATGAATCTAGAGGGCGTAGACCTAAGGCGTATCGGTCCGCAATGAATGGACGGTCGGTTCGATGGCCGTCTCCGCAGAGCAATTCATCGTACTCGTGCTGAGCATCTCGTGCGGCGTCCTGGGCGGATGCCTCGTCGCACACCGGGGCATCCGGATGATGCGAGGCGGGCTCCTGTATCGGCTGAGCATCGGCCTCGCCGCGGTCGGAATTGCACTGAGCCCGAGCGCGGGGTTGCGGATTCTCCTCGCCGACACGATCCTGCCCGACGCGTTCCTCGTCCTCGCGCTCGTCGTCTTGTTCTACATCGGATACAGTGCGTGGCTCAGCGCCCATCAGATGCCGGCCGAAGCGTGAGACGTGGGTGTGAAGGCGGCATACGAGCTCGTCGAGGCCGATATGCGGGCCATCTGGGGAGACATGGCGCTCGCGATGCTCCGCAAGCGGGTCCGTGACGTGCGGACGGACCTGACAAGTCTGACGGAAGCCGATCTGGAGAAGATCGTCGATCTATTGCGAGAGCGGACGCTTCCTTCAATCATGGGAGAGGAAGGCGCCGAGGCGAAGGCGAAGCAATACCGGGCGTGGGTCACGAACGGAAGTTGAACACGTAGGATGTGCGCAATCCTTTCGGGCGAGGTGGGCTGACATCACTCGCGACACAACCGGGCTCTGTCGGCGTCGGGACTCAGGCGGCCGGGAAGCTGAGCGTGTGGCCTTCTGCCTGGCGGCGCGTCTTTGCCGGCGCTCGGATTCGGAAGCCCATTCGCCTCGCATATCGATGCATGATCCCGAGGATGTATCGGCCGCCGATTCGTCCCGTGGCGACCACGAGGGCTCTCGTCGGGGGCGGGAGGCGAGTGAGCTGCCAAAGGTCCTGGTCGATCTCCAGGAGGACGTGGCGCCATGCGCGGTATGCCACGTTGAAGCGCGACTCGTCAATCATTTCGTCGATGTTGTAGAACTCCTCGCCCCGCAACACGCCGATCGGCACGAACGTGAGCGGCGCCGTGATGAAGTGGCTGTTCGGAATCTGCTCCATCCGGTCGAGGAGGTCCACCGTCATCCACGCATCCTCCGGCGTCTCACCCGGCAGACCGAGGATGATCGTGAACGCGGGATACCAGTAGTTGCGGTTCAGGATCTGTGTGCCTTCCACGACGAGGTCCGGCCACTCTTCGGCCCTGAACGGAGCGGCCTTCCGGTGCAGTACCGCCCGGGAGAGCGCCGGACTCCCCGTCTCGATTCCACTCTGGATGCCGACCCATTTGTTCGGGCCGGCGCGGACGATTTCCGAGATGTCCCGGATGAGCCCCGGGTTGGTGACCGCCGCACTGACCGTCCCGTGCGTCGGATAGCAATGGGAGACGCCGGGCTGGGCCATCACGAACCGGAAGAGATCCTTCACCGCATCCTCGTTCGGCTCCATCGTCTTCCAGTTCTCGAGGTTGTACAGGAAGATATCGTCCGAGTGGAGCTGGATCGACGATTGGCCGATCTTCGTGTTCACCGCGATCTCGTCACCGATGTAATCGAGCGGGAAGTATCGGGGCCGGCGCAAGGTGACTTCGCAGAATTCGCAGCCTCGGCCGCATCCTCGCATGACCTCGTTCATCGCGTGCATCGTCGGGCCCAGGATTTTCGGGATCTGGTCGACCGTGGGAGCCGTCGCGTTCGTGAAGCGCATGACCGGGGGAGCCGAATCGTTGACGATCCGATCGAAAATCTCCGGGACCAGATGGTCGACCTCGCCGTGGACGATGTGGTCGATCCCGAGGGATTCTTGCATCTCCTGTCGGTAGTCGAAATGCCAGGCGCCCGGCCCTCCGAGGACGACTTTGTACTTCCGGTTCGGCCGCTGCACGCGCTTGGCGAGCTCGAGGAACATCGCCTTCGTGTACGGCGTGAGGACCCCGCCCATCGTGAAGGACATGCTCACGGGACCGAGGCCGAGAGGATCCATCGAGTGCAGTCCGACGACCTCGGTCTCGTCGTCGATGTAGCGGTCGACGTCCCGAGGGTCGGCGATGACGACATCATCGCGCCCGAACGCTCGGACGAGGGAGGCTTCCACTTTCCGGAGACCGTACGGCACTCGGATCGGCCGGCCGTCCGCGTCGAGCTTCGGCTGGTCGGCCAGGATGCGGAACACGAGGCGGGACTGCCAATAATCCGTTGGAATGCAGCTGAAGAACGTGGCCAGAGGGACGTTGCGGTAGTCCGTCATCAGGGTGTAGTCTGCGGCGAGCACATACTTCGCCATTCCTTCCCCCTACCCTCGTTCCCCCGATCGATGAGTTTGGTCTGGTTCAGCAATTCCTCTGGACAGGCGAGGCCCTGAATGGGCTCCACCCGTTAGATATACATTCCGTTCCGCCGCCAACGCGGCTTCGCGGAGTGTCGAAAGCGAAAGGGTTATCCCTCGCGGGTCTCTCGGCGGCCGGGGTGCGCGGATGGTGGAGGTCGGCCAGAAGGCGCCGGATTTCACGGTGCTGAGTGACGAAGGAAAGCCGGTCACCCTCTCGAAGGAGCTCGGCGGAGGCCCCGTGATCCTGTCGTTCTACGTCTGGGACTTCACGAATGTGTGCCAGGGCCAGCTCTGCGCGATGCGCGACTCGATGGGAGACCTTCAGAAGTGGGGTGCGAAGGTGTTCGGGATCAGCACGGACAGCCACCACAGCCATCGGGTCTTCAAGGAACAGAACCGCCTCAACTATCCGTTGCTCAGCGATTGGAACAAGACGGTCAGCACCGCGTACGGGGTGCTCTACGAGCGCTTCGGAGGGTTCGGCCTTCACGGCGTGACGAAGCGATCCGTGTTCGTGCTCGATGCCGACGGGGTCATCCGGTACAAGTGGGTCACGGAAGATCCGAAAGTCCCGCCGGATCACCAGAGAATCCTCGAGGAAGTCAAGAGGCACGTGACGTGAGCCCGAGGTACGTCTGGACCTGGCTTGCCGTCTTTACTTCTGGGATTTCCACCGGAGAGACGGTGCCACTATCCGACGCTCCCGTGTTCACCAGGACGACCCGGTCCTCCGGGGTGATCGTGCCCTCGTCGTAGAAGCGCCGGAGGCCGGCGAGGGTAGCCGCTCCCTCAAGGCACGCGCTGATTCCTTCGAGCACGGCGAGGTTCAAAGCGGCGACTTTCATCGCCTCGTCTGTGACCGCGACGGCCGCCCCGCGGGTCTCGCGAATCGCCCGGAGGACGATTCGGTCGGCGAGGGTCGCAGGAACGCGAAGCCCGGCCGCCGCCGTCCGAGGCTTGGGCCACGGCTCTGCGGTCTCGCGGCCGGCTTTCCAGGCCTTCACCAGCGGCGCGCATCCCTCCGCTTGAACGACGCCGAAACGCGGCCACGTGCCGTCGTACCAGCCGAGATCGCGCAGTTCGTGAAGGGCCTTCCACATCCCCACGATTCCAGTCCCGCCTCCCGTCGGGAAGAGAATCCAGTCTGGCATGCCGCCGAGGGCCTCCCAGATTTCGAAGAGCATTGTCTTCTTTCCCTCGACTCGGTAGGGTTCCCGCAACGTGGCGACGCTGAACAGTTCCGTCGCGGTCGAGAGTTCGGCCACGATCCGCGCGGCGTCCGTAATGTTCTCGTCGACCCGGAGGACCTCCGCTCCGAATGCAAGAGCATCGCGGGCTTGATGCGTGGGACCGTCGCTCGCCATGAGGACGATTGCGCGCGCTCCATAAGTCGCGGCATACGCTGCCAATGCGGCCCCTGCGTTCCCGGCGGTCGGGACGGCCAAGGTCGTCGCCCCCAAGGCACAGGCCATCGGCACTGCGACCGCCATGCCGCGCGCCTTGAACGTGCGAGTCGGATTGAGTCCTTCGTCCTTGACGTGTAACGAAGCGACCTTGAGACGCGCGACTCGGCCTCCGGAGCCGATCCGCTCGAGTTGGTGAAGGGGCGTTCCTCCTTCGCCGCGCGATCGGATCTCCGCAGGCTCTAACGGGAGAAGCGGCGCGTATCGCCAGAGATCCCCCCGAGGAAGCAGGTCCTCGCGGCGGATGTCCTCCCATTCGTAGCGGGCAAACAAAGGAGCGCCGCAATCGCAGGTGTTGAGGAGCCGCAGCGCGTGGTGCTTCGAGCACGCGGTGCATTCGAGGAAGGCCGGGCGCACGCGTCGTCATCTCGATGAGGGCCATTACGTTTTGTCACGCGCGATGGCTTTATCCCCGATGCCGCGTTCGATCAGCCGATGGAGACCGCGAGTCGCTCATTCGACCTGCGGGATGCGCACGATCGCATGGCCGCCGCGATGCGGTCCCGGGGCCGCGTCCTCGTCGCTTTCTCTGGAGGAGTCGACAGCGGCCTCGTTGCACGCGTGGCGCACGATGCGCTCGGAGACAATGCCATTGCGGTCCTCGCGGACGCGGAGTCTCTGGCCCGTTGGGAGCTCGACGAGGCGGTCTCCGAAGCCGCGGAGATCGGGATTCGCCTCGAGACGGTCCGCGTTTCCGAGCTGGCCAACGATCGCTACGTCGCGAATCCGGCCAACCGATGCTACTTCTGCCGCCAAGAGCTCGGGGCGGCGTTAAGGCCCCTGGCGGCGGAGATGGGGTTCGCGGCAATCGCGGATGGCGTCAACGTCTCGGATCTGGGCGACCACCGCCCTGGGATCCAGGCGATGAACGAGGCCGGTTTCTGGCATCCGCTGGTCGAATTCGGGTTCACGAAGCAGGATGTGCGAACGCTCGCCCGCGAGCTGCACCTCAGCTTTTTCGACAAGCCGAGCAACGCGTGTCTGTCCTCTCGAATTGCGTACGGCGAGGTGATTACATTGGAGAAACTGCAGCGTGTCGAGGCGGCGGAGGTCGCGATCCGGGCGTTGGGCTTCCGTGTCGTGCGCGTGCGGGCCCACGATGGGATTGCGCGGATCGAGGTACCCCGGGAGGATCTTCCGCGAATATCCGAGACCGCGATGGCCGAGAAAGTGGTGGAGGCGGTCCGCAATGCCGGGTTCGTGTACGTGACGGTCGATCTTCGCGGGTACCGCAGCGGCTCGATGAACGAGGATCTCCTGTGAATTGCCCCTCGGTCGGGATCCCCCGCTGACTTACCGGACCAGAAGGCCGGTCCCGAACATCAGGACCATGCCGATCACGATTCCAACGAAAACGAGCTTGCTGGGTTCCGGCGTGGAAGTGACCTTGACGAGCTCGACAATCACGTAGAGCAACGCGCCCGCGGCAGCCGAGAAAAACAGAGTCCCGAGCGCGGGGGAGTAGGCGAGGGACCCAATCATGCTGCCGAGGATGGTCGGGGACCCCGCAAGGAATCCGAGGATGAGCGGGTCCCGGGCACCCCTGTTGGTGGACGCGATCGGACCCGAGATTCCCAGCCCCTCGGTGGAATTATGGAGGGCGAACCCGATGACGAGGAGGTTCGTGAGGCCGAACACCCCCGCTGCATAGGCCGCTCCGATCGCAAGTCCCTCCCCCAGGTTGTGAAGCCCGATGCCCAAGGCGATCATTTGGGCTGTGAAGAGTTTCGCGCTGACGATCGGCTTCGATGGTGCGTCCGATGGCGGCGCCTGGGTTTGCGACGCCATCTTCCTCCGCCGGATGTGGGTAATCACCACGGGTCCGAGGAGGCCCAGCCCCAGGCCCAACGCGAACAGCGCCGGCGTGCTCCCGGCCGTCGCCGAGAGTTCTACCGCTTCATGCGTAACGTCGGCGAACAGAAACAGCAGGATGCCGGCCGAGAAACTTACGAGCGCGGTCCTCCATCCGACCGAGAGCCGCTTGAAGATCCACAACGGAGCCAGACCGATGTAGACTGGAACCAGCCCTGCGACTAGACCGAGAAACCCAGCGTAGAGCACATCGGTCAACGAGGCACCCGTTTCGCTGCTTGTATAACGCTGTTATAGATAACTATTGGGTGGGTTCGAACCGCAAGACAGGCCCTCGCGTCGCGCGATCGATCGAAGGAGGCGCTACGGGTTGATCTTGATGACCTTCGTCGGGCAGGCGGTCTCGCACGCCATGCAGTCGATGCAGTCCGACTCCCGGATCATGTCGGACTTGTCGCATCGATACTTGTCCCACTCCTCGCCGCCTTTCTCAATGATTTTGTCGTTCCCTGTCCCTTTCTTGCCTGGGGCGAGAAGCCACTCGAAGACGTCGACCGGACAGACGTCCATGCAGACGCCGTCGGCGACGCAGCCGTCGAAGTCGACGGCCACGTGGAGACCGTGGATCCCGAGTTTCGTTGGATACGGGTTCCCGTCGGCATCGGGCCGCGCGATGCCCTCGGCAAAGACCTTGTGGTCGAAGTGGGTCCCTGTTTCGGGGTACTCATCCGGCTTGTTCATGAAGTCGGGGTCGATCGGTTTCGCGGCGAAATCCACCTCACGCGACATCTGGTTGCCTCCGTAGGCATAGTCGCCCGGCCGTGAGACAACGACCGGGCGGAAGGTTGTTATACACCCCCCCTTTTTGACCTTTCCGGTTTAACTTCGATCGCGCGATGCGCGCGTCGCTTCGGCCTCGTTGGCCTCTTGTTTTCTCCGGGCTTCGAAATCTATTTCGGCGAACGCGCCGTGCCCGGCTCGTGGGAAAGCACCTCGGACCTCGGACGCGTGCGGTCCACGGCCGCCGCGGGAAGAGGAGGGGTCCCATCGTCACACCGATCTACGCGAGTTCGACGTGGGCTCTGGAGTCCGCGCGCCAAGGCGCCGAGTTTGCGAGGGCGACGGCGCCGGAGGCATACTACACTCGGTGGGGGAATCCGACCCTGCGCGAACTGGAAGAGGCTCTCGCCGACCTCGAGAGCGGCGTCCGTGCCCTCGTGACCGGATCGGGGATGGGCGCGATCGCGTCGGCGATCCTCGCATGCGTGGACTCCGGTGATCACGTCGTTGCGGGAGCGAGCCTCTATGCCGCGACGACGGAAATTTTCACACGTCTCCTGCCCCGGTTCGGTGTGTCGACGAGTTTCGTCGACCCTCGGACGGCGGGGGCTTGGAAAGAGGCGGTCCGGAGCGACACCCGGTTGGTCTACATCGAGACCCCGGCGAACCCCACGATGATGATTACGGACATTCGCGAAGCGGTCGACGCCGCAAAAACCGTCCGTGCCACGACCCTCGCGGACAACACGTTTGCATCGCCGATCAATCAACGTCCCATCGAGCTCGGGGTCGACGCGGTGCTCCATAGCGCGACGAAGTACCTGGGTGGACACAGCGATGTCGTGGCGGGTGCCGTCATCACGGCGAGCCCTCGCCTATTCGACCGAATCTGGTTCACGTACAAGATGTTGGGACCTGCGCTCGGCCCGTTCGAGGGGTTCTTGGTTCGACGCGGTCTGAAGACGCTCCCGATCCGCATGCAAGCCCAAGGCGCGAGTGCCCAAGCACTTGCCGAGTCGCTAGAAAATCACCGGGCCGTTGGCGCCGTCCACTATCCGGGCCTCAAGTCGTTCCCGCAACACGCCCTCGCGCGCAGGCAGATGTCCGGCTTCGGCGCGATGCTGAGCTTCGAGCTCAAGGGAGGCCATCGCGCGGGCCGACGGTTCGTGGAATCCGTGAAGGTGGCCACGCTGGCCGTCAGCCTCGGCGGGACGGAAACGCTCGTGCAACACCCCGCCTCCATGACCCACGGTCCTCTGACGGAGTCGGAGCGAGCAACGAGCGGGATTACCGAAGGGCTCGTGCGGGTGAGTGTGGGCCTCGAGGATACCGACGATCTGGTCGAGGATTTCGACCAGGCGATCCGCAAGGCCGCGCGCTGACGCCCTGTGCGATCGATGTCGCGTCCGGGTCGGGTTCGACATCCGTCACGGATTCACGCCGAGTTGGCTCGCGAGCGCGCGAAGCTCCTCCTCCTTCTTCCGGAGCTTTTCCTCGCGGTCCAACAGGTCCATCGCCTTCTTCTGGATGATTTTCACGCGGTTCTCGACATCCTTCTTCCACTCCTCCATCGCGGCGGTCGTTGGGCCTCCGGATTTCTCCGTGTCCGTGAGGCGCGCGCGAAGTCGGTCGACCTCGGCTTGAAGCTTCCCGATCTTGGCATCGAGCGCGGCTTGGTCTGCCTCCAGCGCGCGTTCCTTCCCTTCGAGGATCTCTCCCCTCGTGTCGAGAGACTTCTCCTGCCCTTCGATCGTCGCGACGCGAGCCCGGATTTTCTCCTCCTGATCCAAGACATCGAGCGCTTTCTTCTGGAGGAACCGGAGGTTCTTATTGACCTCCGCCTGCATCTCGTTGGCTTGGGCGCGGATCTTGTCCGCATCCCTCTTGGTCGACTCCGCCTCTTCACGGGTCGTCGTCGCGGTCCGACGGTCCTCCTCGGCTGCGCCGCGCTGGTCGTCGATTTCTTTGCGGAGCTTTTCGAGGCTTCGCATTCCGTCTCTGACCTCGGCGTCTCGGGCGACGAGCGTCGCCTCGCGTGCGGTCAGGGACTTCTCGGAGGTTTTCGCGGCCTCGTCTCGGGCGCGGAGGTCATGCTCCTTCTTCGTGAGGTCTTCCATGAGGTTGTCCGCGCGTTGGAGTTCCGTCGCCAGAGCCTGTTCCTTCGTCGAGGCTTGGGTCACTTTCACTTCGAGGGTCGCCGTCCGAGACTCCAAGTCCTTCTGGCGGGTCATCAGCTGATCCGACGATGCGGCGATCCGCGCCGCTTCTTGGTCCAGGGCTGACTTCTTCGAGCGTAGTTCCGTCTGGAGGGCTCCGAGGTCTCTCTCCGATGCCGCCAGCTTCCCCTGCCGCGCCTCGATATCCTTGAGGGCGGTGGCGATTTGCATGTCTTTCACGGCCAACTTCTGTGAGGCCTCTTGCAGCTGGGCGAGATGTCCCTGTGCGTCACGTTCGGCCTTCTCGGCCTCCGACCGACGACCCTCCAGGCGCGCTTGTTGCGCGACGAGGTCGGCCGTCTGGCGTTTCGACGCCCGCTCCGCTTCTTCCGCGACCAGAGCCCGCCGCTGGGACTCCGCGACAAGTCGCTCCGCCTGCTGGGCCTGCTGGGCGGCTGCATCCCGCGTCGCCTCGAGTTGCTTCAGCTCCTCGGTCCGTCGGGCGGACCAGGTGGAACGCTCCGATTCGAATGACTGGCGGCCTCGGAGAAGCTCGTCTTCCTTTGTCTTGAGCTCCGCGAGCCGGGCCTCCGATCGTCGCCAAGCGGCCTCCGCTTCCGCCGACCTGGCCGTCTGGGCCTTCGCTTCGGCGTCGAGTTTGGATCGGTCCATCTCGAGCTGGGCGAACGCCGCTCGTTGGATGCGCTCTCGGCCCTCGAGTTCTTCGGTTTTCTTCGCTAGTTCGACGGTGCGAGATTCCGATGTCGTTGTGAATTGCGCCTGTTGGGACCGCAAACTTGTCTGGAGCGATTCCCATTCCCGGCGCTTCTCCTTCGCCTCCGACTCGAACCGACGGACCGTCTCGTCGAGCTGGGTCCCTCGAGCGTCCAGCCCCTGTTCTCGCCGGATGAGCGCCATCGCCTGCGCAGACATCTCGGTCAAGTGCGCTTCTGCCTGGCGCTCTTTCGAGTCGAGTTCTCGTCCGCGGGCCTCGAGCTCCTGTTCCTCGGCTCGAAGTTCTGCCTCTCTCGCCGTGAGCGATCGTTCCCGGACCGACATCTCTTTCGCTTTCGCGCCGAGGGTATCTTGGAGGGCCGACGAATCCCGTTCGATCCGCTCCCTTTCCGCATGCAGTTCTGCCTCCTTGGCCGCGACGGATTGTCGCATGCCCTCCGCCTCGCTGCGGACGTGCGCAGCTTCCGATTCGTAGCGGTCTTTGAGCTGCGCGAGTTCGAGTTGCTGGGATTCGAGCTGCTTCGCCGTCGCCTGGACGTCCTCGCGCTCCTGCTGAAGGCGTAGGTCGTTCTGGCGGGACGTTTCCTCCATCGTCGCGGTTCGGCTTTCTCGCTCCGCCAGTTCGCGGGCCTTCTCATCCAGGGTTCGGGCTTTCATCTGGAGATCCGTTTCCGTCTCCTGGAGTCGCAGGGTCTGCGCAGCTCGCTCCTGTGCGAAGTCGGCTTGTTTCGCGTTCAAATCCGATTCGAGCTGTTTCAACGCCTCCGTATGTTTCGTGAGTTCAATTGCCTCGTGCGCCGCCTCTTCGCGGAGGGCCCGTTCCCGAGACTCGATTTCGAGAAACCGTTGTTCGGCCTCTTTTGCGACACGTTCTGCGTTCGCTTTCGCCTGGGCAGCCGTCTGCCCGGCTTCTTCGACCGTCTTCTCCCGACGCTTGAGGTCCTCGTCGCTTCGGGCGACCCAGTCCACGTCGGTCCGGACTTTCTCTTCCTTCTCTTCCAGGTCGACCTCCCGCGCCTCGATCCGCATCATCCGATCCGCCCACGAGGCTCGCGCGGAGGCAGCCTCTTGCTCGAATGTGTCCCGCTGGTCCTTCAAGAGCGCTTGCTCGGACTGCAGGGTCGTCTGCCAGGTCCGTCGCTCCTCCGCCGCTTTCGTCTCCTCGTTTCGAAGGCGAGCCCCCTCCCCCTCGAGTTCGTTTGCAAGGTTTGTGAGGTCCGCCTTCCGAGCATCCAGGTCACTGCGGATCTTGTCCGCTTTTGCCGCCTCGATTTCCAGAGATTCGTCCTGGGCCGTCAGTTCCGCGAAGCGACGTGCGTTCTCCTCCGCCTGCGCGCGAACGGCGTCCTCCTTCTCTCGGAGGGACTGTTCGCGGGCTTCCAGCTCAATCTCCCGGGAGAGGATCGTTTGGCTCTTTTCGGTGCGCTCGGCCTCGAAGGCCTCCTTCTCCTGCGCCAGATGGAGTTGACTCTCACCTAACGTCTTCGCTTGCCCATCGAGGTCGTCGCCCCGCCGACGCGATTCCTCGTCGTACTGGGTTCTGCGTTCCTCGAATTCTTTTCGATCCGACTCGAACGCACCCCGCGCTTCCTGGATGACCACGCGGTCCTCCCTGAGCGTCATCTCCCGCGCGCTCTGATCTTCCGCCTGGGCAATGAGCGCCTGTGTCCTTGTCGTCAGCCGATCCTCGTGGGCGTTCAGCTCGGCGTCTTTCTGGGCAAGTGCATCTGTTCGCTCTGCGAGTCGTGCCTCGTCGGGCGCGATGCGAGCCTCCCGCGCCGCGAGGTCCTGTGACAACTGCTCCATCGAGGTCTCCCTCTGTTCTACGGCGCCGACCCGGTTGTCCATGGAGCGTTTGAACTCGAGGAGCTCTCTCTGATCCGCCTCGAACTTCTGACGGCCGCTTGCCAGCTCCTCCTGATCTCGACCGAGGGATTCCTCGCGGCGCCCGGCCTCGTCCAGCCTCCCCTGGACGGTGGCCGTCTCGGCGGCGAGGCGTTCCATCGCGTCTCGTAGGCCGGCCTCCCCCTTGACGAGTGCGTCGTCTCGCTGCCGAAGCGTCTCTTCGAGGGTGATCGCCGCCTCCTCTCGCGCGTGGACTGCTTCCGACTTCGCGCCGATCTCGGTCGACTGCTGCTGGATTTCCGCAGTGCGTCGGTCGATGGAGGCTCGGAGCTCTTCCGTTTGCCGCGCCCGCTCGTCGACCGCCTCGCGGTTTTCCGCCAACTCGTTTTCACGTCGTCTGAGGTCCTGCTCTTTCGCCTCGAGCGCTTCGGTGTCCGCGGCGATCTTCGTCTGCACGGCCTGTGCCTGCTGGGTCATCGACTCGACCTCGACGGCTCGCGTCTCGACTTCCGTCCGGCGTGTCTCGAGGCCCTCCATCTGCGTCGCCACGTTGGCCTCTTGGGCCCGCGCCTCTTCGAGGCGTTGCTTGACGGCGTCCTCGAACTTGTCCTGAATCTGAACGAGCATCTCTCGCGCGAACTCGACGTGCTCGAGTGTGACGGGTCCGTAGGCGAGGAGCACGACCCCCAGGGCGTCCCCGCGGACCGTCTGGCCGTGGTACTTCGCGACCTTGATCGGCTTGTCGACCGCGTCCAAGATGCCTGCCTGCACCGCCTGGTCGTAGGTGACCTGGCAAGACGGGTCCAGGGTGAATTCCCTGATCATTCGACCGCTGTCGTCCACGAGGAAGGCCTTTGCGGGCCTCCAGCGCTGTCGTTGCGCGAACATGGCAACACCCAACAGGATTCCAATGGGGAAGATCGCAAGCATGTAGGATGACTGCCACCACGGAGGCGGGATCGGGTTGTGCACCGTCACCTGCATGGCGGGGTCGGAACCGAGCATTGTGAAGACGACCTGACCGGAGCCGTTGACGGTTCCGGTTGCAAACGACGAGCCGTCTTTCGTCACGGTGTACGGGATGCCCGCGGCATTTCCGCCGATCGTCCACGTGATCGTCTGGGACGATTCGCTGGAGGTGTGGGTCCAGGAGTACGAGGAACCGCGGGACCACTCGCTGAACCCCGCGATGGTGACCAAAGCGGTCGTATCACTGTTCGTGACCGAGAGGTCGGTCGCGTTCACGGGTCCGTCCGCAATCGTCCCGTTGACCGTCAGGCTGTTGAATGCGATGCGGTGGCTCGTCATCGTCAGTACGTTCGAGCTCGTCACCGTCAGGGTGTCCGCGGTCAGGTCGGACCCGAGAGCGACGGTCCCGGCGATGGTCAATGTGGCGAACCGCTGGCCCGCACCGAGGGTGATTGTGCCGCTCCCGCCGGTGAACGTCACCGCAGAGTCGATCGACGCGAGAGTCGCCGCCGAGGAGGTGTCCCATGATCCAGCGATGGAGAGCGTGGAGGTTCCGAGGTTGAGGACCGCAGGACCGCTTGAAGTCAGATTGCCGTCGAAAATGGACGTGGAACTCGTCAGCGTCAGCGCCCCCGACCAGGTGATGCTCGAGGCGAAGGTCGTGCTGATCCCGGGGCGCACGACGATGTCGTGCAGGGTCTGTGTGACGTTGATGGAGCCGCCCGAGATGTTGACGACGACGGTCGAGGCCCCGGCCGCGAATGCGCCGGCGGGTGTGCTCAGCGACCGAACCGTCAGGATGCTCGCGTTCGCGGTGAGCGCCCCACCAACGTCCACCGTCAGAGCATTCGCGAGAATCGGGAGACTCGCGCCCGACGTCGTCAACGTGGTCGTCCCGGGGCCACCTTGTATTGCGACCGTCTGCGCTACGAGGCCGTCCGAGGCCATCGTAAACGTGGTGGTGGAGGAGCCGCTGTCAAACTCGATCGTGCCGAATTCGTTGCCGGCCAAGTTGGCTCCAGCGAACGTCATGATCTGATCCGTCGTGGCGTTGAATGTGACAACGGCAGATCCTGCGGACCAAGATACCGAGGTCGAGGCGTTCGTCCAATTCCCGGAGATGATCCAGGTTCCCGAGCCAAAGGCGATGTAGGACGAAGCCGAAGAGACGTTCACGTTTCCCGCGATGGAGACGGACCCCAACGTCGATGTGAGGTAGCCACCGGCCAACGTCACGTTCCCGTTCACCGTGAGCGAGAGCGGGCCCTTGGCGAGTCCACCCGAGGAAATGGTGAGGGAGGAGACGGTCAACGGAGATGCCAACGAGACGCTTCCGGCGATGATCAAGGTCGCGAGCGACTGAGCGGGCCCGATCGCGATTGTTCCGGAGGCGGCGGTGAGGGTCACCGTGGACGAGCCGGCAGTGAAAGCCGAGGATGATCCGGAGGTGTCCCATGAGCCCGACGCGGAAATCGAGCCGGTCGTCAGGGAAATGGAATTCGTCCCGGCGTCGTTCATTGTCACCCCGGAGACGACGATCGAAGACGCCGTCCCGATCAGGCTCCCGCCGCCAGAGATCGCGAGGTTGGCGCCCCCGGTGATGTTGTTTCCCGATGTGGTGAGCCTGCCCGTTACGGACAGCGTGCCGCGCACCTCGAGCGCGGTGTTCTGCGTGACCGTCCCAGAGACGACCAAATTGTTGAATCCATTGGTGGCATCGAGGGTCGCGACGCTCGCCGACGTGCCCGACATCCTGACCGTGCTGGTGCCTCGAGCGAACGTCGAACCGGCGCCCGACGTATCCCACTGCCCGCTCACGGTCCAAGACCCGCTCGTGAGGGTCAGCGTACCGGAGGCTCCGCCGGTCAACGTGACGTCGACCACGGCGACGCTCGATGCGTTTGCGGTGAGGATTCCCGAGTTGCCGACTGCAAGGGATCCGCCGGTTAAAGAGAGATTCGATGTCGCCAGCGTGGTCGTCGATCCCGCGGAATCCTGGATTAGGAGGAGTCCGTTCCAGCGCACGCCGTTCGCCGCCATCGAGAAGACGATTGTCCCACTGCCCGCTGCGGACTGGAATGTCACATCGTGGAATTCGTCGCCTGCGAGATTCGCAAAAGTCAACGTTCGCGAAGAGGGGGAATCGAAGATCACGACGCCGGTTCCTGCGACCCAGTTCGTCGAGGTGCTGCTGTTAGACCAGGAGCCTGCGAATGTCCAGGTGCCGCTCCCCATCCGGAAGTACGCCGACGTACTCGTGATTGACGTGTCGCCGGAGATCGCGACCAGCGACGCCACGCCGGACCCGTCGAGGACTGAGGAACCCGAGAGAGTGAGCGTCCCGGTGGCCGTCAGGCCGGCATTCGAGGAAGCGCCAATCGAAATGATTCCCGCGGCATGGATAATGTCGCCGCTGACCGCGAGGTCGAACGATCCGATCGCAATCGTTCCGGTCCACCCGGTCGTGTTGAGCGAAGCCGCGGCCACATTCAGATTAATCGTGGCGGTTCCGCCTCCGGAGTTCGCGTCAAAGAAGACCGGATTCGAAGAGTTCGGCACGGAGCATCCATTCACCCCGCCCGACGAATCCGCCCAGTGGCCCGTCTGGGACCAGCTACCCGTCCCGCCGATCCAATATCGATTGCCCCCGCAAGGCGATGTAAGGCGGACGTCGACGACCGGGTCCGAGCCGAGCATCGTGAAGATGATCTGACCGGAACCGTTCACGAGCCCATTCGTGAAGTCCACGGCGTCCTTCGTCACATTGAATCGTTGCCCGCTCGTGTTCCCTCCGATTGTGAAAGTGATTGTCGAGGTCGCGACCGTGGATGAATGGGTCCAGGTGTAGTCCGAGTCGATTGTCCACGCCGTGAAGATGCTGATGGCCGTAAGGCTCGTTCCATCGCTGTTCGTGACGGAGAAGTTCAGGACGGTGATTGGTCCATCGACGATGCTCCCGGTCCCGTTCTCCGCCAATGTGTTGAAGGCGATGGTCTGGCCGGTCTTTGTGAGGACAGCGCCGTTGTTCACCGTCAAAGTCGCCGCGGTCACCGACGAGTTGATGGAAACCGTGCCCGCGATTGTGAGATGGTAGAACATCTGGCCTGACGCGAGGCTGATTGTCTGAGAAGTCCCGGTGAAGATCACGGTCGATGTTCCGGAGTTCAGAACCGAGCCTGCGCCGGTGCTGTCCCAAGAACCGCTCACCGTCCATGCGCCGGTCAGGGTGATCGTACCCGAGACCGCTCCGGTCATCGCGACGTTGGTGAACGTGGACGTCGAGGTGCCTGCCGCCAGGGCGCCACCATCTGGGACGAACAGGTTCGAACCGCCCGTAATGTTGAACCCTCCGGTCGTCAGCGTTCCGCTCACCGTCAAGGAATTGGACACATCGATGGCGGCTGACTGAGTGATGGTGCCCGAGACGGTGAGGTTGTAGAACCCGTTCGAAGCGTTGAGGATGGATACCGTCTGCCCGGCCCCGGTCAAGCTGACCGTCGATGTTCCCCTCGCGAATACCGAGCCCGCCCCGCTTGTGTCCCAGTTGCCGGAGACGGCCCAAGAACCGGTCGTCAGCGTCAACGTACCGCTCGCCCCTCCGGTCAGCGTCAATCCGGAGACGGACACCGCGGAGGCGTTCGCAACGAGGACTCCCGCATTGCCGACGGCGATGGCGCCTCCGGTGAGGCCGAGATTGCCCGTAGCGAGCGTCGTCGCCCCGCCCCCTCCTTGGACCCTGAGGATTCCGGACCAAGCCAAGGCGTTCGTTGTCATCGTGAATGTGACCGTCGACGCGCCGCTGTTGAAGGTCACGTTGTAGAACTCGGCTGCGTTCCCCGGGAGAGCGGCGAACGTCATCGTCTGCGCCGAGGACGCGTTGAAGGCCACGGTCGCGGTTCCAATCGACCAGCTCGCCGATGTGGAATTGTCCGTCCACGAGCCGCTCACGGTCCAAGTCTCGGAGCCGAAGACGACGTAGGACGCGGCCGCGATCGATACATTACCGGTGATGCTGACCACACCGGACGTGGAGGTGAGCGCGCCGCCCGACATCGTGAATCCGGCGTTGGCGGTGAGCGCGTTCGTACCCTTGGCGAAGGTGCCGCCCGACAGGGTCAGCAGTCCCGCCGTCGTGAGTTGGCTCTGGAGAGTCCGGATGCCGCCACTGACGGTGAGCGCACCGAACGAGGCGCTCCCCCCGATTCGAAGGTTCCCCGTCCCAGAGAATGTAACCGTCGAACTCGTCGCCGTGAAGGTCGTGGCCGAGGACGTATCCCAGTTCCCCGAGCTCATCGTGATCGTCGCCGATGCGAACGTGAACGTCGCGGCGCCGCTAGACGTCAGGCTGTTCGTTCCGAATGCCACAGTCCCGGCGTTCGTGAAGGCGAGCGTTCCTGTCCACGTGAGAGACCCGGTGAAGGTCGTCGAGACGGTCGGACTGACCGTGAGATTGTTCACGGTCTGCGTGATGTTGATGGAGCCGCCCGATGCGTTCACGACGACGTTCGAGGCGCCGACGGTGAATGTCCCGAGGTGGGTGTCCATCGCCGTGACGGTGATCGTGGATCCGTTGGCCGTGAGGGCTCCTCCCGCGTTCACAACCAAGGTGACCGCGTTGATCGCGAGGTTTGAGCCACTCGTGTTCAGCGTCGTCGTTCCGGCGCCGCCTGAGATTGTGAGCGTCCCGCCGACGCCCAAGCTGTTCGCGGCCACTGTGAAAGTGACCGTCGAGGCGCCGGAGTTGAACGTGACGTTCCCGGCAAACTCCTGGGTCGGGTTGCCGAAGGTCATTGTCCGCGAGGCCGACGAGTTGAAAGTGATCGGGGGGGCAAAACTCCACGAGGCCGATGTCGAGGAGTTCGTCCACGACCCGGATGCCGTCCAAGAACCAGCGGCCGTCGACGTGATGTAGCCCGCGGCGTTGTTGACATTCACGTTCCCGGCCACCGAGACGATCGAGGCATTCGTGCGGAGGACCCCGCTCGCACCGCTGACGGTGAGTCCTCCGCCGATCGTGAGGCCGTAGTTCGCGCCCGTCGTGTCGAGTGTACCACTCACAGTGACGAGTCCCGCCGTCGCGAGGGCCGAGGCAGCCGAGACGGTGCCGCTGACGGTTAGAGCGGCGAACTCGTTCGACGCGTTGAGTATCTTGACGGTCGTGCCCGCTCCGGTCATCGTCACGGTGCTGGCTCCGCCCGTAAATGTCGAGCCTGAGCCGGATGTGTCCCAGTTACCGGTGACGGTCCATGCGCCGGTGGTCAGCGTCAGCATACCCGACGTACCACCGGTCATCGTGACGTTCGATACACTCACCGCGGATGCATTCGCCGTCAGAATCCCCGCATCGCCGAGGTTGAGTGCGCCTCCGGTGAGGGCCAGGTTGCTCGTCGCGAGGGTCGTCGCTCCGGCCCCACCCTGGACCGACAAGGTCCCCGACCAGATCAGGCGGTTCGTCGCCATGGTGAACGTGACGGTCGACGCGCCGCTGTTGAACGCGATGTCGTTGAACTCGGCGGCCGCTCCCGGGAGGACGGCGAAGGTCATCGTCTGGGAGGCCGATGAGTTGAACATGATGGGAGACGCGAAATTCCAGGACGCGGACGTGGACGCGTTTGTCCAGGATCCGGAGACGGTCCACGAACCGGCGCCGCCGGACGTGATGTAGCCGCCCGCATTGTTCACGGAAACATTCCCGGCCACCGAGACGATCGATCCGTTTGATCGGAGGACTCCCGTGGCACCGCTGACCGTCAGGCCACCGCCGACAGACAGGCCGTAGTTGGTCGCGGTCGTGTCGAACGTGCCGCTGACCGTCAGGAGGCCTGCGAGGGTGATGGCCGACGCCGCGGTGACGCTGCCGCTGATCGTGAGTGCGCCGAAGCCGTTGGAAGCGTTCAGGATCTTGACGGTCTTGGCGGCTCCGCTCATCGCGACGGTGCTCGAAGCCGAGGTGAAGACGGAGCCCGCTCCGGACGTATCCCAGTTCCCCGCGACGGTCCACGAGCCTGAGGCTGTGATCGTCCCGGAGGTCCCGCCGGCCACCGTCACATTGGTGACGCTCACGCCGGACGTGCCCGCGGTCAAGGTGGCCCCGTTGTTCACGGTGAGGTTGCCTCCCGGGCCCGTCAAGGCGAGATTCGCCGTCAAAAGGGTCGCATTGTTGTTGAGGGTCAACGTGCCTCCCCAGCGGAGTCCGTTCGTCGCCATGGTGAACGTGGCCGCGGCGGTCGGGCTGAACTGCACGTTGCTGAACTCCGAGACTCCCAAGTTGGCGAAGGTCATCGTGCGAGACGAGCCGGAATTGAAGACGACCGTGCCCGTTCCGGCGGACCACGATCCGCTCGTCGTCGAGTTCGTCCACGAACCGCCAAAGTTCCAAGTCGTCGCACCGAAGCTGAAGTATCCCGAGGCGGCGATGCTGACATTGCCAGTGATCGTCTTCGCGCCCGCCGCACCCCCGGTGATTCCACCCGCCATGTTCGCAGCGAGGGTGGCCACGGTCAGCGTGAAGGTGCTGCTCGCGAGGACTGAGCCGGCATTCACCGTCAAGGTCCCGGAGACGTCCACGAGGCCGGTTTGGGTGACTGCTCCCGCCGCCGAGATGACCAGGTTGTTGAAGTTGTTGCCCGCGTTCAGAATCGCGATGCTGGCCACACCGCTCATCGTCACCGTGCTCGTGCCTTTTGTGAACACGGAGCCGGCCCCGCTCGTGTCCCAGTTGCCGGTGCTCGCGAATGAGCTGGTCGTGAGCGTGATCGTTCCGCTCGTTCCCCCGGTCATCGCCACGCTCGACACGGCGACTGTGGAAGCGTTGGCGGTAAGGATCCCGCCATTGCCGACGCTGAGTGCGCCGCCGGTCAGGCCGAGATTGGCCGTTGCGAGCGCCGTCGTCGAAGAACCGTCCGAGATCGTGAGCGTCCCGCCCCAGATCAGGGCCCTCGTCGCCATGGTGAAGGTCTGGGCGGACGCCGCCGAGGAGGTGAACGAAATGTTGTTGAACTCGTTGCCCGGAAGATTCGTCCCTGCGAATGTCATCGTCCCGCCGGTCGCACTCGCGAAGGTGACCGTGCCTGTCCCGGGAGTCCATGAGGCGGACGTCGAAGCGTTCGTCCAAGTCCCCGTGACGGTCCAGATCGACGAACCCATGACGACGTAGCCGTTCGCGGCGCTGACGTTCACGTTGCCGTTGACCACGACGGTTGACCCATTCGCCGTCAAACTTCCGAAGGCCGAGAGGGTGAGCGCCCCCGCGGTGATGCCCAAGTTCGACGCGGATGTCGTCAAGATGGTCGGTCCCGTTGCCCCGCCCGTCGAGTTGCGGATCGTGAGCGTCGCTCCCATCCTGAGCGCGTTGACCGCCATCGTATACGTGATACTGGGGGTCACACTGGCATCGAGCGTGAGATTGTTGAACTCGTTCGTGCCGCCGGCCAGCGCGGCGAACGTCAGCGTCCCGCTCGCGGCATCTCGGATCGTCACCGTGCTCGTCCCCGCGGCCCACGAGGCGGAGGTGGAGAGGTTGGTCCACAGTCCGTTGACCGTCCAGCTCGATGCGCCGAGACTGACGATCGTCCCCGCGGTGAGCACGCCGACATCCCCGGTGACGGCGATGGTCGAACTCCGAGCCTGGAACGTCCCTTGAATGGCGAATGGACCGTTGACGGTGAGAGACCAATTGGATGCGGTCGTATCGAGCGTGCCGGTGAAGCCCGTCATGTCGATGCTCGCGATTGTGGTGGCTGCCGCCAGGGTCGTGGTGCCGGTGGGGGTGGCATTGAAGATCACATCGTTCGTCGCGACGGGAGTGCAGGCACACGCGGCCCCGCCGGACGTATTCGACCAGTTCGCACCCGTAGCCCACGTCCCGCCGGCACCGATCCGGTAGCAATTCCCCGATGCAACGCCGCAGTTGGGGGTGGGCAATACGCGGACCGCGGAGATGACCCAGTCGGTAGCGCTGCCGTCCGTCCAGGTGATTGCCGTTCCGGGGAAGGGCATGTCGGCTCCCGCGCCGCAAAAACTGTTGGGCGCGGCGGCGCACTGAGTCGGCGCGATCCCGTAGAGACCCGTCGCGGTGGCTCCCGTGCCGGTGACGGCCGTCGGTGCCGTGGTGCCTCGAATCCCCAGGACCGCGAAAGCCAGTTCGCCGGCGGATGCCGGGGAGATCGAGATGCTCGGATTCGCGGTCGTCCCGCTTGCCGTGGTTCCTCCTGCAGTCGGGGTCGTGGACCAGACTCCCCCCAAGAGGACCGTTGCACACACCTGTTTCGCGGTGCCACTCACGAGCGTGGCCGTCATTGTTTGAGTGCCGCCTGGAATCACGCCTTGGTAGAACCAAATCTCCGTGCGCACGATTCCGGTGCCGCTCGTAGCAGTCCCGGGGATCAGGCTCAGGCTCGCCGAGCCGTAGGTGACGCTTGTGTATGCGGTGGGTCCGCGATTGCTGAGCATCACGAGTACCGCGTCGTCCCCCGCCGCGGCCGTTTGAGATGTCGTACAGGTTCCGGCGGCAGGGTCGACGACCGTGACCGTCGTCGAATCCACCGACAATGCATCGGCTTTCGCGTTCATCGTGAAGAGATCAAAGAACCAACCAATCCCCTCCTGGACTGACTCTCGGATTCCGACACCGACCTCGTGCCAGTCGACCGGGGGGAACCACATTCGGAGGACGTGATCAATGGCAGTGCCCCACGTTTCCGGCGCTTGACTTGGATGAACGAAAACATTGAGATTTGGAGATGCAAAGGATACGGGCACGAGTCGCTCCGTCGGATACGGGGACTGCGCCGGGAGGACGAAGGTGACATTCGTGTAAGGCTGCAGATCATTCCCATGGAAGAGGAGCCGTTGCAATTCGGGCGTCAGTGCACGGCCGGGAATCGTGAGGCGACCGTCCGGCGTCCTAAACTGGGCGAGCGGGTCGGGCACGAAATGGCTTTCGACCACGAGGGCGGTGGTTGCCAGGATCACGAACGCGAGCAGGAACGCGGCTCCCGCCCTCACGAGAACACCGGGCCGTGAAGGACGACTAACTGGCCGCAACGAGCAGCGTTGCCGCTCATCGACGCGACGGAAGGACCGGGAGCTCCGGTTGGGGCGTTTCGTTCAACGTCGAGGAAGGAACCTGACAGTTCTGCGCATGAGACGTTCAAAGTCGTCACGACTCTGGCGAGCGTCTACGTGGCTTTACAGCGGGTTCCGTTGGGACCTATTTAAGCGCCGTTTGGTGGTTATCTGACCTGATTCCCTTTGAGAAGTAGACTCGTCACTCGACCGTCACGCGCCCGGAGAGCCGGGCCTCCATCGCCTCCAGCTCCGCCGCGCGCCTTCGGAGCTTCTCCTCGCGGTCGAGGAGCTCGAGAGCCTTCTGCTGGATGATCTTCACGCGCCGCTCGATGTCCTTCTTCGCCTCGTCCGGTTCGGCGCGGACCTCCGGGGCTTGGGGCTTCGCCTGGGCCAGGAGGGTCCGCTGTCGGTCCAGGTCCTGTTCGCGGGACGCGAGCTCTTGCTCTCGTCGCCCGAATTCACGGTCCCGTTCGTCGACCCGCGCTTCGCGATCCCGGACTCGCTCCTCGCGATCGAGGAGCTCGATCGCCCTCCGTTGCAGGAACTTGCGTTCCCGGGCGAGCTCGGCTTTCTCGCCCTCCATCGCCTTCCGGACTTCCTCGGAGACTTCGCCCGGGGGGCGATGAGACGCGACGAGGCGCTCTTTCGCCATCGAAGTGAAACGCTGGCTCAGATCGGCCACGCGGCTCTCGATCTCGCGGCGGGTCTTGTCTTCCTCGGCGGCCCGGGCTCCGGCCTCGGTCCGTTCTTTCTCGAGGACGGCGATTGATTCCTTCGCCTCCTTCTCGAGTCGCGCGATCCGCGTCGAAGCCTCTTGGTATCGAGTCTCGAGATCGTCCTTCGCCGCGATGAGCGCCTTCCGCTCCTGCTCAAACGCTTGTCGGGCGTCGGAACTGGCTTTCGACTCCGCTTTCTTCGAATCTTCATTGGAACTCGCCGCGAGTTGTTCCGCGATTTCGAGGGTCTTCGCGGATCGGGAGGCCCCTTTGGAGACCGCGTCCTGCAGCTGGGTCGAATAGTCCGCGAGGGCCGCAAGCCTCGCCTTCTGGCGGTCGAGTTCCTCCTGGCGCCCGCTCAGGTTCGCCGCGTCCGCTTTGAGCTTGGCCTCCAGTTCCGCGAGGGATTTTTCCTTCGCCTGGAGACGTGCGTCGCGTTCCGCGAGCCCTTTGTCGAAATCCGGTTTCGGCTCGGCGGCGCGGGCCGGCGCGGGTCGGCTCGTGGCGGCCGCGAGATGCGAGTCCGCCGCGGTGAGGAGGAGGGCGGTCCAGTTGACATCCTCCGGTGCCAGTTGTCCGCGGGACAGCAGGACGAACACGAACTTGCCACTCTGAAACGCCGTGAAAACGTATTCGCCGACGAACAGCGAGTCGCGGTCCCCGATCCCTTCGTCGGGCAGGACTTTCAAGAAGTCGTTGTAGTCGATCGGGCAGTCCGAATCGAGAATGTACTCGCCGGCCATTTCGCCGCGCTCATCGAGGACGTAGATCTTCTTGAGCTGAGCCCGAGCGACCTTTTTCAGCGGAGCGGCCATGAGGATTCCGGAGACGACCGGGCCGATGCCTCGGACTACGAGACCGGAAAGCAGAGCTTCGATCGCCCCTTGCATACGCTGGCCGCCTTGGTCGCGAGGGCATCTCCTCGCGGTCGTGTACGGAGGAATCGAGCGGCCCGCGCCTTATTTAAGAAACGGGCCTTGGTTATCGGTCGTGAGAAGGGCCGCTCGTCGGCTGGACAGAACCGCGGCGGGCCTGCGCGCGGTTCCCTCCGCTCCGCGTCGGGTCAGACCAAGGAGCGGGCCCGTTCCAAGTTGTCGACGCCGAGCGCGACTTGGGCATGTCCGCCCACGGTGCCTAGGTGGATCGCGCTGACGACATCGACTCCGGCGTCGCCGAGTTTTCGTGCGAGGGCCGCGAGGGCCCCGGGCTTGTCGTCGAGGCGCACGACGAGGACGGTCCGCGTCGAGCACGTGTAGCCGCTTTTCATGATCGCCTCCCTCGCTTGCATCGGCTGATTCACGATCAGGCTCACGTACGATCGCCCGCCTGCGGATTCAGCGCCGATCGCGTCGATGTTGATTCCCGCCTCTCCGAGAATCGCGGCGAGTTTCGCGAGCTCCCCCGGCCGATCCGGGACCTCCATGTCGATTTGGATCATGTCCCTCGGGAAGGACATGGCAGTGCGAGGCTACAAGCGTTGCGCGCCGTCGTGTGGCGGCAGATGGCTTATGGGATGCAGAGTTCTCATCCGTCCGATTTCCATGCGGTACACCCTCGCGTATGTCGGGATTCAAGTCCGCGACATGGAGCGTTCCATCTCATTCTACCGCGACGTCTTAGGGATGCAGGTCGTGCGGCGTCAGCACGTCCCGGAAACGGGCGGCGAATGGGCGGAGCTACGTAGCGACGGGTCGAAGCAGATGCTCGAGCTGAACTGGTACCCGGACGGTTCCAAGTTCTTCGCGGGACCCTATCGCAACGGGGACGAGCTGGACCACATCGCGTTCGAGTGCGAGAATGTCGAGCGGGCGTACCGGGAGCTACGGGCGAAAGGGGCCCGGGGCGGGCACCCACCCTTCGCCGAGGGGAACAGTTGGCTCGCCTACGTCGAAGACCCGGACGGGATCTGGATCGAGTTGACCGGCCCAATCCCGGCCAATAGGTCTGCGGGCCGGTCCGACTAGGTGGGGACCGCGGGAGGCGCGAGGACGATTCGGGCGTCGACCGTGCGGTAGCCCTTGCCTTCCGGGAGGACCACTACCGGATTGAGGTCGATCTCTTGGACTTGGTCGAAATCCGAGACGAGCTGGGCAAGGCGGAGGAGGGCGTCTTGGAGCGCTTTCACATCGCGTGCCGACTCGCCACGGACGCCTTTCAGGAGCGGATAGGTCCGGATCGATTCGATCATTCGCATCGCGTCGCGATCGGTGAGCGGGGGCAGTCCAAACGCGACATCTTTCAGGTACTCGACGTAGATCCCACCGAGCCCGAAGACAAGGCATGGTCCGTAGACTTTGTCCCGCGTCATGCCGAGGATCACCTCCGTGCCGCCCGTCACGAACTCTTGGACCAAGAATCCCTCCAGGGCGACTCCTCGCTCGCGTAAGTGGGCGGCGATACGCGACGCGCCATCCAGGAGGGCCTCTTTCCCCCGCACGTCGAGCAGGACCGCTTGCAGTTCGGACTTGTGAACCAGTCTCGGTCCGACTGCTTTCAGGACGACGGGATATCCGACTTCGGCCGCCGCTCCGGGCAGTTCGTCGATGGAGTGGACAAACCGAGTCTTTGCCGCGCGGATTCCGTACGCCTCGAGGAGGCGGTTCGCCTCGTCGCCGCGCAACAAAACTCGATTCTCCGCTCGAGCCCGCGCCCACACGGATTCGGCCTCGCCGCGGTCGACAGGGAACGTTCGAAGTTCCCCTTCCTCGCGTTCCCGGTATCGGGCATACCGGTGCATCGCGGCGAGGGCCCGCGCCGCGCTCTCCGGGTACGAATACGAAGGCACGCGATGCGTCACCAGTTCGACGAAACCCGCGCTGTCTTCGGCTCGCCCCAGGAAGTTGCACAAGACCGGCTTCCGGTATTTCTGGGCCGTCTGCCAGATTGCGCGGGCGATGTCGACCTCGTCCACCCGGACGGGCGGCACGTAGATCGCGATGGCGGCGTCGACGCCTCCGTCGGCGAGGACGGCGTCCATGGCGCGTCGATAATCCTCGAGGCTTCCTTGCGGGGTCAGATCGATCGGGTTGTGAAGCGACGCCTCGGGGGGAGCCCAGCTCTTCATGTAGGCCTGAGTCGCCGGCTCAAGCTCCGCGAGCCGGAGTCCCTGGGCGACCAGCTCGTCGACGCACATGATCGCCGGACCTCCGGCGTCCGAGACGACTGCGACGCGGTCACCGCGCGGAATCGGTTGCAAGGCGAAAGCCATCGCCAGGTCGAAAAGTTCCTCAATCGAGTTCGCTCGCAGGACGCCAGTCTGGGAAAACACCGCCTCTGCGGCGAGGTCCGAGCCGCCGAGGGAACCCGTGTGGGACACGGCCGCCCGGCTTCCAGCCTCCGAGCGGCCCGACTTCACCGCAATGACAGGCTTGTCTTTCGTGGTCTCGCGCGCGATCCGGACGAAGTTCCTCGGGTTGCCGAAGTTCTCGATGTACGCGAGGATCAGTTTCGTGTCCGGATCCCCGTGCCACATCCGAAGGAGATCGTTGAGGCTCACCTGCGCCTTGTTCCCCAGCGAGCAGAACTTCGCGAAGCCGACGCCCAGGGATTTCGCATGGTCCAAGATGGCGATGCCGAGGGCGCCGCTCTGCGTCGCCAGCGAGATCCCGCCGGGTAGCGGCGGCGTCGGGGCGAACGTCGCATCCATGCGAATGTCGGGGTGGGTGTTGATCACTCCCATGCAGTTCGGCCCGATCATCGTCATGTCGTACGCGTCGCACATCGCGAGGAGTCGCGCCTCTCGGGCCATTCCCGCCTCGCCGATTTCACGGAAGCCGGCGGTGATCACGACGAGTCCTTTCACTCCCTTCTTCCCGCATTCCTCGACGGCTTCGAGTGCGACCTCTGCGGGTACCGTGATGACCGCGAGATCCACTCGGTCAGGAATCTCGAGGACGCTCGGGTACGCGTGGATCCCGTGGATGCTCGTCGCCTTCGGATTCACCGGGTAGACCGTCCCCTGGTACTCGTTCACGATGAGGTTGTGGAGGATTTCGTACCCGATTTTTCCACGATGACGAGATGCACCGACGATGGCGATGGACGACGGCGAGAAGATCGCGTCGAGTCCGCTTCGGGGCATCGAGGCGCCAAACCCTCGGCGCGGCTTGAAGGTTCCCGCCTCGTCTGATGCGTGGGCTGTTATCCAGTTCCCAAGTCGCTATCACACGGGATAACGGCGCCATTTGAGTAATATATCGAGCGGGGGAACGGGGACACGACTGGGCCGGGGAATTCCCTTGCTCGGGAGAAGCCGACTCAAATGCACGCCCACCCCGCGCGGTTCTCGATGAGAAGCGTCGTGGTGGTCCTCGTCCTCCTCGGGTCCGTCGGTGCGGTCCTGCTTGTCACGGCTCCGATCGCAAGCGCCACGGTGTATTTCCGAGGGATCATCAGCGTTCCGACGACGTGGGGAGCCGGCGCTGAGACAAACTACGTAGCCACGGGTCCCGTCACGATTCGTCCCTCGGGGAGCCTCACGATCATGCCGGGGACGACGGTGAAGTTCGATCCGGGCGTCCACTTGTTCGTGGAAGGTCGGCTCACGGCCGACGGGACCTCGGCGAAAGCGATCACGTTCACCGCGAACAACACCGCCTCTCCGTTTCCTTGGGGCGGGGTCCAGTTCAATGCGAGCTCGTCCGGATCCGTCTCTTGGTCCACATTCGACCGCGTCGATCGGGCAGTCACCGCGACCGACAGTTCTCCGAACGTCATGAGCAACACGATTCTCTCGGCGGGGCTCGGTTTCGGCTTCGTTCGATCTTCCAGCTTCGTGTCGAGAAACACGATCGTGCGGGCCACGAACGTGGGGATGTACGCCAACGCCTCGAACGTGTGGATTGCGGACAACTCGATCAACGGCACTGCGATCGGCATCCAGATCGAGCAACCCAGCTTCCCAACGGTTTCGCGTAACACGATCACGAACGTGAGTAGCGGGTTTGCGATGGGCATCCTCCTGACGGCCGGAGCGAGCGCCTCGATCGACGGAAACACGATTCGAGGCGTCCGTGGATCCAACGGGGCACCCGGAGCCGTGCCGGGAGCACCGGGCCGCGATGGAGCGATCGGCGCGGGGATCTATGTCTCCGGAGCGCCCTCGGCTTCGATTACCTCGAACTCGGTTGACATCGTCACCGGAGGACGCGGTGGAGACGGCCAAGCCAACACCGGAGGCGCCGGCGGTCGGGGCGGCAACGGCGGCCCTGCCGCGGGGATTGTCGTCGTGGGCACGCCCGACGCAACGATCCAATGGAACATGATCACGAGCGTCGCGGGCGGATCCGGGGGCGCGGGCGGCGGCAGTGCCACGACCACCACCGGTGGCCGGGGCGGCGATGCCGGGACGGCTGTCGCCATCGAAGTGGCGAGTTCGACCGGCAGCAACCTGTTATCTACGAACACGGTCGACAGCGTCGTCGGCGGCAACGGCGGACCGGGCGGAAACGGCGGGACGACGAACGGCAATGGAGGAGTCGGCGGCGACGCGGACGGACTCTTCCTGATCAGTGCGATGAACTCCGACGCGAGCGGCAACTCCGTTCAGACCGTCCGAGGCGGGACCGGCGGGAACGGCGCGGCCGCCGGCGGCGGATCCGGAAACGGCGCGACCGGCGGGTCTGCGAACGGGATCGCGGTCTTCTACGTCTCCGGCTCGGCGACGGTCCACGCCAATACGTTCACGACCTTGACGGGTGGAGACGGCGGGCGGGGCGTCCGCGGTGGGTACGCCGGCAACGCGACCGGGGTCGTCTTCTTCGGGAACAACGATGGTTCGTTCAACAGCACACAAGCCAGCTTCAATCAACTCGATACGGTCACCGGCGGGGCCGGCGGAATCGGCACGCGGTTCGGCGGCAACGGGGGCGCCGCGGCGGGGATCGCGGGGGTGTTCGTTTCTCCGAGCTTCTCCTCGAACCGGGTCACGACGATGCAAGGCGGCCGGGGCGGCGACGCGCTCGACCTCACGGACGGGGGCCGGGGCGGGGACGCGCTCGGGATTGTCTCGGGACTGGTGGTGAAGGGCCTCTCCCTCGGGGACACGATTTCCGGAGTGACGAAGGGCGGAGCGGGCGGCGGCGCGCCCATTCAGGTTTCGTATGCGGACGGCTACTACCTCATCGGCAACAAGACGTTCACGACCCGCTTCACGGTGGACAACGCGACCCTCGCTTCGATCGGGAGCTACGAGTTCTACGTAGATAACTACACCGAGGCCATCGCCGTGAACAGTCCGTTCACGAAGCTCGCGGTGATGGCCGCAGGCAACCTCACGGTGCGGAACTATCTCGAAGTCGACGCCCTCTGGCCGAACGGCTTCACCCCGGTCGCGACGGCCCATATCACGGTGATGGACGGAAGCTCGCGAATCTGGGATCGCCAGGCTCCGTCCGGAGCCCAAGCGTGGATCCTCGTCACGGACCGCATCTACATCGAATCCCCGCTCCCGACCGACAACGTGACGCAGGTCAGCGTGACGTACCCGCCCTATTCGTTCGCAAGTGATCCGCGGTCCGTCAATATGGGGACGAGCCACACGGAATCGTTCGTGATGGTGGACAAGGACGCCCCGACGTCCGCGGCCGGTGCCTTGCCGACGTACGAGAACGTCTTCACGTTCTGGGTCTGGTACACTGCTTCAGACGGCAACGGGACCGGAGTGGGCAACATCACCCTGTGGTATCGGACCGGCGGGAGTGCCGTCTGGGTCCAATACGCCGTCCAGCCGGCGGGGAACTTCGGTCAATTCACGTTTACGGCCTCATCCAATGGCGTGTACGAATTTGCCACGACGGCGGACGACCTTGCGGGGAACAAAGAGGTTCGTCCTGCGGCGAACGACACCTGGACGACGGTCGACACGATCCGGCCGGGGTCTCATGCGAACGGCCTGAGCCAATACCAGAACCGGAGTGCGTTCAGCGTCTCCTGGGGGCCCGACGCGGGCGTGACGGACATCGTGTCCTACACGATCCAATACAACGCCGGCGCCGCTTGGACGAACTGGCTCGTTGACACGACCACGACTTCGGGGACGTTTTCGGCGGGCGGGCAAGGCATCTACGCGTTCCGCGCGATCGCCAGGGACGCCGCGGGCAACGTCGAGGTTCCTCCGGCGACAAACGACACCTGGACGATGGTCGACACGATCGCTCCATCGTCTCACGCGTTGCCCCTGCCGAGGTACGAGGCCTCGCTGGGTTTCACGGTCTACTGGGGACCCCAATTCGACTCGCCCGACATCGCGAGCTATCGGGTCCAGTCGCGGGACAACGGGGGAGCATGGACGGATTCATGGATCGTCCCGGTGGGCACGACCTCGGCCGTGTTCACAGGCCAGGACGGTCATACGTACGAGTTCCGTTCGATGGCGACGGACCGGGCGGGGAACGTCGAAACGCCGCCCCTGCCGCCGAACGTCAACGATTCGTGGACCATCGTGGACGTGACGCCACCGAACTCCTCGATGACCGCGTTGCCCGCCTACGAGAACACGCTCCAGTTCGCGATTGCGTGGGGCCCCGTCGTCGGCACCACGGACATTGCGGCTTATCTCGTGCAGTGGAAAGACGGTGCGAATCCATGGACGGACCTCGTCGGTTACACAAACACGACTGCGACGAGCGCCGCCTTCCTCGGTCAGGGCGCTCATGTGTATGCCTTCCGAACCATCGCACGCGATCGCGCGGGGAACGTCGAGCCCATTCCCTCCGGCAACGACACATGGACGATCGTCGACGTGTTGCCGCCCTCGATCACGGATTCCCGGCCCGTCGGCGCGAACACGAACCTGACGCCGCGGATCGTGATTACATTCAACGAGCCGATGAACCGAGCCTCCGTGGAGCAAGCGTTCTCGATCACGCCCGCGATCGATGGCAGCTTCGTGTGGAGTTCGGACTCCCGCGTGGTGTCGTTCGTTCCGACGCGAGAGCTGCAGTCCGGTGCGACGTACGCGGTCGTCATCGATTCCTCGGCGCGCGATCTCGCCGGGAACACGATGGGCCAGTCGAAGACGTTCCAGTTCTCGACCGCCCCCGGATTCCTCGCGGAGTTCTGGTGGGTCCTCGTCCTTGTCGGCGCGGCGGCCGCCGCGGCGATATTCATGATCCTGCGGCGTCGACAAGCGGGTGCGTCGAAGCCGGTTTCTCCTGCGACGACGGCGAGCAAGCCCAGCGACGCGATTGTTGAAGACGTGTTCCTCCTCAATCACAAAGACGGACTCCTGATCAAACACGAGACCCGCCGGCTGAGGCCCGACGTGGACACGGACATCCTGAGCGGAATGCTCACGGCGGTGCAGGCGTTCGTGAAGGACGCC
>DATMDM010000053.1:0-1803 GCA_035557795.1 Thermoplasmata archaeon | reverse complement strand
GACAGGATGCGGGGCTCCGACGTCATGGGGACCCGGGCGGCACCGCGACCCGGCTACTTATCGCCGTCGATGCGCCGTCGGTCTGGATTGCGGTCCTCAGAGCACAACTCTTATTACGAGCCATCCGGGTTTCCGCGGCAGATGCCCCTCCGATTCTGGAAGAAAGACAAGCCCGAGAAGGGGAAGCCAGAAAAGGAAACGGCGGAGCCGCAGGAAAAGCCGAAAGAGCCACCGGTCGCGAAACCCGCGCCGACCGTAAAGGCCTCGAAGCCCGAAGAGAAGCCCGCGCCGCCCGCGGCCCCGCCGAAACCGGGCGAGGTCGAGGTCTTCGTGACCGAGGCCCACGCGGGCCTAGTCGACCTCGGGCTGACGGTTGCGCCGACGAAGGCCGTGTTTGCGAAACGAGTCGCCGCATATCCCGGCGGCGACGCGGCGTTCGTCGCGGAATACCGGTCCGCGCCGTACAAGGCCGTGACCCGCATCCTTGCGGATTGGCTCGGCTTCCGCGTGCCGGAGACGTTCGAACTCGATGCGATCCTGAAAGACGTCAACCCGCGGCTCAGTTCGTTCAAGCTCGCCCTCGCGGCGAAAGACCTCACGTGGCTCGACCAGGAGCTGAACCTTCGGAAGGTGAAGCTGATCCTCGGGGACCAGGAGAAGGTCGTCCGCTTCAAAGACGCGCGGGACTTGCTCAAGGGAGTCAACGAAATCCTGGCAAGCCGGAAGCTCGCGTTCGTCGAACTCGAAACGTGGGCCGACGACTTCGCGTTCCTGCTCGTCCGCGACCCGCGGTGGGACAAGCTCAAGAATCCGGAGCTGGTCGTCATCAAGGCGGACCAGACAGCCACGGGCGGTGAGTGCGGGGAGTGCGGCGCGCCGGTCGGGAAGTACTGGAGCGACTGCCTGAAGTGCGGCGCGGTGTTCGGCTAATCCTTCTTCTCGGCTTTCTCAGCCTTCTTCGGCGACTCGTCCTTCGTTTCCGGAGTCTCGATCTTCATCGAGTCAGGGCCGCCGGGCTTCGTGCGCAGGATCGGCATCGGGTCGTACAGCTTCTCCGGCCACTCGCGACGTTCGACGCGCATGCCGCAATGGGGACAGTTCTTCGCGTCGAGGTGCTCCTCGTTCCGCGTGAAGAGGACTTTGCCGTCACAGTACGGGCAATGCAGGGTCCGCGGCTTGCGCATGATCCGTTTCGCGAAGATGGAAATCCGGCCGTCGCGGAGCTCAGGCGCCATCCGTCGAGGACCAAAGCGAGGGCCGTTATGAAACTTCCGACCCGGACGACGGAGGGGGAGCGGCGCATAACGTCAAATGGAGCGGATTCCATGGTTGCGGACGTCGATGCAGGAACTCCGGTTGCGGCCCTACCACGATCTCGAGGGCGCGATCTTCCGCCCCGAGGCGGGCTGGTTGATCCCGGCCACCTACGGCCCAGTCGACGCGGAGGTCCGCGCGGTCCGGACTCGCGCCGGCATGATCGACTGGAGCGACCGCGCCAAGATCCGGCTCACGGGTTCGGAGCGCGTGACGTTCCTCGACGGCATCGTGACCGCGGACGTGAAGATCCTCACCCCCGGGACGTCCGCGTACGCGCTTTTGCTCAACGAGAAGAGCCGCGTTCTCGGGGACCTCCGAGTCTACGCGTTCGTGGATTCCCTGGTCTTGGACATCGAGGCGTCGCAGAAGGACACGATCATGGCGATCCTCGAGAAGGCGCGGGTCAGCGATGACGTCGAGTTCCATGACCTCGGGGCGTGCGGACACATCGAGGTGCACGGGCCGGCTTCGGGTGATCTCGTCACC
>DATMDM010000052.1:0-7605 GCA_035557795.1 Thermoplasmata archaeon | reverse complement strand
CTCGAAATCCCTGATGGGCGCGGACGAGGTCTTCGTACTCGCGAATCTCGCGGTCCATCCTCTGAGAGTCCCAGCCCAAGACCTTTCCCATCCGTTCCGCCACCATCGCCGCAGCGCGCACTCCTTGGTCCGGCGACTCGTAGAAGAGACCCAGCCGGCGGACCAACACGTCCGCGACCGTCATGGCCATCTCTTCATCCATCGCGACGTCCACCTCCGCCCATGTGTGCGGAGTCGAAGGGAGGATCCGTTCTCGGGCGGACGGTGCGCCGAGGAACCGGCGCATCTGCTCCGGCGCGTACCGACCCTGGAGATGAAGAGCGGTCTCCTCGTCGAAACCGATGCCCATGAACTCATCTAGCGGACTCATTGGAGGACCGAGAGGACGATTCCGCGTGGCGCTCGACTGCGGGCGACGGAGTCGGACCGCGAGGAGCCCGCCCACCTCTTCGGCCATGAGCCGATGCGTCGTCAGCTTGCCGCCCGTCACCGAGATGAGACCGTCCGGGTCCCAGAAGATCGCGTGATCTCTGGAAGTGTCCGATTCCGATTTCTCCGCTCCGCCTTTGCGGAGGAGGGGACGCAGGCCTGCGTACGCGCTGACGACGTCGGCAGGGCCCAGATGGGCGTCCGGGAAAGCCGCGTTCACCGTCTCTAGGAGATAGGCGACGTCTCCTGAGTCCGGGACGACCCAGTCGGGATCGCCGCGAAAATCCGTGTCGGTCGTGCCGACGAGGGCCAGGTTCCTCCAGGGAAGCACGAACACGATCCGGCCATCCCTCTTCGCGGTGAGGGCGAGGGCGGAGCGGTTGCCGATCTTCGCGCGGGGGACTAAGACGTGGATCCCCTTCGTCGGCCGGATTGTTGGACCGCGTCTGTCTGTTCGCACCCGGTCGAGCCAGACCCCGGTCGCGTTCACCACGAACCGCGCCGAGACCTCGAAGGAAGCGCCCGCAATCGCATCCCGGAGTCGCGCGCCCGCGACACGACCTCCCTGGTGGACGAGGCCTTCAACCTCGGCATGGTTCGCGACGATCGCTCCCGCCGCGGCCGCATCCTGCACGATCGCGAGCACGAGGCGGGAGTCGTCGGTCCACGCGTCATAGTAGAGTCCTGCTCCCGCGAGTCCGCGCTCTGCGATCCGTGGCTCTCGCTCCCGGGCCTCCGCGGCCGAGAGCCAAGATCGGCGAGGCAGCGTCTTTTCCTTCGACAAGAGATCATACAGGAGCAGACCGAAGCGGAGGAGCGTCCGGCTCGGACCCCGGTCCGCGTACGCCGGGATGAGGAACGGGAGCGGGTGGACGAGGCCCGGGGCATTCCGGAGCAAGAGGTCCCGTTCTCGGACCGCTCGCCGGACGAGGCCGAACCGATAACTCCGCAGGTATCGGAGGCCCCCGTGGACCAGCCGCGACGTCTTGCCGCTCGTCCCGGAGGCGAAGTCGCCCCGATCGACGAGGGCTGTGGCGAAGCCGCGACACGCGACGTCTCGCGCGACACCCGCGCCGACGACTCCGCCACCCACCACAAGGACGTCGAACGATTCCTTCCGCATCCGCTCCAGGTTTGCGGTGCGCGTTCGAGCCGAGAACTCCGTCACGGCGATCCCATCGCGAGGGTCCCCGGGTTCCTGGTCCCGCGCGGGTCGAGCTCCCGCTTCAGGGCCCGAAGGACGACAATCCCGTCGTCTCCGACGCGCCACCCCCACCATCTGACCGGTCGTGCGTCCAACGTGGCTCGAAGTGAATCGGCCGATAAAGACGTTCCTCCATGGTCTCGTGCCGCGCGCTCCCAAAGGATTAAACTCGGAGGTACCATGGGGCCGCACCCGGAGGGGACGGGGACGATCGTCGGCCGCGAGGCGATTCTGAAAATCCTGGAGACGTACGATCCGTCCGCCATCCGAATCGCGACGATCGGCTCGCACTCCGCCCTCGACGTGTGCGACGGTGCCGTCGAGGAGGGATTCCCCACCCTGGTCGTGTGCGAGAAAGGCCGCGCGACTCCCTACGCGCGGTACTTCCACGCGATGCGGGACAAAGAAGGACGCGCGGTCCGAGGGATGGTCGACGAGGCGATCGTGCTCTCGAAGTTTCAGGACGTATTGAGCGAGAAGGTACAGGACCGCCTTCGCAAGTCGAACGCGGTCTTCATCCCGAATCGTTCCTTCACCTCGTACTGCGACCTCGACGAAATCGAGCGATCGTTCCGGGTGCCTCTCTTCGGGAGTCGGAGCCTCCTCCGCACGGAGGAGCGAGAGGAGGAACGGAGTTACTACTGGATCCTCGAGAAAGCCCGGCTTCCCGCTCCGGAGAAAATCGAGGACCCGAAGGACATCGACGGCCTCGTCATCGTGAAGCTGCATCACAAAGTCAAGAAGCTGGAGCGGGGATTCTTCACCGCAGCGAGCCTCAAGGAATACAAGGCCAAGTCGGCGGCGCTCCTCAAGCAGGGTGTCGTCTCGACGAGGGACCTCGCGAAGGCTCGCATCGAGCGATACATCATCGGCCCGATCTTCAACTTCGATTTCTTCTACTCCCCGATCGAGGAGCAGGGAGAGAAGCTCGAGCTCCTCGGCATCGACTGGCGCTTCGAGACGTCCCTGGACGGCCATGTGCGCCTGCCGGCGGACCAGCAGCTCACGCTCGAGGACGCCCAGCGCATTCCCGAATACGTCGTCGTGGGACACAACACCGCGACCCTCCGCGAATCCAGCCTCGGCGAGGTGTTCGACATGGCCGAGCGGTACGTGCGCGCGACCCAGGAGCACTTCCGGCCGGGGATCATCGGCCCGTTCACGCTCCAGACCGCGGTCGACAAGGACCTGAAGTTCTGGGTCTACGACGTGGCCCCTCGGATCGGCGGTGGGACGAACGTCCACATGTCGATGGGCCATCCGTACGGGAACTCGCTCTGGCGCCGCCCGATGAGCACGGGACGACGGATCGCGATGGAGATCCGGCGGGGCCTCGACAGCGGCCGGCTCGACGAGATCGTGACGTGACCCGAAGCAAAGGACCTACGTCCGGCGGCCCTCCACTTGGGTCCGCAGGCGGTCGAGGATGTCGTTGTCTTCCGCGGCCATCATCCGGTTGATCGTGCCGTTCATCAGGCGCATGAGCCCTCTTCCCCACATCTGCGCTTCGTATGTGACCTCGGTCCCGGCGGATTTCGGAACGAGCCGGAAACTCAGGTCGCCCTTTATCGCCTTGGCCTCCACATGGAGCCTAAGCTTCGACGGCCGTTCGAAGGTCGAGACGCTGAGCGTCGACTGCATCACGCGGTTCCCGGCCTTGCGAGTCTCCTGCCACGACGTGCCGAGCTGGAACGCACCCGGGCTGACACCGTCGATGCGCTGGATCGCGGGCATCCAACGTTGTGCGACGGCAAGGTCGGAAAGGACCGAGAACACACGCTCCGGAGTCGCTGCGATCATCGCGGTTCGAGTGAAGATCATGGGACGGCCAGAGAAAGCCCGGGTAATAAACCACTCGGCCCACGCGCTTTGTCAACCGCGTGGCCGCGGCCCGACGAACCTTGATATCTCCGCCGCCCATCGGGCACGCGTCAGAAGGGCCGACCGAGGATGCTGGATGCACTGCTCCTCTGGTTGGGCGCGATTGCCATCGGCTTCGTCCTGCTCAACCAGGGCGCTAAATTCCTAACCGACAATGCGACGCGGATTGCGGGACGGATCGGCCGGAGCCGGTTTGTCGTCGGTGCGTTGTTCGTCTCCACGCTCTCCGCGATCCCGGAGTTGCTCGTCAGCGGCATCGCAGCGGGGGAAGGAAGTCCTGACATCGCGCTCGGCAACGCGTTGGCGTCCACCGTTGTCACGGTCGCGTTCGTCATCGGCGTGAGCGCGCTGGTGCGACCGATCAAGACTTCGAAGGAGATCGTCCTTCGAGATGCGGTCTTTCTGGCCATCGTGACGGTGGTTGCCGCGACGATGCTCCTCGATGGCAACCTCACGCAGTACGAAGGGGTCGCCCTCATCGCGCTGTTCGTGCCCTACGTGCTGAACCTCGCGATCTCCCAGCGGACGGGACCCGCCGCGGAGATCCAGGAACGGATCGAGGACTTGGAGATCGGCCTTGCTTTCACCGGTTGGATCTTCGGCCGGAAGGTCGTGGTCCGGGCGGGCCTCAAGTGGCTCGTGTTCGGGATCCTGTGGTCGGTGATGGGCGCCCAGTTCCTCGTTCAAGGTGCGATCGGTCTGTCGAACGCGATGGGGCTGAATCCGTGGTTCATCGGGATCACGGTCGTGGCCCTCGGGACGTCGTTGCCCGACATCGCGGCTGCGTGGCACGCGACGCGCCTCGGCTACACGGACCTCGTGCTCGGAGAGGGAATCGGTGCGAGCGTCGTGACGACGCTCCTCACGCTCGGCATGATCGGGATCTTGCGACCCGCATCCCACTCCGTCGAACTCCTCCTCCCAGTCGTCGGAGCGATGGTCTTCACGTCGTTCCTCCTCCTCGTGCTCATGCTCGGCGGTTGGCGGATCACCTCCCGCTCGGGCGCGGTCCTCACGGCGAGCTACTTCGCGATGGTGGCCTTCAACATCCTCTGGATTCGCGGCTTTCCTTGATCAGTAGACCGCGCCGCAGCGGACACACGTGAGTTTGCCGTCGCCTCGGGCGACGAGCTGTCCCCCGCAGGCGGTGCAGAATTTCATTTCCTTCACCAGGCGACCTTGCTCGTCCCACTGGTGCTGAGGCCAGGTGCTCGGGGCGGGCGCGGCGCCGGGCCACCCGGTCCCCTGTCCCGGCCAGCTGCCGGGTGCCGCCGGGACCGCCTGGGCGCTGCCCGGGGCCGGGGGCGGATTCGTCTTCGGCGGTGGCGCCTGCGGCATCGTCATCGGGTACGGACCGGCGTGCTGCATCATCCGGAACTGCTCTTCCATGTACGCACCTTGGTCGACCCGGGTGACGGTCGTGCGCGCGATGCGGTCGAACAGGCGCTGGCGCGGGTCGCCCTGGGTGACGCCTCCGATGATGACGTCCAACAGGAAGGGGAGCCAGTAGATTTTCGATATGTTCCGGACGAGAGTGTGCATGATGTCTAGATTGCCGTCGATTGCGACGACGCGGAGCTTGAGGAGCCTCTTCCCCACCGTCGCGCCGAAGATCGCTTCGAGGAGCATGGAGTAGCCGAGCCAGATGACCCCGTACAGGAACGGGACCACGTACCAAGCCAGGCCGAGGAACGCAAGCGGCAGCGCGAAGAGCAGGAAGATGACGGCGACGACGAGGCCATCGATCAATGCCGCGCCTAACCGGCGGAACCAGTGATCCTGCAGCGCCGGGTTGTGTCCAATCAGGTCAATGGCCGAAGGCATGACTCACCCATCCGGAGGCGACGATATCGGACCCGGCTTCATAAGTGTATCGGGAGAAACTATTATTTGGACCGGCGATTGAAAATCAGTCGGTCGAGTCCGCCGAGGCTTCCGACGGCAATTCCTCTTCCACGCGGTGGGACCGACGGAGGAACTCGCCCGGGACTTCCTTCGACGTGTAGACGGTCTTGCCGGCCTTGTGGATCACGACGCCGGATGAGCGGGCCGTCTTCGCGTCGATCTCGAGGATCACGGGTTGGGCGATCCGGACGCGACCCGCCTCGAGGGCGGCCTCGAACGTCGCGCTCAGGTGGACCATCTTGCGGTCCGAGGGTCGGAGGCCCGCCTCCATCAGGAGATGGCTCTCCTCCTCCGTCGTCGGGTAGAACAGGAGGTCGGGGATGCCTTCCGTCGGCAGGTCGAGGTCGATGTCCTTCGAGTGGCCGTACGTCGCGCGCATCTTCCCGTCCTCGAATTGGTAGCGGCCTTTCGGATCGGTCTCGATCAGGCCGACGACGTGATGCTGGCGGACGAAGCGGAACCGGCGGTTGCGAATCTGCACGGCGGTCAGGAAGTCGCGAAGGTCCACCCAACCGTGCGCGTCCATCTCGAGTCCGTACCGCTCCGGGAAGTGTCGCAGGACGCCGGCCATCGTACGGCCGAGGAGCTCGACTTCCTCGTCATTGAGGAGGAACTTGCCTTCGCTGCCGCAGTGCGGGCAGAACTCTTCCCGGAAATACCCGTGAGAACGGCATTCCTTGAGCATGCGTCCCCTCCCTTAGGCGGTTGGTATTCGCCCACGGCTTATCAAGTTTCGTCCTCCTGTTCCTTCGGGAGGTCCGCCTCCCGGACGATGCGGAGGCCCCGTGTTTCCAGGCGCTCCTCAAACACCCGCACGTCCGGTTTCGACAGGCTCTTGCGATGCACGTACGCCAGGGTCGCACCCTCGGTCCGCTCGACGGCCTGATCGATCGCGCTGCTCGATGCGCCCTCGAGTGCGTACGCGGCCAGGAGATGACCGAATGCGATTCGTCGTTCGAAGGCGAGATCCGTGTGCCGCGGTACGTAATGTCCCCCCCCGAGGCCGATCGCGATCGGGGCGTCGACCGGTTCGAGAGCGAGGAGCACGCGTGCGATCGCCCGAGAGGCCGCGAGGTCCGCCCACTCCGTCTCCGTGCTCCCCTGCTCGATGTAGAACGTCGGCGCTGTGAGGTACGGACCGTGATGCGTCGCCTCGAACGTCACGTTGTACGAGAGCCCCTTCGCCTCCTTCCGCAATCCCCTCAGGGCCGCGGTCATCCACCGAGGCGCCGACGGCACGAGCGTCTCCGGTTGCCCTCCGAATTCGGCGCCGCGCGGATTGCCGATCGGATGGACGGTGAGGCTCGGCCGCCGACTCTCCGAGCGATGCTTCGACAGATAGACGACGAGGTCGACGGGCTGTCCGAACGCGCCTTCGAGGTCCCGATCCAGGTGGTCGCGATACAGGTGGTGCTCGGGAATCGTCACGAGGACGGTGTCCCGCCACCGCCACGATTTCCGTCCATCGAACGCCGCGTCCGATTCCCAGATGGCCGACGCCAGGAGCGCGTCCCGTTGGTTGCGGCTCGCCTCGTCCGCCTCCGAGGCCACGAAGCACCGCACGGACGTGGGAATGGACTCCGCGGCCAAGGCCTTTCCTCCGGTGTCTTGCGCACAATCTTTATGTGCGTCGCTCCGGTACGGCGGCGGGAGCCCATGGTCACGGTCACCTTCCTGTCCTCCGTTCAAGGGTACCAGGAAGACCGCGTCGAGGAGATCGTCAAACGCCTCCGGGCGGACCACCCGGATTGGAAGGTGGACATCCTCTCGCCCGAAGCGAGCAAACCCCTCCTGGCCACGTACAAGCTCCAGTTCGGGCCCGCGATCCTGGTGAACGAGCGGATGGAGTTCGTGGGTGTCCCGCGGTACCGGATGCTGGTCGAGCGGATTGCGATGGTGGCGGCCGGACGAATCTCCCCGCGCACCGCGCAGCCTCCCCCCGCAACCCCGACGGCGGCAGGGGCCGCAAAACCGGCCGCGCCGGTGAAACCGCCAGCGGCCGCGGAGACAAAACCGTCCCAGTGACGGGGGTTGCACGGTCCGAGCCGCGGCTTCCGATGGAAAGTCCGGTCCTCGCGAAAACTATATGAAATCTCCGGACCATTAATTCCACGGGGTTGAAGAGAGGGGACCGCGCGCTTCGCGAAAGCGGTCCGAATCAGGGAAGGAAGGATTCCCCAATGAGT
>DATMDM010000051.1:0-3986 GCA_035557795.1 Thermoplasmata archaeon | reverse complement strand
GTCCTTCCTCTCCGAAGGAAATTCGGTTTCCGAGTCGACGGGGCTTGGATTGTCCCGGAGGGGAATCGGTTCGTTTGGATTCTCTCGTACGATGGACCCGGCGGGTTCGAAGCAAGGGATTCCGCGTACTATGATTCCTCGGACCGAAAATCGATGAAACCGGATCCGGCGCCGTTGATTGAAAAGGCCGAGACCTGGTTCGTTACCGCGGCGATTGAGCAGCCGCGCGAGGAATGACCGGTCTATTGGTATCCGACCACTTTGGTCAGGAAGTCGACGAGATCGGTGGTCTGAACAACGGAGCCGCAATATTGGCAATTCCTCAGGGTCGCGAGAGTTGTCTCTCCCGTGATGCGGATGTGCCCTCCGCATGCAAGACATGCGTAGTCGGTCGCGATTCCCGCCTTCCGCACTTGGTCGACGAGATCATTCATGTTCACGTGGACTTGGGTCACGATTTGTCGTCGACCGTTCCTGCGGACCTCACCGGCTTCCTTCCACATCCCGAGCTCCTGGTAGATGCCAGCCGCGGACTCGTGGTCTTCCGCCTCGATGAGGTTTCGAACCTGCGCTAGCTTCTTGGTCCGGCGGAAGTCTTCGGCGATCGCCACTGCCCGGCCCCGCGGTCCCCGGATGAAGCCGAATCCCGCCGAGGACGTATTGTTGACCCATTACAACGGGCGCATGTCCTCGCGAGATGAATGTCCAAGCCCAGCGGTCGAAGCACTCCCACGAGCAAACAGTGTGATACGGCGAAACGATCGGCGGACGCGCCAACGGTGATTCCGAGGACCGCGCGGCTCCGCTCAGGTGAGCACTCGCGTAGCCCGCGACCATCTGGCAGTTCTCGCACAAGTCGGCTCCGCACACCATGCAGCGAGTTCGGCTCAGACGCCAGCGGCGGAAGCCACAGCGTTCGCATTTTCCCAATCGGTTCTCGTCTCCGGAATCTACCAGCTAGTCTCGGAGGATTGAAAGCTTTCGGTGGAATCCCCACTCGTCAGCGATTCTGTTGTGGTCCTCCGAGGACGCCGACCGCTCGCAACGTGATCCACTTGCTGGGCGCATGCAAGCGCTCGAGGACGAATCGACGCACGCCCGGTTCGCGGCTGTAGTTCGCTCCGCGGGCGAGATCCGGGTGGACCGCTTCCGTCGTCCACCTCCCGTCCGGTCGCATCTTTCGTTTCAGGAGGTCGCGTGCAGACTTCGCGCGCGGATCATCTCCATAGCCGAGGTGCGTGAGTGTCTCGAGGCCGACGAGCACGTCGTAGAAGTAATGCACCGGATTGTGCAGCCGCTCCCAGGGTGCGTATCTGTGGCGGCCTTCCCGGAGCAGTCGCCGCTCGAGATAGAACTCCGCCCCGCGGTCTACGGCGCGTTTCCACTTTCGCGTCCATCGCCGCGAACCCATCGCCGCGTAGGCGGCGAGTGCCTCCCAGCAATCGAGCGTGCCCGTCGGGCGACCGAAGCAGTCCCAGCCTCCATCGTCCAGCTGCCGGTCCGCGAGCCAGTCGAGCGAGGCCCGCACCTGTCGATCGTCACCGAGCCCGAAGAGGATCATCATCCGGGCCATGTTCCCGACAAAACAGAAGTGGGGCTCGCCTCCGGGGCGGCCGAACGGCCTGTCCCTTCCGCCCACATCCTCCAGCATCAGCTTGACAGCCCGGCGCACTCCCGGATGACGGACGGTCAGACCGAGCTCTGCGAGGACGAGAAGTCGCCAGTTCGTCGCCACGTACTTCGGTCGGTAGAGCGTCTTGCGCTGCACCCAGAAGCCGCGCGGGTCTTGTTTCCGGAGAATGTCCGCGGCCCAGCCGCGGCGGGGGATTTGCGCAACGGCGATCCGAGCCTCGTCGGATCTCGGCGAAACGCCTTCGATTTCCACGAGATAGCGGTAGCGCGCCGCCGGTTGAGCGGGATCAGCGAGCCAAGCGTTTCGAATGGAATGAGACACGGTCACGGGTAGCCCGCCACGTCATAAAGCCTTGAGACGGCGGGCCGGATTGCTCAACGAGCGTGGCCAGCCCGTTAGACTCGGGAACAGGATCCGAAGAATCGGACGCCTAGAATTCGGACGAGTCGTCCTGGAACTCTTCCGGTGGAGTGTAGCGTCGGGGGCGGCTAACGGGGCGCGGTTTTGCCGAGGCCTGTGAGACGTTGGACGCCGGACGACTCGTCCCCGGGCTCTTCCGATTGGATCTGTGCCGTCGGCTCCGGTTGGAACGACGCGACACCGCGAACGCGATCACGAGCAAGCCAAGAGCCAGGCCAGGGCCTACGATGGCGGGAAACCACTCGACCGGCAGGGAAGGGAACGACGGCGATGGGGCGGTAGGCTCCGACGGACCCGGAGTTCCCGTTCCGAATTCAGGAGCCCAGCCGACCCTCGGCGTTCCCCCGCCAACGCCCTGCGCCCCGTTCGACGCGGAAACCGAGAGCCATTGCGCCTCGTCCCAGTTGTCAACGACGTTGAGCGCGCCGAAGAGCCGGTCCATGTCTCGCGCCCAAGGGACCCCTTTGGTGGCGGCATTGATCGGGAAACCCCACGCCGCGCTGAATTCGTCCTCGACGCGGCCTTGCGGACCGAATTCTGTTTCGATCGCGTAGACCGACCATGCGGTGTCGTCCACCGCGTACGCGCCGTAGTCCTGGAAGGCCCGGGCGAGAATCTTTGCGGGCTCCGTCTCGAGTCCGAGAGTGTCAATGTTCACCGATGCGGGGATCGCCAAGAGAGAACCCATGCGGAGGGCCGAGGTCGTGCCTCCGTAGCACGTCGAGGCGCAGCCATCCGCCTGACTCGCCGGCCATCGGTACCCATGCGTGACCGCATCGTAATAGTAGTTGAGCCCGTACACGTTCACCTTCATCACGTGTCGGATGACGCCCCCGGGGGCGAGTTCCCCGAGGCGGATCGTGCCACCGATGCTCGACAGCTTCGAGCCTCCATGGCCACCCTCCACTCCGGTCCCGTACAGATCGTTGGATATGGACCACCACATCGTCGCGGAGCCGTCGGCGGTGCATCGGGCGAACGGCTGGCCCTGGGTCAGGGTGTGGCCGTCCGGCATCAGGATCGCCGTCGCGTAGTTCGGCGTCGTGCCATCCGGGTTGTTCGGCCCCGCGCCCTGGACCACGAAGTTGCCCGGGATTGGCGCGTTGAACAAGACGTTCCCTTGCGTCGCGCACCGACTTCCGCCGGACCACCCGTCCGAGTTGTAATAGACCGCGGTCATCGTTGCGTTCGGGGTCAGGATGATGACATCGGGGTCCGTCGTCATCCCGCGCTGCGTCGCCTGCTGGATGTTCCCGGGCACGTATACGGCCAAGGCGCCGATCGGGAGGTTCCAGATGCTATCGCGCGAGAACGGCCAGAGGAGAGGGTCGCGGCCGCCTGGAGGTCCTCCACCCGGAGGTGGGTTCGTCGTTATGGAGACTGAAATCGATGTCGTGTGAACGAGGGATCCGCTGGTGCCCGTCACGGTAACGGAGTACGACCCGGCCGTCGTCCCCGTCAGGGTGCACGTCGAGGTTTGGGTGCCACTCATCGCCGAAGGCGAGCAGCCCCCCGTCACTCCGGCCGGAGAGGAGGCGGTCGTTAGCGCAACGCTCCCCATGAAACCGCCGGTCGACTGAAGGCTAATTGTCGACGTCGCGGATTGACTGGGGACGAACGAGATGCTTGGCGGGTTCGCGGCAATCGAGAAGTCTGGGACCGGCGGACCGCCCGCGCCGAAGAACTCCAGGGGCGAGGGCGCGTTCACGTCACCCTGACCGAGACTGCCACCGCCCCAGACGTCCTCGAGGAGCTTCGCGAGCGAATAATGACTGTACGCGGCGGTCGACTTGTAGGCGAGTTTCGTCGCCGGGCCGCTGAAGGCCATGTAGATGTACGGAGGACTCGTGTAGGCCTCGTCGAACATGAGGATGAGCGCCGCCTTCTTGCCGGCCATGGCCGTGAGCAGGCCGGGCACCCAGCTCTGGATCCA
>DATMDM010000050.1:0-2702 GCA_035557795.1 Thermoplasmata archaeon | reverse complement strand
CGTCAAAGCCGCGGGGATCCTCGACGACCTCGTCCGAGAAGCGGATCTCGTCGTCGATTGCACGCCGGAGGACAGCGGCTACAAGCCCCTCTACGAAAAGGCGGGCGTGAAGGCAATCTGGCAAGGCGGCGAGGAGCACTCACTGACGAACCTGTCCTTCAACGCGGCTGCGAATTACGCTGATTGCGTCGGCGCACCCTTCGTCCGCGTGCCCTCGTGCAACACGACGGGCCTCATTCGCACGCTCTACCCGCTCGACGCCCACGTCGGCGTGGAGAAGGTGCTCGCGGTCATGGTGCGCCGTGCGACGGATCCGGGCGATTCGAAGAAAGGTCCCATCAATGCGATCGAGCCCGAGCTCGAAATGCCGAGCCACCATGGCCCGGACGTGCGGAGCGTTCTCCCCGACTTGGACATTCACACGATTGCGGTCAAGGTGCCGACGACGATCATGCACCTGCATGCGTTGGCGGTGGACCTGAAGAAGTCCGCGGATGCGACGCAGATTCTCGACGTATGGAAGCGGTTCCCGCGGATCATGCTCGTCTCCGGCGGAGATGGCGTCAAGTCCACGGCCCAAATCATGGAGATGGCCCGCGACTTGTCGCGAAGCCGTTCCGATCTGTACGAGATCGCCGTGTGGCGGGACGGCGTCCACGTTGTCGATGGCAAGCGCCTGTACTACTTCCAGGCGGTCCACCAGGAGTCCGACGTCGTGCCCGAGAACGTCGACGCGATTCGCGCGTTGCTCGAGCTCGAGAAAGACGGCCGCAAGAGCATGGAAAAGACGGACCGCTCCCTCGGCATCGGGATCGCGAAGTGAGTCCAGCCGAATTCGTTTCCCGCGCATCCGATGTCGCGTAATCGAGAGATCTGTTAGTCCTTGCGTTCCAGGCGCTGAATCCGTTTCGTGGCCCGCTGGATGACTCCCATGAGCGCATGGAACTCCCACTTGCTCGGGACCGCGCGGCCGATGAGTCGGCGGAACATGACCTGCGTGCGAGTTCGCTTGTGCACCGGATAATCCGTCTCGGCGAGCAATGACTCGAACGCCTCGTGGAGCTTCTCCTTCTCCATGCCGGACGCTTCGCGCTTCCCGTGCTTGACGGCTTTCGCAGCGAGAAGTTCGTAAAGCAGGATCGTCACCGCATGCGAGAGGTTGAGAATCGGGTAATCCGGGGATGTCGGAATGGTCGTGAGCAGGTCGCATCGCCGCAGTTCCTCATCGAGGAGGCCGAAGTCCTCCCGCCCGAAGACGAGCGCGACCCGGCCGTTCATTTTGGCGACCCGCGCCCCGAGGTCACGTGGAGTGAGGGAGATTCGAGCGAACCGCTTTTCGCTTCTCGTGTCGATGCCGGAGGTTCCAACGATGAGATCGGTATCCTCCAACGCGGCCTCAAAGTCGTCCACCGTGCGCGCGGCCTCCATGATGTCGATCCCCCGCATCGCCCGTTGCCGCGCCTCCGCTCCGAGCCGGCACGGCTTCACTAGCACGAGATCCCCGACGCCGAAGTTCTTCATGGCCCGCGCGACGGCGCCGACATTCCCCTCGTTCTTCGGCTCCACGAGGACGACGCGGATCGTCGGCATGGTGCGCTCGATATATTGTACAGGAGATATTCCTTGGCATGCGCATCGCCCTCAAGATCGCTTATGGTGGAGGCGCGTTCTTCGGCCACCAGCGCCAGCCCGACCGGCGGACCGTCGAAGGGGAGTGCCTCGCCGCGTTGCGCGCCGGCAAGATCCTCCAGAATCCGCGAGAGTCTTTCTTCCGGAGCGCGAGCCGAACGGATCGGGGCGTGAGCGCCGCCGGGAATGTGATTGCGTTCGATGCCACCCTCCGTGGCGACGCGGTGGTCGGCGTCTTCAACGACCATGCTGAGGGGGTCTGGGCTTGGGCGTACTCGGAGGTGCCTCCGGCGTTCCACCCGCGTCACGCCATCGAACGTTGGTATCGCTACCACCTATACGACGAGCTATCGGTCGACTCGCTCCGCGAAGTCGGTGCGCTCTTCCTCGGGGACCGCGACTTTCGCTCGTTCACGTCGGAGCCGCCCGCCGGTCCGTTCGCCCTGAATTCGCTCGACATCACACGCGACGCAGATGTCATCGTGGTCGACGTGCGCGCCGGCAGTTTTCGTCGAGGCATGGTCCGTCGGATTGTGGCCGCCGTGGTCGCGGTCGCGAGGGGCGACGTCGCCCTCGAGATGGTCCGAGCCGCCCTCGAAGGAAAACGACATGACTTCGGAGTCGCTCCCGCGGAGCCGCTCTTCCTGATGGACGTCTCGTACGGGTTTCCTTTTCAGGTCGTCCGGAAGGGGAAAGCGCTCGACGAGTGGCACGCGCTGCGGATTGATGCCGCGCTCCGGTTGCGCTGGCTGCGCGCGATCGACCTCGCCGCGTCCGCCTGAATCCTTCGATTCGTCTTCCAGAGTTTTGCCGGTTGCATTTCATCTCAAAGAGTGCCCGCGGGTTCGAGAATCGTACCAAGAAACGGTTCGAAACTCGAGCTAAAACGCGGTTCGGACAAACGTATTTATACGCTCCCCCCTGTTCCGCCGTTAATTGGTTTGAGGGAGGAGTAGCGTTTGCTTCCAAAGCTTCTGCGCTCGAAACACGTGCACGCGGTATTGGTCGTCTATGTGATGATCGCCGCGGGTCTTGTGTTCGTGCTGCAGGCCCACCCGGCCGCGGCCGTTGCC
>DATMDM010000049.1:0-10027 GCA_035557795.1 Thermoplasmata archaeon | reverse complement strand
CAGAAGCTCGCGTCCAAATCCACCCGGTTCGTCGACGTCTCCGAAGCGGTCATGAAGACCCGGCTCGTGAAGGACGCGCAGGAGATCGAGCGGATTCAGAGGGCGTGCGACATCGCCACGAAGTCCCTCGAGGAGACCTTGCCATTCGTCCGATCGGGCGTCACGGAAGCCGAGGTGGCCTCAGAGCTCGTCTACCGGATGCAGAAGAACGGCGCCACCGGTCCGTCGTTTCACACGATCGTGGGCTCCGGCCCGAACGGCGCCGAGCCGCACTATACGGCCGGGGAGCGAAAGATCGAGCGAGGTGACATGATCGTGATCGATTTCGGCGCGATGTACCACATGTACTGCTCCGACGTCACGCGGACCGTCGTCGTCGGCGCGGCGTCCGAGGAGCAGAGCCGGATGCACGACACGGTCGCGCGGGCCCAAGCGGCCGCCCTCGCGAAGATGAAGCCCGGCTCGACTGGGAAGTCGGTCGACGCGGCGGCGAGGAATCTGATCGACCGGACGAAGTACAAGGGGCGGTTCATTCACGGACTGGGGCATTCGATCGGCCTCGCGGTCCACGACGGTGGGGCCCTGAACGCCTCGAGCGACCTCGTGCTCCGGCCCAACATGGTCTTCACGGACGAACCGGGAGTCTACGTCCCCGGATTCGGAGGCGTGCGGATCGAAGACGATGTCCTCATCACGAAGAAAGGTCCCCGTTACATGAGCACGGCGCCGCGGGGCCTCTTGGAGCTCTGACGGCCTTCAGGTCAGCGGTTCGTCGCGCAGCTCGCGGGCGAGGATACTCATTCGCATGACGTTCACGAAGCGCCCGTCCTTGTAGATGTCCTCGCGGTGGACGCCCTCTCGCTGGAACCCGAGTCGTTCGTACGTCCGGAGGGCCCGGGTGTTGTACTCGAGTACGTCGAGAGAGATCTTGTTCAGCCCGAGCCCGTCGAAGCCGTACCGCAGGACGACCCGCATCGCCTCGGTGCCGTACCCCTGAGACCAGAACGTCGGCTCGCCGATGACGATCCCGACCTCCGCCTTCCGGTGGAGCCGATCAATCTTGTGCAGCCCCAGATTTCCGACGTGCTGGCCTTCGACCTCGATCGCGAAGATCTGCTCGTCCGTCCGCCGTTCGGAGTCGCGGAACCATCGCTCCTCCTCGGCGAGCGTCACCGGCGCATCGCGGCCGAGGAACCGGATGATCTGCGGATCCGAGAACCATTTCACGCATCGCCGGAGGTCCGACGACGCGAGGGGCCGGAGGAGGACGCGCTCGCCGCGCAACACCCGACGGGCTTCCAACACAGCCTCTGCACGCGGGCGACGCGCTAAAGACCTTTGCCCGTTACAAATTCGATAGGGCCAGGGTCGCTTGGGTGACCCCGCCGTCGTCGTCTCGGACCGTCAGCGTGACCGTGAACGACCCGCCGGGACAATACCCGTGGACGACAATCGCGTTGACCTCGAACGGCGCGGTTCCTCCCTGGCTCTGAGGTGGATCCGGACTCAAGCCGTTGTTCCAGAATGTCTCCCGGACGCTCGTTCCGTCTCCGAACTCCCACGTCGCGGTGAGATCGTCGCTCCCGGCATCGTGAAGGCTTGCGCGGAATGTGATCCCGCTACGGACGAAGAACGAAGCGAGGTCCGTCAAGGTCCAGGTCCACGTCGTCGGGTGCCGGACGTTGAAGTTGTGGAACATCCGCTTCTCCTGGCCGTCCGGGAGGACGACGACGATCCACGCGGGGTTGTCTCCGCCCACTTGGCCGTTCACGCGGTCGTTGAGCGGAGTGTACGCCAGCGTCGCGGTGACATGTTCCCGGAGGGAGAACGTCAGGACGTCAGTCGTCGCCGCTTGCTTCGTCGGGCTCCCGGGTTTCCGCAAGAGATTCACGGACGCGAGGACTCCACTGTCCGAGTCGACGGTGAAGGAGAGATCATGCCATTTCTCACCGGCGATTTCGATTCGGAACGCCGCCTGAGCGACGGCGTCGAGTCGTCCGATCTCGGGAGGCCGGTTCACGATCGTCACGGCCGCGGCGGCCGAGGCGACGTGCGATCCGTCGGAGACCTCGACGACGGCGACGCCGGAGAAATCGTCCGTGTAGCGCGCCGCGGCGGTCGGCGAGGATGACCACGGGGTGTCAAACGTCCCGTTGCCCGTGAAGTCCCATCGGAACTGGAGGGGATCGCCTTCGGGGTCCGTCGAACCGCTCGCACTGAGCAGGATCGTGTCGCCTTCCTTCCCGGCATACGGGCCGCCGGCGTCCGGATGCGGCGTGCCCACCGGGACGACGTCCACGAGCAGGGGCGCGGAGGCCGCATCGGCGATCCCGTCACGGTCCATGTCGGATTGCGCCCGCGGCAGCTCTACCCGCCCTGCGGCCAGGGGCGGCGCCACCAGCGTGTACGATCGCGTCAACGGTTCGTACGCCGACGGATATTGCGGATCCTCCGAGCTGCCCTCCAGTGCCGCGCGCAGGTCGACGTTCCACCGCAACGTCCGCGAGCCATCGTCGTGGCTCACGACGTCGTCGGGTGGGACGGAATAACTCCCCTCCTCCACATTCCAACCCGCAGGCACGGTGTCCTCCAGTACGCCATGGGTCACGTTCACGTCGTTCGTGATCGTGTCCTCGAACGTGTACACGGCGATGTTCGTCGCATCGATCGTGACATGAATCTTCTGGCCTGCCGCTCCGTCGATCTGGGTCCACAGCGGCTCCTTGCCGACGACGACGGTCGGGTTCGAGCGCAAGTATGTCCAGAAGTCGGTCTGTGTGTTCGCGTTCGGCCCTCCGTGATGCTCGTTCGCGAGGACGGGACGCAACGCGAACGGCAACGTCTCTCCGCCGATCCGGTATGGGATCTCCGCCTGAGTGAATTGGAATTCCTCGGAACACCACCAAGCGGGATGGGGGAGGAAATCCTGGACGACCAGGTCTCCGTACGAATAGACGAGAGAACCGTGCGCCGGAACCGTCTGAATTGTCAAGACCGCATCTTGCGTCGTGCGGAGCGGATCCGGCGACGGGTTCTCGAGCGGATGCGGGCTCATCAAGACAGCCTCCTCGGACACGTGCACCGGGACGTCCGCCGCATTCTCGAGGCGAATCCCGACCGGCGAGGTGACCGTCAGTCCGTTTCGAACGTACGTCTCGTTCACCACCGTCGCTGTAATGAGGCCGCGACCCACCGCTTCCCAGAAGCCCATCGGGTCCGCCTGGACGTGGGCCGCCGGTCGGCCGAGTTGCAGCGAGCCGACCAAGACGAGTGCCCCAACGAGGAGAATTACGACTGTACCCTTCGGCGAAAAGACTCTCATCCCGCCCCGATCCGCTCTGTTAATCGAACATATGAAATCGAGTTTGCTTAAGGGTGCCGGCACAATTCTCAGATGTTTCGCGGCGTGATTTTCAAACGTGATAAGATCGTCTGGAGGGCCCGAAATGGGCCGCGACGATGCCTTGAAGTCGCCTCCGGCCCTCCCTCGGCCGTGCTCGTCTACGATCCTCGGTTCCTCGACCACGTGTCCTCGCCCCTCCATGTGGAGCGGCCGGATCGCCTCCGGTCCATCGTTTCCCACCTGGAACGAGCAGGCCTGTTCACCGACGTCGAGCGGGCGCCGCCTGCGACGGTCGCGGAAGTGAAACGGGTCCATCGGGAAACGTATCTCGAATTTTTCCAGAACCTCGGCGAGGGGCTGCTCGATCCCGAGACGGCCGTGCACCCGGGGACGTTCGACCTCGCGCTCCTCGCGGCAGGGGCGGTCCTTCAGGGGACGCGATCCGCCGGGCGGGACGGCCGACCGACTATTGCTCTCGTACGACCTCCGGGCCATCACGCAGGCCGCGACTACGGCGGCGGCTTCTGTTACCTGAACAACGTCGCTATCGCGGCCGCGGACCAAGTGGCCGAGGGAAGGCGCGTCGCCATCCTGGACTATGACGCCCATCACGGGAACGGGACGCGCGACATCTTCGCGGAGAGCGCGTCCGTCTTGTATCTCTCCACGCACGAATACGGCATCTACCCGGGCACCGGTCCCGCGGAGGACGTGGGGACGGGAGAAGGCCGCGGATTCACCGTGAATATCCCATTCTCGGCGGGGTGTGGGGACGCTTCGTACCTCGCGGCTCATGACCGGATCGTCGAGCCGATCGTCGAGCAGTTCCGGCCGGATCTGATTCTCGTGAGCTTCGGGGTCGACGCGCACTACCGCGACCCGCTCACATCGCTCGTCCTGTCCTCCCCTGGATACGTCGAACTCATGACCCGGAGCGCGGCCCTCGCGACCCGCCTCTGCGCGAGCCGATTCGCCGTTGCCTTGGAAGGCGGATATCATCTCGATGCGCTGGGCGAGGTGATCGCGGGCGTCGTGGCCCGGCTCCGCGGACGATCGATTCCGTTGGCGCTTTCCGAGGTCCTCGACGACACGAATCGTGGCGGTCCCGCCATCGAGGCGACGATTCGAGCCCACCGACCGTTCTGGAACCTACGTTGACTGGTGGTGCCGCTTCCGCTCCGTGACCTTGCGCTCTTTCTCTTTGACGATTCGCTTGTAGAGCGTGTCCAGGAGCTTCGTCAGGGCGACCCGGAGGTCCCAGTCGAACTCGTGCGCGTAGTAGATCCGGTGAGCCGTCGTGAAGCGCGCCCGAATGGAATACTTCCAGCGGTCGCCCTCCGGCTTGTACTTCTGGAAATGGATCGTGAGGGTTCGAGGCTGTACGAGCGGCGCGATGCGACGCATCTCCTTCTGGATCACGGCGTAAATCTCGTCGTACGTGTCCTTCGGCTCGTCCTCGAGCCCGCCAATCTCCACGAAGAGCTGCTCCCGCTCCCGCAGTCCCGCGAGGAACTGCATGAGGTCCTGGGACGTGATGATCCCCACGGGCTCGTCTTTCTCCGTCACGATGATCGAGGAGACGTGGTGCTTGGCCATCAGCTCCGCCGCGCGCTGCACGTCGGCGTCGGGCCCGACGGTTAGCGGCGGGTACCGCATGACGCTCTTCACTTCGATGACGGCCTTCTCCTCGCGGCCCGCGCGGTCCCCGTACTGCTCGCGGACCTTCGGGCGGGCGAACAGGTCGACGACGTCCTTCAGCCCAACGACGCCCCTCAGGTGGCGGTTCTTGTCGACGACCGGCACCGAGCGTTCGCCGAGGGACCGCATGATCTGCACGGCGTGTTCGACCGTGTCGTCCTCCGCCACGGCCTGCGGGTTCGGGGTCATGAAGTCCCGCACGACGACGCCTTCCAGGGCGCGCTCCTCGACGAGGGCGCGGACCATGTCCGACCGGGATATGATCCCGACGAGCGCCTTCCCCTTCACGACCGGGATCGCGCGGAACCCGGCTGAGATCATCTTCTCCGCGGCTTCGGGAAGCGGGGTCTCCGGACCGATTTCTGGCGGGATTTCGAGGACCGTCGAGACTTTCGTAGCGGGCGGGAGATTGCGGCGCCGCATGAGCTCCCGCATCGTGACGACGCCGACGAGCTTCTTGCGTTCGATGACCGGGAGTTCGTGGATGTCGTTCGACTTCAGCTTCCCGAGGACGTCCCCGAGCGTCTCATCCGGGCTCGCGGTCACGAGGTTCGTGGACATGAAGTCGGATACAGGGAGGTCCTGGACCTTGTTCCGCTTCATGGAAGAACCCTCCGCGGGGAGAGAGCGATAGCGGGCTGGCGTATAAGAAAAGTGCGGCGACCGGAGGACCCAGGTCGCCTGCTGCGACTACGACGGCTTGCGGGCCTCGATGATGAAGCGGCTCTCGGTGAGCGCTACGCCGTTCGGTGTCATGAGCCGGTCCTCGACTCGGCGGAGCGACGCAAGGTCCCGCCCGAGGGGGTCAAAATCAGGGATCGTCCAAGGCGAGATACAGAGCAGATGCACGAGTTCGCCGAGTCCGCGGTACGCCACGCGGATGTCCCGGGTTTCGGCTCGCGCGACGATCATCCCCGCTTGCCGGAATCCCTGCGTGTATCGATCGAGAAGCGGGCCGAAGTCCTGCATGCGGGGGAAGAACGGTCGCAGTTCGTTCCACTCGTTGCGGCCAACTTGCTGTGTGCAGACTCTTCCTCCCGGTGCGAGGACTCGATGGACTTCGCTGGGATCCATCTCCTCGTGCCGATCGAGGACGAGGTCGAACGCACCGTCCGGAAACGGGAGCTGGAGGCTGTGGGCGCGAACTACCTCGATCCGAAGATGCGACAGCGCTCGTTTGGCAATTGGCGCGTTCACGGCCCACGGCTCCGACGCGACGGCGCGTCCGCGATACGCCTTGCAAAGTTCCGCGAGGAGTTCCCCGCCACCGGTCCCTAGGTCGAGCGCATACGAGGCGCCTGCCAGGAGCTCCTTCGCTCGTCGTTTGTAATCCCACGGCAGCCCGGGTCCGATTTGCTTCGGCGAAACGCGGTCAAGGTTCCATCCGACGAACGCCCGGGCGCGTTCAACGTGCGGCCGCAAGCGATCGACAGATTCGGAGTCGGCCTCCCGAGAGGCTCCCGGCATCGTCTGCTCGAATCGCCGGTCGCCACGATAAAGTTTTTTCGCGTTGTTTCGTTTCGCTTTCGCGGTGAAAGTCCGCGCGGTCGTCGTGTTTCTCGGACGCGTGCAAGGGGTCAACTTTCGAGCGTATTGTGCGGAGAAGGCGGAGTCGCTGGGACTTGACGGGTACGTCGAGAACCGATGGGATGGAAGCGTGGAGGCGGTCTTCGAAGGCGATCGGTCCATGATTGAGGCATGCATCGAGTGGAACAAGACGTCCCAACCCTACGCAAGGGTCGAATCGGTCGAGGTGTCTTGGTCCGAGCCGGAGGGAGAATTCCGCGGCTTTCGCATCCGGCGCTAGGGGGACCGGCCAACTTGGTGTTCACAAACTGCCACAATGCGATCAGTTGATTTCGATACGGTAAGTCCTTTGGGGCAAGTCGTGGTGGATCGACGCAGCCTGCTCGGATGTGAGCAACCCTTTCTCGAGCCAGGCCCTGGTCTTCTTCGGCACGGTCGCGGGTCCCAAGACGGCCCCGGGCCGGCGCGGATCGTCGATGTAATCGGTTTCCAGGAGGAATCGGGAGCCGCCTTTCAGAGCCTGCGCCACGAGCTCTTCCTTCGCCAGAATCGAAGGCACGAGTCCTGAGGTGTCCTCACGGCGCGTGAAGGGCGTCGAATGATGCTTCACGACGTACTTTGGGTCGAGCCCCGCCCTCGCGGCCATTCCCGCGAATTCCGCGAACGTCGCCGGCGTCGGGTCCTCGGTATGCAAGACGACCGCGCACTCGAGGCTCTTGGCCTGAGCCATCGCGTACACGACGAGGTCGTTGCACGCCCGGACGATGCCGGCGTCGACGGGAAAATGCGGTCTCCCGATTTCGCCGAAGGCGATGGCCCTTCGTTCCCGAATGTGGGTCGCGGCGAGGTCGATCGCGCGCTTCATCGCATCGATCGCAGCCTCGTGGCCGAGCGTCTCCCGCAAGTCGATGAACTCGACCGGATACGGCCCAAGCGCGACGAACACCTGGAGGTGAGTGGCCGCACGGACGGCGTCCGCCATCGCGAGCGTCAAGCCGTACGCTTTTTCGTAGTCGTCGGCGCGGGTGATCGGCACCTCGACGTACGGGCTGTGCGTCAGCAGAATCGCAGTGCCGCCTGCTTTCTCGAATGCCTTCGCGGCGTCGACGCCTTTGAAGCTCGCACGCAGATGAATGTGGTTGTCGAAGACGGCCACGCCTCGCCAAACGAGGCCGGTGTCTTAGGCTTTCCCGGTTCCGAGGCGACTTTGGGGCGGAACAATGACCCGCGCTTGGAGCGCGTGATTCATCTCCTCGAAACCGCGGCGAGCGTCTCGGTTGAGGCTGCGAGCCATCAGCGGGACGAGCAAACCGCGGAATCGCTCCCGTTGAATGAACCGGGTGCGCGTTGGCCCGAGGGGCTCGATCTGGAAGATGTGCTCGCCATCGAAGAGTCGAGGGAGACCCAAGCGGCCGAGCCATCGGAGTTCTCGGTTCGGGACGACCTTCGTCACGGTGGGTCGGAACCTCATCCCGCGGGTCCCCGACGCTCCGAGGAACACATCGAGTCGCGAGCCGACCTGCGCGTTCCCGCGGATCCGTCGGATGAACGGGTTCCAATCCGGGAACCGGTCGAAGTCGGTGAGGACTTCCCACACGCGCTCGACCGGCGCGTCGATCTCGATGTCGGTCCGAAGTTCTAACATCGCCTAGCGGAGCAGGCCGGCGGCCTTCAGCTCCTGCGTGATCTTCTCGACCGCCTCCTCGACATCCGAGGGCTTCCGGGCGCCCGTGCAGACGAGCTTGCCGCTGCCGAAAAGGAGGACGACCACCTTCGGCACGTCAATCCGGTACACGAGTCCGGGGAACTGCTCCGGCTCGTACTCAACCTTCTCGAGGCCGAGGGAGATCGCGATTGCGTTCAAGTTGATCTCGGTCCCGAGGTCCGAGGACGCGACGATGTTCTGGACCTCGATCACCGGATTCTTTTTGATCGGGATGCCGGCCGCCTCGATCTGCTTTGCGACCATGTCGATTGCGGTCTTGACGTGCTCGAGGCTCTTCGCCCCGGTGCACACGACCTTCCCGCTTCGGAACAGGAGCGTCGCGGTCTTCGGCTCCTTCAACCGGTAGATGAGCCCTGGGAACTGCTCCGGCTCGTACTCCGCGCCCCCGAGGGCGAGGGCGATCGCCTGGAGGTCGAGTTCCTCTCCGAGGGAGGTCGAGGCGACGACGTTCTCAATCTTGATTTTGGCCAAAGTTACACCACCAACTCGTTGCTACCAGGAGAGGCCACAACGGGGTCTGGTACAGAGGGGAGTTAAATAGTACTTTATAAGCTTTGGTCGCGAGCGTTCGCGGCGGAGGCCACGCGGAACGCCGCTTCCCTGGCCCGGACGAGCGCGTACAAACTCGCGTTCAGTGGAACCGGAATTCGGTGACGCTGTGCGGCCCTGACGATCGATCCGGTGATTGCGTCGATTTCCGTTCGACGGTGTCGGTCCAAATCCTGGAGCATGCTCGCGCGGTTCGCGGCCGTCCGCTTCGCGACGAGGAGCGTGCGATGTCGCAACTCCTCTTCATCGACGTGAGCGCCTTCGGCCTTCCCGACCGCGGTCGCCTCGCGGCACACATCCTCGATGAGGCCCAGAAGGCGCTTGTCCCGCACGAGCCGCCCGTTCGGGACCTCCGCAAGGGCGGCAATCGGATTGATAGATGCGTTCACCACGAGCTTGGACCACAGTTCTGTTTGGATGTCACTCGTCACGCTCGCGACGATCCCAACGTCCGCGAGGAGATCCCGCAAGCGAACGAGGTTCGATTCGTCGACGCGTGTCCACGCGCCAAGTACAGTTTCGCCGACGCCGGCGTGCCGGATCTCGCCAGGGCCGACGAACGTGACGCCGTGCGCCGTCGTGCCCGCGACGACGCGCCGTGCGGTCTTCGCGATGGTCTCGGCGTTCCCGAGACCATTTTGAAGCGTCACGAAGATCGCGCGGTCGGCAAGCGGACGCAACGCAATCATCGCGTTCGCGGTATCGTACGACTTCGTCGTGACGAACACGAATTCCGGTCTCGCGTTCTGCGCCACGCGGGTTGCGGCGCGCGGTTTCGCGATAATCGCCGTCTTTCCACGAACTCGAAGGCCGTGGGATTTGACGGCAGAAATGTGCTCCGCCCTCCCGATGAGCGTCACATCATGTCGCTGAGAAAGAAGGCCTCCAAAGAAGCTGCCGATCGCGCCCGCACCGAACACAAGAATTTCCACGATTCGCGTGATGCGGGCGCACTCCAAAACGGTTTCGATGTGCGTTTCGCATCTCCTCGTTTTTATATAAATCGCAAAATGGACGATTTTTCGTCGCTTCGCTACTTTTAAGACCCCTTTTGTCTATACAGAAAATAGGGAGGAAACAAGTGGCCAAGAAAAAGAAGGGCAAGAAAAAGAAGAGATAGGCGCTTGCCCGGCCAGCCCTCGCGGTGATATGTCGCTCGGCGACTCATCGCGTCGCACCCTTTT
>DATMDM010000048.1:0-2460 GCA_035557795.1 Thermoplasmata archaeon | reverse complement strand
GACGACGTCCGCCGGGACGCCGGAGTGGAGGTTCGCGCATCGCGCGGGATTGCCCGTGATCGTCGTGTACGACAGGAACGGGAAGTGATCCTCGCCTCGGTCCGGGTTGATGGAACAGCCGGAGCCGCTCCCTTCCGCAATCGCGTTCCAGGTGTGGCCCGAGGTCTCGATCAGGTCCACCAGGGTGGGATGGTTCAGGTTCGGATGGTTCCCATCGCCGGAGACGCCGAACGTGCTCGCGCCCAGGAGGGCGATGTAGTTCGGCTGGGATGGATTTGTGATGCTCGACCAACCTTGGGAGAATGAATACTGGTCCGCCAGTTGCGTCATGTACGGGGCCGGACCGTAGACCTCGTTCAGGTTCTTGTTCTCCATGAGGACGACGACGAGCTGATCGAAATTGCCGGTCGCCTCGGAGGAAACGCGCCCCGAGTCGAACCGATTATCGGGAGCACTGAACGGAACAATCCCGGAGACGACGAGAGCCGTGAGCATCAGAAGGGCGGATGCCGAAAGGGCAACGAGCGTGCGATACAAGCGTGAACTCAATGACCTTCCCCGGGGGCAGGGTCAGATGTCGAGCGGCGTCGATGATGGTATTCTTCAAAATGTTCCCCGGCGATAATCGGAAGAGATAACACTACAGATTTGACAACCGGAGGTGCGAATCGCGTTGTCGCCGCGACACGTTTCGTCGTACGTAGTACGGAGCCGACTAGATTTCTCATGATCGGAGGAGATTCCTCGCAGACAAGTGGACGGTCGCGCGTTTCGAATAGAGGAATCAATCGCCGCAGTCCGTGTCGTACGCCCCGGACGAACCGGTCTATGACCCGCGCAGAGCCCGTTCCCTCGCGGACGCCTTCATGGAGGGCGGGCGCAACACGTAGTAGACGGAGATGAGTGCGTAGAGGAGCAGGCCCAACCATCCGTAGCTAATCGCGAGGACGGCCCCTGCATTCAGCGTGTAGTAGGTTACCAAGAAAGTGCCGACCCCGGGCAGTAACATGGAAGAGACCGCGACGAAGACCACCGCGACGAGCGCGGGACCCGCCAGCGCGACGAAGGAGCTCGGCCCGACGCTTGATTCGAATTTCGAAGGCAACGCGCCGACCTGCTTCGCCAAGGTGTCGCGCGCCCTCGCCGCGCGGTCCACCGCGGCAGCGTAATTTCCCGTGTCGAGCAACGCGACGGCCTCAGCGGCGATCATCTCCGCCGCATGGACTTGCTGCGTCGAGGCCTTCATCCGTTCGATGTCGAGAAGCACACGCTGCAACGACTCTGCGATCCGTTCGACGAGGGCGGCTTCCAGGGTGCCTTTGACCTGTTCGACGAGTCGCACCCGCCCCGAGAGATCGCCTTCCTGGCCCGCGGCGGCCTCCGCGACCAACCGCCTGAGCTCCGGCAGGTCGAGTCCAACCTTTTTCGCAGCGGCCAGAAGGGGTTTCATGTCGTTGACGAGACGGAGCAGCACCCCCGCGGTTTCCCTCCCCTCGGACACGAGCACGGCGCTGCTCCGCGCGCGCATTCCCGAGAGACGCTCGCCCAGCGTCCCGGCCGTCGGAGGCTCGCCCGTCGGGACCAAGCGCGATAACGCGGCCGAGACGGCCGCTGCGTCCTGAGCCTGCTCAAGATCTCGATACGCCGCGTTCTCGGAGGCGGAGGGTTCTTCCAGGAATTCGTCGCCTGCGGGCCAGGCGGAGTCCGGCCGCCCTCGCATTCGGTAGTCGTCGGGCATCCGTGCCGATTCGCCCCGGATCCTCCGAATTACCCGCAAGGCCCCGAGGTTTTCGGAGGAACGGGACGGTGCAGCGCCCTTGATGTGCGGCGAAATCGAGGCGGTGATGAAGATGCTCAGGAGGACCAAGACACCTCCCACCATCGTCGTCTGGAAAACGGTCTGAGAGACCCCGGGAGCATACGCCCCGAAGGTCGACCGCCGTCCCTCTTGCGCCGCGTAGTAGCACACGGCGCCGAAATACGCGGCGAAGGCGAGGGCCATGTACCGTGGACGAAGGAGGTTCATGGGACCCCACCCTGAGGCGCATCGAGGGAATTCGTGCTTAAAGAGGTTTCGATTACAGAGTTCATCGCTTGTCATCCGCGATGGGTTCCCTCAGCGCTCGGTGTGCTCCGCGAAGAACCGGCCAATCGAGAACCTGGGCTCCTTCGTCGCAGGGCCTGCGCCGGACCGGAGCCGCTTCTTCAGCAACGCCAGGGCGATCCGGACTCCCTCACGCAAGTGGAGCTTGCCCTCCCCGATGCGCCGGTCGTAGCGGATCGGGATCTCGGTGATCGGGATGCCCTTCAGGGCGCACTCGGCGAACAGATCCGCCTCAAGTTCGAAGCCAATGGCGGTCAAGTCGAGCGATTTGAGTCGATCAGAAACGAATCCCCACATCCCGCTGCACACGTCGGAGATCTGCGTCGCAAAGAGGAACGAGGCGAACCAGCTCAGCA
>DATMDM010000047.1:0-4774 GCA_035557795.1 Thermoplasmata archaeon | reverse complement strand
TCACGTTCCATTACTCCCACCAGTTCTCCGCTTCGTTCGCGTACCGCGTCACCGGCGGCGGCTCCGGCTATTCGCCGCCTTCCGTAAGCTACGAGCAATTCGCACTCGCTCGGTCGGACCGCGCGAATCTGACAGTTTGGGCCGATGCGGGCAGCGCCTACTCGTTCCCGTCCTCCCTTGTCGGCTCTAACGCCAGCGAGCGTTGGCTGGCGGACGCGCTGAATTCGAACGGGACCATCGGCGGGTCGGGGGTCATCGAGATCGTGTACCGTCATCAAGCGTTCCTGACGTTCGGCTTCCAGGGTCCCGCCGAGTCGTCGATTTCCCTCGCTTCCGGCTGGTACGATGTGGGCGCCTCCCTCGCGCCATCCGTCCGTCCGGCCGCCGGCTGGGCCATGGGTGCGTGGATAGGGACCGGATCCGGCGCGTACTCCGGGCCTGAAGTGAGTCCGACGATTCTCGTCGCCGGGCCCATATCCGAAATCGCGATCCTGTATCCGGGTCTCACGATTACCGCGGGTGCCGGCGGTTCCGTCTCGTATTCCTATGGAGGCATCTCCGGGACTGTGGCTGGCGGTTCGACTCGCACGGTCTATGTTCCGGCCGGAACGACGGTGATGATCGTGGCGAGTCCATCCTCTTCGTACACGTTCATCGAATGGAGTGGCGCGACATCGAGCAATCGGTCGAACGTCAACGTGACCGTAACGGGCCCCGCCCAGGCAACCGCGCACTTCTCGCTCTCTGCAAGCGTGGCGCTGGCGTTCTATTCCTCGATCGCGGCGGTTGGGATCATCATCGCATTAGTCCTAGTCGCGGTGGCCGTCCGCAGGCGACGCCGGCGGTCCGAGCCTCCGCCTCCGCCGCTCGAGCCGCCACTGCCACCGCCCCCGCCGCCGTAGGCATCCCGACGGAACGCCCGACAAAGGTATGCCGCTCCCTGGTAACCCATCTTGCCCACCGGAGGCGGAATCATGCCGCTCCAGATCGAAATCGATGCACAGAACGGAGGTAGCCGTGGTCCTCGCGGACGACGCGCTCCTCCGAGACGTCGTGATCCTCGGCGCGACCGGCGCCGGGAAGACGGTCCTCGGTTCCGTCTTCGACAAATCGCCATGAAATCGTCGATCACATGAAGCCGAGGGGCCCGAGCTTCTCCGGCAAGTACGTGTCCGTCACGTAGTCGAGTCCGTACTTCGCGAGCGCCTGCTGCTCCGCTTTCTTGTTAATCTGAAGCATCGTCTGGATCTCGTTCCTCCAGAACTCGTCGTTGAAGCGTGGGTCCGTCATCTCTGCGTTCAAGGCTCCGATGTCTCGTGGCGTAAGGGCGTCGGTAGGCAATTCGTAATTCAAGATGTCGCTTGGAGTGATTCCGACGAACTCCGCCGTGGGAGTCGCCAAGTACTCCGAGATGTGAGCCGTTTTGATGGCCCCGTACGCGACGGCGGCGTGAATCCGGAACGACCACGGGTCAGAGTCAGTGAAGGTCGCCACTGGGAGTTTCATCTCCTCGTTCAAGCGCTTCAGGAGCCTCCGCGTGCTCCTGGAAGGTTGCCCTTTCAGATGTACCAGGACGCATTTCGCGTCATCGTCAAAGCCATTTTCCACGAGGCGGTCGAACATGCCGCCGGTCTCAATCGCGAGGATGAACTTCGCGTCCGCCTCAATGAATTTGACCTTCTCCTTCTCGACGTTGTATGGGATCGTGTAGCCGGCATCGCCGACGTCATCGCGGCAGTTGATTCGCTTGCGATCGCCGCCTCGGGTAATCTCTTCGAGTGTGATATTCCCGATGACGCTCGCTCCGCTTTCCTCCGGGCGGAGCTTGAAATCCTCCCGGAGAAGTTGCGTGATGACCTCGAGGTCCTCTGCGAGGAGGTTCGATTCCTCCTGGGCGTGGAACTTCGCGATGTCCCAGCCTTCGGAGATGTAGTACATCTCCCTCAGCGTCGAGGACTTGCTGTCCCGGATCATGTCCCGGATGAACTCGAGGACGTACATCGTCCGCAGGAGCATGAGGGCGCCCTTGAGCTTCTTCGCGCTCCGCACGCCCATCAGGTTGCCGTACTTCCAGACCGCGTGCTTCGAGTCGAAGCGAATGTTCGCCTTCGTGCGGAGAGGGATCTTCATCTTCGGGATTTGGCCGCCGTCGAGTTCCTCGTAGATCTCTTCCGCGATTGCATAGAGCGCGTCCACAGCCTTGCTTGGTGCAGGCGCACCGCCTTTCTTCTTACTCGTCATCGAGCGCCTCTTCCGTCTCGTCGTAGTCGATCTCTCCCTCTTCCTCCGGCTCCGCGGCGGGCGCCTCTTCCCCTTCGAACTCGGCGTAGTTCAGCTCCCAATCGCCCGGCAACGGCTCCGCGCCTATCACGAGTCCTGGGTTGATTCCGCTCACGTAGATGTCGGACTCGTCGTACTCGGCCTCGTCGAGTCCTTCGAGGACGAAGGAGATGGAGGCCTTAGCGACGCTGTCGATCCGCTTCAGCTCCCACGTGATTTTGCCGTCGTCGCGGACTTCGGCGGGCTTCGGGTCGATCGATTTCGGATCGATGCCGCGCGGCAGGAGCAGGTGAAGGTTCAGCTTCTTGCCCGCCGTGGTGAAGTTGTGGACGTTGAGGGTGACCGTGTGCCGCTTCGCCTTCTTGTCGTACGCGATGTCCTCGTCGACCCAGACGACTCCCATGATCTTCGTGATCGTCGCGTCGAGGACAGGGACCTTCTTGTTCACGATCTTAGCAGATTTGTCGGCGATTCGCGGCAGGATGAGTTGGACGATTTCGAACTTCTCTTTCGTCTTCGCGCGGTGCGCCTTCTTCGTGAGATGCGTCTTGAGGCGGCGCCCGGCCTCTTTCAGCGCGAGGTCCAGCTCCGTCATGATCTCGTCGGCGGTGGCCACGGCCTCTTTCGACTCGGAGGTGTACGGCACCTTCGTCGAGCAGAGATGGACGAGGACGATCGCAGGGCCGAACGGGAGGCCTTGCCCGCCGCGTTGCTCCAGGCCGTACCGCCTCCAGTCGACGTTCGCGACGGCCTGTGTGAGCGCACACCCGCCCGCCTGATACAGAAGAGGCACCCGGTTCGCGAACCGCAGGAGCTCGATGGGTTGGTCGGGCGGGAGGTCTCCGCCATAGACGATCCCGACCTCGACCTGGAATGGATTTCCCGAGTAGACCGCGGGATCCCGCGTGAGAGGCGGGGCATAGAACTCCGGTCGAAGGTTTCCGAGGACGTTCTTGAGGCCTCGCTTGATGAGCCGCTCCCCGATCGGGCTGAGGCAGTCCGTCGGAGGGGACATCAACTTCGCGGATTGCATGGCGTCATGGAGCGCCTTCGCCTGCTCCAGGACGAGGGACTTCGGCTTCATGTCCGGGTCGAGGCCGGCGGCATCGCAGATTTCCTTCGCGACGCGGGAAGACACCCGCACGAACTCCTCCTCGAGGAACGCGGCCAGCTTGTAGGATTTCGTCTCCTTCATCATGGCCATGAGCGTGCCGAGCTCGATTCCGTGGGGATGCGGCGGAATTTCCTTGGTCTTCGGAGGAAGATCCTCCGTGGCCCTCTCGAACACGATTTCTTCGCCTTCAGGCGGCCGATACGTGATGCGCGCGTGGGGATTCACGATCGCGGTGGCCTTCAGGTATTCCGGGATCGACTGCTTTCCCGCAGTGTAGCGGCCCTTCAGCGGGATTTCGACCCGCGTGCCATGGGCCCGCTCCCAGACCACGAAGTCTTCTTCGACCACGTTCGGCCGGTTCTTCTTCGTATCCAGGATGAGTTCGATTTCGTAGGCGACGTCTTGCTCTGCGACCTTCGATCGAATCTTCGTTGGCTTGCCGGTCGTAATCTGACCGTACATCACCGCACCGGAAATGCCAAGACCCTGCTGTCCGCGCCGCTGAGCGCGGCTAAAAAATCGCGATCCGTACAGCAAGCGTCCGAAGACGTTTGCCACTTCCTTCTTGACGATGCCCGGTCCATTGTCTTCCACGACCACGACGAATTCTTCTTTGTCGATCTTCTTGACCTCGACGAGGATGTCCGGGAGGATGTCCGCATCGGCCCCCGCATCGAGGGAATTGTCCACACCCTCTTTGACCGCCGTGAGGAGGGCTTTCGTCGCGGAGTCGTAGCCGAGGATCTGCTTGTTCCGCTCGAAGAACTCGGAGATGCTGATCTCGCGTTGTTTCTTCGCGAGTTCCTCCGCGATCGAGATCGATGGCATACCATCACAAGGGGCGGTTGAAGAGAACGGTGGGCGTTCCCATCCCTGGGCCCCGCGTATTTGGGCCTGGCCATTTAAGGTTTCGCTGCCCGTTTCGCAATGCCGTTTCTATGGAGGGAAGGGTACTTCAGGCGCGCGCGTGGAGGTGGGTGAAAGTGTCCGTCCTGCGCGGGTCACTGCTCGAAAACGGCCCCGCACTTCGGGCACTTCTCGGCGTTCTCGTCGACGTCGGCGCCGCAATTCGTGCACGTGAAGGCGGTGGCCTTGGAGGCCTTCTCGCTCTTCGTCGGTGTGGCCACGTCCACCTTGGGCTTCGGCGTCTCCTTCGGGATCTGCGGCTCGGCGCCGAGCATCTTGGTACGCGTCGCCCGCGCCCGGACCGTGTACCACCACATGAACAGGATCACGTAGTAGAAGGTGAACGGCAGGATCATCGAGAACGCGGTGAAGTAGACGAACAGGCCGTAGAAGTTCGCGACGGGCGCGGTCAGCGGGCCGAAGTCGAGATTCGTGAGCGTCCAGTTCGCGTCCTTGTCCCAGACCGAAAATCCG
>DATMDM010000046.1:0-5243 GCA_035557795.1 Thermoplasmata archaeon | reverse complement strand
GCGTCCGATGCGGTCGCACAGCGCGCCGAGGTAGCCGACCGTCGCGATCTCCGCGAGCGGGTATACCGCGAAGAGGAGGCCCCGCCACAGCGGGTCGAGCGAGTGCATCACGTCCTGCATCACCGCGACCCCGGCGAACGCCGCGGCGCGCATGATGAACGTGGCGAAATACAGGAACGAAAGGTTCCGGACATCCCCCGGCCCGAGATTGAAGAATGCCGTCAGCTTGCGGGTCACGAATCCGGCCAAAGATGCGGCCTCGCGAACTCGATGGCGCACACCGACTTCCGGCGGAATAGGTTTGCGGTCTGGTTCGCGTCGGTTGCTCGGAGTTACCGACCGGAAAACTCAGATGGAAATTCTTAAGTAAGGCGACGATGCCTCGTCTCCCGAATAGGAGGCCTCTCCCTGTTCTGCAATCAGTGCGGTGGACGTATCGCGGACGGCTCGGTCTTCTGTAACCTCTGCGGCGGCCGGCAAGGCGTGGTCGCTCCGGCGCAAGTCGCGCCCGGCGTGCCCCCGGCTCCCGGGTATCCCGGTCAGGCCCCGGGTGTTCCGGGCGGGACTCCGATGGGCCAGCCTTACAATCCGAATGCCCCCGTCCAGCAAGCCCGTCCTCCGTCGATGCCGCAGTCGATGAAGTGCAGCTCATGTGGCGGGCCTCTCTCTCCTGGATCCGGACTCGCCCTCGTCGTGTGCGAGTATTGCGGCGCCGTGACGACGATGGGCGCCGGCGGTGCGGCAGAAGTGATCCAGAAGCACTACATGTTGGAAAACAAACTCTCGAACGAGGCCGCCCTCGAGGCGGGCGGGAAATGGCTGAACAAGGGCGTCTTGCGACGGAAGGTCGCCGAGCGCTCGGACCTCGGCCAAGTCACGTTGCGCTACGTGCCGTATTGGATCGTCCCGACGTCCGTCGTCGCGGACTTCCAAGGGACGAAGAACGTCGGTGCGGGCGCGGGGACCGGCATGATGATGCACGGCGACACGGGCGCGAAGAAGGCCGCGGGTGCCGCGTTGTTCGCGTTGACGATGGCGGCCGCCGCCGCAGGCACTCAGAACCGGAATCAGCCGGTCAACACGCAACCGCAAGTCGTCCGCGTACGAGACCGGATCCAGATGCAATACAACATCCCGATCGTCGCGGTGCGCGGATACACGAAGTATCAGCCGGACGATGGGTTCCAGTTCCAATTGCAGAGTAAGATGAACTTCGACAAGCGCCAGACCGGCGGCGTCGACGTGCAGAGCGGCGATGTCACCGAGGCGGAGGCGAAGTCCCAGGCCGCGGCGCTCTCCCACAAGTTCGCGGAGAAGCAGGCGAAGACGCGCGTCGACAACTTGGAATCGATCCAGGTCTACCCGACGACGTACGATGGCGAGTTGCTCCATGCCCCCGTGTGGTTCATGGAGTACGCGCACAAGGGAAAGCAGATGTTCATCGTCATCGACGGATCGTCCGGTTCCGTGATTGAAGGCGAGCGACCGTCGTTCTCCCTGTGGTGAACCGCGGAACGCCCCCGGACTTCCATCGACACCCCTAAATACATATCCAGGTAAAACATAAGGCGAAGCGCTCGGAGAAAACCGACCATGCCCGATATCCGCGACCGCGTTGAACAAGACCGAGGACTGCTCAAGAAGATCCAGCTGGTGATCCCCGGCTACGCCGGCTACCGACGCCGAGAGGACATCCGCGCGGCGGACAACCTGCTCCGCATCCAGCTCTCGAATCAGCTGAAGGGCGTCCGCGGGGACCTCGAGACCATCCGAGACCAGATGGCGATGGACGGGAAGATCCAGGGACTCCAGGGCATCGGCAACATCATCTTCACCGTCGAGGGCCTCGAAGCCAAAGTGCGTCACGCGGAAGGCGGGTACTCCGGCATCAGCGCGACGATTCAGATCAAGGAGACGGAACTCGACAAGCTGTACGAATACGACTACGCGATGCTCGACTCGCTCGACAAGGCCGCCGCGGTCGTCCCGATGATCCAGGACGCCGCCGACCCGAAGAGCTTCGACGCGTCCCTGAAGGCGTGCCGCGAGGCCGTCGCGGCGTTCGAGACGGCATGGAAGAACCGGATGATGGCCGTGACCGGTATCCAGGTGAGGTGAAGACGATGATCCCGATCTCGTTCTTCTTCGGCGGCGCGCGGCGGACGGACCAGACGGCGGGCCGGAAGGAAGGCCTCGTTGGCGCGATGACGATCGCGTGGGACGACCAGTTCAAGCGACAGAACATCATGTGGAAGGTCCCGCGGAACATCCGGATGAACGACAACATCGTCGTCCGAGAGGACGAGATTGCGGTCTTCTACCGCGACGGGAAGGTCCTCGCATACCTGGACCGCCCGGACCGGTACGCCCTCACATCCCAGAACGTCGCGGTCCTCGGGAAGCTCATCCAGGCCCTGTCCGGCGTCGTCCAGCAGGCCGAGGTGTATTACCTCCAGAAGCGGATCTTCGACGGGAAGTTCGGCACACAAGACGCGTTCCTCTTCCAGGACCCGGACTTCGACATGGTGCAGCTCCGGGCGTTCGGGGACTTCCGGTACCGCCTGAAGGATCCGGAGACGTTCATCAACCAGTTCGTCGGGACGTTCGGTACGGCGACCTCGGCCGAAGTCGAGGACCGCATCAAGGACGAGCTCGTGAAGCAGCTGAACGTCACGCTCGGGAAGATGAAGGCGAACGGCCTCAAGGTCGTCGATTTCGCCGCGAGCCTCAACGACATCGAACAGGGCACCCTGGCGAACTCGAAGCCTCACTTCGCGACCCTCGGCATGGAGATCCTCCAGATCAGCGGATTGAACATCCCGCTGCCGGACACGATCAAGGAGGCCCTCGACAAGATGGCCTCGGCGAAGGTGCTCGGCCGCACGAACGCGGCCGCGTACCAGCAGTTCGCCCTCGCCGACTCGATGAAGGCCGCGGCTGCGAATCCGTCCGGCACCGCCGGCACGGGGGTCGGCCTCGGAGCCGGGATCGGCATGGGCTACGCCATGGGGTCCCAGATGCCCGGGATGATCGCCCAGCAACCGCAGCAGCAGATGAGGGCGTGCCCGAAGTGCGGCACGATGAATCCAACGACGACCAAGTTCTGCGGGAACTGCGGCGCCGACACGACGATCGCCGCGGGCAGCAAGCCGTGCATCAAGTGCGGCAAGATGGTCGGGCCTGGACAGAAATTCTGTCCGGAGTGCGGCGCCGCCCAGGTCCTCAAATGCCCGGACGGCCACGACGTCCCCGGCGGCATGAAGTTCTGCCCGGAGTGCGGCAAGCCGGTTGTCCAGAGCTGATCCCATGGAGCAACCCCCGGCCCCCGCTCCGAGCGGGCCCACAGTGCCCAAGCTTTCGACGACGGTCCTCCTGGCGATGGGCGCGATCGCGACGATCGTCCTCGTGGCGATCTTCGCCTACATCCTGTTCGTCGCTCCCGCCCTGCGGATCGACGAGCGTCTCTGGTGGACCGGACTCACGTCGATGATTTTCGCCCTCGGGTTCTACATGATGTTCGCGGCCACTCACGACCGGATGATCGCGCGGCCCTTGGCGGGAGGCTTCTTCGTCGTCGGCGCGGGCAGCTTCTACGGCTCGATCTTCACGGGCAACTCGACCGACTTCGCGAAGCTGCTGTACCTGATCCTCCTCTCGATCCTGGTGATGATCGTCCTCGGGGCGATCTTCGTCATGGCGAGGGACGCGGAGAAAGACGCGGTGCGCCGCGCCCAGCGCAAGTACATCCCGTAGCCCATCGACAAAGGCGCGGGCCGCAGTCCCCGCGGATCGCAGAGTCTCACACGAACTTGTAGATGTTCTGTGGGAGCCCGCCCTTCTTGATTTCTTCTTCCATCTCCTCGAGGACGAGGATCCGCTTGTACGTCGGCGGGTGGGTGCTGAAGAGCTCGTTCGCGCGGCGCCAGTGGCTCTTTCGTTCCTGTTCGACGGCCTTCTGCAATTCGTATGCATCGATTTGACCGTCGTGGTCCAGGTCGTATTTGTTCATCCGTTCCGTGAGTTCTTGATAGTCTTCCTCGGCCTTGACCGGGTCCCCGATCATGAACGCCCGGAGGCCCGACGGTTCCGCGTCGGGCCGAGCGAGCGACAATCCGTACGAGATCTTCGTCAGGGCGGACGCGAGCAGATGCGGGTCTCGGGTCGCTGCGCCGCTGTATGCGTCCGCGTAGTACTCGCGGGTCCTCGAGAGGTACAGGACGAGCAGTTGGGCCACGAGGTAGACGGCGTACGAAACGATCGCGGACGCGATGATGATGATGAACGTCTGACCCGCCCCCTTCCCTCGCATACGCACATTCCCGCGAAGCGCCTCGAATCCCAGGCGCGCGATGACGTACGCGATCAGGGGGACCGCGGACATCAGCGTCATGATGATCACGTCGCGGTGCCGCAAGTGCCCGATCTCGTGCGCGATCACCGCGCGGATCTCGTCCTGGTTCAGGCTCTCCAATAGGCCTTGCGTGATGACGAGTTCCGCCGAGGAGATGGTGCGGCCAAACACGAATGCGTTCGGCGAATCGTCGCCGCTCTCCCAGATCTTCGGCGTCGGGACGCCCGCCTGGCGGGCGGTTTCCTCGACGGTCTGATACACCCACGGATTTGTCTCCGCTGTGATCGGACGGCGGCCGCGAATCGCCCATCGGACGATGAAGGGAGAGATCAACCATTGGAAGAAAATGAACAGGACCGCCAAGCCGACGACGATGACGAGCGCCCCGGGGAACGCGTTGGTCTGGAGTGCGTAGTCCGCGATCGCAAGGATGGCGAGCAGCAGCAGGGACAGAAGGGCGAACAGAAAGAAGACGGTCAACAGGCTGCCGCGCCGAAGCGCGTTGAGACTTCCCACGAAGCCTCTATATTCGACCTCCCCATGAGTGTTGCGTCGGCATGCCGGAGCTCGTAACGTCGATCAATTGCCCGAAGTGCGGCGGACCGCTGAACCTGAGCACGGGCGAGGTCATCGTGACGTGCCCGTACTGCGGCACCGCCTCCCGGATCCGCGGGGACAAGCCGTTCGTCTTGACGCACTCGATGCTCGCGGCCCGGATGGACCGCGATGGTGCCCTGCGGGCGATCGAAGGTTGGATGGAGGGCGGCGTGATGAAGCCGGACGACCTCCGGAAGGCCTCGCGCGTCACCTCGCTCGAATGCATCTATCTTCCGTTCTACGTGTTCGAGGTCGATGCGACGACCGCCTATTCCGGCGTCCTCACGCGGACCGG
>DATMDM010000045.1:0-19718 GCA_035557795.1 Thermoplasmata archaeon | reverse complement strand
AAGGGCGAGCTGGAGCGATTAATTATCGGATCGGGGCTTCACGGAGAAAGGTTTTTCCCCGGCGCCGGAAACTGGTTCGCTCAGGCACGATCGAATGGCTGATCCGCTCGGTACCGTGAACGGCTTCTTCTCCACGATCCTGGGGAATCCTGTCTACCTTCTGCTGACGATTGGCGGGCTCGCACTCTTCGCCCTCCTGGTGGTGGCGCACCACATCCACAAGATTCACAGCGAAGAGATCTTCGTCCACCAGGCCTGGGGCGCGAACTGGAAAGGCCGGTAGCGCGCGAAACTCTCATATCTGCACGGCCGCATCGAGGCGGCCCGGTTGGAGTCGATTTGTCGAACGTCCCGGAGGGGCTGCGCTACACGAAGGACCATGAGTGGGCGAAGCTCGAAGGCAAGCGGGCCCGGATTGGGATTACGGACTTTGCCCAGGATCAGCTGACGGACGTCGTGTACGTCGAGCTACCGCCGATCGGGAAGACCGTCAAGCAAGGAGAGCCGATCGGGACCGTCGAGTCCGTGAAGGCCGTGAGCGAGATTTTCGCGCCGGTCAGCGGAACCGTCGTCGATGTGAACAAGGCTCTGGTGGACAAGCCTGAGCTGGTGAACAAAGATTCCTACGGGGAAGGATGGATGGTCGTCCTCGACGTCGCAGAGCCTGCGCAAGCCAACGCCCTGATGGATCCGACGGCGTACCGAAAGCACATCGGTGACTGAGCGGACCATCCATTTGAGAAGCCTTTTATCGCGGCGTATGGTTCGACCGCCGGGCACGTCGGCTAGTTTGGACTAGGCTATGGGCCTTCGGAGCCTAAGACGGGGGTTCGAATCCCTCCGTGCCCGCTCTTCTCGAGGTGACGGCCGGCGCGTCACTCACTTCGCGTCGACCTCGAGTTCCTCCGGAGGACGTACCTTCCGGAAGTTCCTGTAAATCAACAGGTCATACGCCAACTTGAAGGATCCCGCAGCCACCAACGGCGTCCCGAGCCAAAGGTTCGCGAGGGCGTAACCCGCCAGCGACGGACTGATCGACGACGAGACCGTGCGGGTGGAGCTCGTGAGGCCTGCCGCCGCGGTCCGGTCTTGCTCGTCCACGATCGACATGACGTACGACTGCCTCGTCGGCACGTCCATCTGAGACAACGACTGACGACATAGGAGAAGGACGACCGCGCTCAAGGCCGTCGGAGCGAACGCCACGGCGATGAGCAGTACGTTCGAAGGCACGTGCGTGAAGACCATCGTCCGCAACAAGCCGATCCTCCGCGCGATTCGCTCGGCGAGGAGAAATGACAACGCGGTCACGAGCTGTGTTGCAAAGAAGATGACGCCGAGGGTGGACAGATCCAGGCCAAATCGGAGATAGAAGTAGTAGGAGAGGATGCTCTGACCGATGAAACCGCCGCCGAATGAGTCGATTGCGAAAAGGGCCGACAGCTTCGCCACTATGGGCCGACCGCGCGGGGACAACGCCGAGCGTTTCGCGGCACCGGGGTCCGGTTCGACGTTTCCCGACAGGACGGAGTAGAGCGCGGCGCCGAGGAGTCCGGAGATCATGTAGCCCAGGAAGAGCGGCGAATATCCGATGTAATTGGGAAGGCCCACAAGGAGCGCTCCGGCCGAAGACGCTCCGTATCCGACCAGGTTGTACACACTGAATGCCAGGGTCCTGCGATCGGGGCGACATGTCTTCGGGAGGATTGCTTGTTCGAGCGACAGAAACGGCCCGACTTCTCCGGCTCCGACGGTCATGTTCCCGACGATGCCCGCCAGGACCGGGGCCCACCAATCCCTTGAGACCAAGAGCAAGGTTCCCGCGACGAAATCGGTGAGAGCGAAGAAGACGAGCGTTTTCCTCCGGCCAATTCGATCCGCGAGGAAGCTGATGACGAGCGTGTAGAGGGCGCTGCTGAGCACGGTCGCGGTCAGGACAATTCCGATCGCGAGGGGAGTGAAGCCCAGTTGGGCGAGGTAGACGCCGAAGATCACTCCGAGGAAACCGTAGGGAACCGTTCGGACGGTCTTCTCGAGGAAGATGAGTTTCCCGTCCCGATCGATCCAGCCCCCGAAACGCGTAGATCCACCCCGCTCATCGGTTCGGTCTCGGGCGCTTCGGACGCGGTGCGGGTTTGGTGCCTGGTCGTGCAGGGCGGGTCGGGGTCCACTTCAGTTCCATGTGGATTTCGAGTTCGTCCTCTTCCTTGGCGTAGAGGAGCTTGATGGTGACCGGATCGGTCGGCTGGACCAGAGTCTTCTTCTGGTGTCCTGGCAGGACCTTGGAGAGATCGACCGAACGCCGACCCAAACCTTCCCCCAGGGCCACCAGGGCCCTTGAGAGGTCCTCCTTGCTGAGCCTGTCCTTGTACCGGAAGATCGACTCGTGAACCTCGCGGTAATTTTCCAAGACCTCCATCATCTTGATCCAATGGCTCATGGTCTGAGCGAGCTCGGTCCGTCCTTTCTCCGTGAGCGCATAGTGCTTCCGATCGAGTCCCTCATCGCGGAACTCGATACGGCTCGTCACGAGACCGCCTTCCTCGAGCTTCTCGAATGCCGGGTAAATCGTCCCGGTCTTGGGACGCCAGTATCCGGAGAACCGCTTCTCCAGTTCCCGGATCACCTCGTACCCGTACATCGGCTTCTCCGACAAGAGCAGGAGCAGCCAAAGCGACACGGCTCCAATCTTCATGCCTCGCGGTGCGGTCGCGGCCATCAACTCACCCCGTTTCGGGCCAATCGCGTCCTGGTTTATATGGGTAGATATCCTACTCAGTGGTCGATATCGACCGACCGTCGGAATGCTTAATATACATAGATATACTACCTGCGTAGAGACTCTACTCAAGGAGGACTTCAATGAAATGGGTAACCCGAGAGAAAGCGAAGGTGGACCGGATTGCGTGCCCGTGGCTCGTCAAGAAATTCGTCGATCCGAAAGCGGAGTTCCTGTTCGTGCCGCGAGAAAAGGTCTTGGACGTCGCGAAGGAACAGGGCGCGATCCCCTACGACAGCCCTGGCGCCGAGCTGTTCCACTACAAGGAGGGTGGCGACGAGCGGTGCAGCTTCGATGCGATTATCAAGACGTACAAGCTCACGGACCCAGCGTTGCTCGACATGGCCGAAATCGTGCGCACCGCGGATGCGGCCCCGCGAGTGCGGCGTGCCGAAGGTGCGGGGCTCGAGGCGATGGCCCTCGGGTTCCGGACGAACGCAAAAGACGATTTCGAGAACATGCGACTCCAGTTCCCCGCATATGACGCGCTCTACACCTACTGCAGACTCAAGGTCGAAGGGAAAGCCAAGTTGGAGCATGCGACCTGATGAGCCTCCGGTTGCTCGGCTCCATCGATCTTCCCGCGCATGCAAAGGAGGGCGGTTTCGATCACGCTGCGGTTCATCATGGATCTTCTCGGCTCTACATCGCCCATACGTCTAACGATGATGTCGACGTCGTGGACTCCGCCTCCGACCGTTTCCGTCACTCCATGCACGGACTGAAGGGCGTCGCGGGCGTACTCGTCTCGGACGAACGCGATCTCCTCTTCACGGCGAATCGCGGCGAGAACACGATTGGCATCTTCGCGGCTGGCGGGGAACAACAAATGGCGAGGCTCTCCGTTGGCATTCGTCCTAACGGACTCGCTTTCGACCCCTCCCTTGGGCTGCTGCTCGTGGCTAATGTCGGCGATCCCGATGTCCCGAACTCTTCGACCGTATCACTAGTCGACATGGACCAGAAGGCCGTGACCGGCACCATGGTCCTCCCGGGGCGCCCTCGCTGGGCCGTTTACGACGAGGTCGAGGCCGCGTTCTACGTGAATATCGCGGATCCACCGCTCATCGTGGGGATCGATGCCAACCATCCCTCGGAAATTCGGGAGACCTTCGCGATTCCTTCCAAGGGACCCCATGGCCTTGATCTGGACTCCCGCGCGAGACAACTCTTCTGTGCCTGTGACGAGGGGAAGTTGGTGGCGGTCCACTTGGATACCGGGGAGGTCCGTTTGATCGGTAACCTCAGTGGCCCGCCCGATGTTATCTTCTTCAATAGGGCGCTGCGGCGTGTCTATGTCGCCGTCGGATCTCCTGGAGTGGTTGACGTCTTTGACGTGGGGCGAATGAAGGTCCTCGAAACCGTCCCGACGGAGAAAGGAGCCCACACGCTCGCCTTCGACCATCGTGAGAACAAGGTCTACGCCTTGCTACCTGCCACCCACCGAGCGGCTGTATTTCAAGACGACTGACATGTGGAGTTGTGAGTGATGGATCAGCACGAGATGTTTACGGAAGTCGTAGAAAACGTTGCGAAGATGTGCGCCGTCAGTGCAATGACCGCTCCGAAGAGCGGAGGGCAGCTCTTCCTTAAAGGATCCAAGCCTTTCATCGAGACAACGATCGTCAAGGACAAGGAAACGCTTCATCGCCTCGCGGAATGGCTCCGAGCGCGAGGGACCAAACTCAAGAACCCGATCTTTTTCCGCGATGCGGACACGACCGAGAAGGTGGACCTCATCCTGTTCATTGGACTCGAGAAGTGGTATCCCCCAATGTATGACTGTGGCGCGTGCGGATACGGCACATGCAACGAATTCCTGCGCGCGGCTCCTGCGCACCACGCAGAGGAGTCTCAGGATTGGGAATTCCTTGGACCGATTTGCCAGATACGGTGCATCGACCTCGGGATTGCGGTGGGATCCGCCGCGAAACTCGCGAGCATGAACAACGTGGACACCCGTTGCCAGACCCGGGTCGCCGCCGCCGCGAGGCACCTCGGAATCATTCACTCGGACCTCGCGGTCGCGCTTTCGATGAGTGTCTCCCACAAGAGCATTTTCTTCGACAAGAAGATTCCGCAAGTCGATTTCGAGACTCTGCCAACCACGTGAACCAATCCAGCGGTCGGGGTCAAAGCCTGGCTGGAGCATGCGCCTATTGAGTTTGAGCGGAGTCAGGCCACCGCGGCACCGTGTGTCCCCGTTTCCTAAGATGCGGATCTCAAGAGCCGACGAAGGTTTGCGAGACCTCTTTTGAGATCCTGGGTCTCGCCTCCAAGTCCCAATCGGAAATGGTCTGGCACCCCGAAGAAACGACCTTCCGCGATGACGGTCCCGTACCGCTTCAGTAATCGACTCGCCAGTCGCGCAACATCCAAGGTGCTGTGGGGGAACAACACGGTCCCGCGCGAGGGGACGTCTCCTTGGAGCGCCGGCATCTCCCGCAGCGCTTCCGCCGCAAGCTCGCGGTTTACGTCGAGGATCCGCTTCGCCCGCCGAAGGAAGAAATCCCACCGGCCCAGGGCCCAAGTCGCGATCGTCTGCGACAGGACCGATCCACCTCCCGTGGTGTAGTCTTTCATGCCAGCGAATCGCTCGAGTAGGTCGGGCGCCCCGACGATCCATCCGACGCGGAGCGTTCCTAGGCCGCACACTTTCGTGACAGTGGAGAGGGCAATCATTCGAGGACCGAACTCTGCGACGCTCGGGGGCGTGTCATCGAACGCGAGCTCGCGGAACGTCTCGTCGACCAGCACGTGGCCGTCGCACTCTTCCGCGATGTCGGCCAGCTCCCGAATGTCCGAACGGGAGAGGGCCGTCGATGTCGGATTGTTCAGATTCGCGAACACGAGGAGCCGCGCCTTCCGTCCCGCCAATTTCCGCCAGCGGTCCAAGTCGAGTCGCCATCCCTCCTGACAGTCTCGGGGAATTCCGACAACCTTCGCGCCGACGCCCCGCGGGACGTCGCGGAGCGGGGAGTAGATCGGGACGTCCACGAGGACCCGGTCCCCGGGTTGGACTAGACTGGCGTTGACCAGAAAGTTCGCCTCGGTGGCCCCGGTCGTCACGAGGACCCACTTGGAACTCGTGCGGTGTCGCTTCGCGATCAGCCGCCGCAGCTCCGGCGTGCCATTCCGGAAGGTCCAGTTCAAATCGAGGTCTTCGGGCAGGCTTCGTCCGAAGCCATTGAGGCGGAACTCGCGGATGTTCGAGTACGAGATGTTCAGCCGAGCACCGTGGACCTTCTCGTAATACAGGAGATGTTCGAAGGGAGGGAAGTTCATCGCGGCGAGCGGATGGTCCGCCAACCTATGAATCTTCGGCCTATTTCCATCGGAGAGAAAAATAAAAGTCGGGCCGCTCAGAGCGGCCCGCAGGTGTAGGTGGGGTGGTCGGGGATTCCGAGGCCATCCGGTCGCTCGGCCCAGAGCTTGAAGATGAAGCTCCCGCGCGATTGCGGGTGGACCTCCACCAGGAAGCCATCTTGGGCCGCGCCGCCAAACGCGACGAAACGGTCCGAGAAGACCGTGCTCAGGGTCCAGTCCGCCAGGTTGGGGCTGTCGAAGTTCCCCGAGGCCACCATCGCGTAATAGTTCAGGGCCTTCAGCAGCGCCGATCCGGAGTTCCGCACGCCGGCCGAGGCGTTCAGGCCCGGGACCACGAGGGACGCGTACCCCGCGGGGTCTCGTTCTTGGATCTCGTGGAGGACCGCGGGCCAGTATTCCGCCGATCCGATCGCGCCGTCCAGGGTGGCCAGGTTCGTTCCCGCCGCGAAACTCGTGCCCTTCGGCGCGAGGAGCGGTCCATGCCAGCCGATGTAGTAAATCAGCCGCGTTCCGGAGACGACTTCCTCGGCGCCGCAGCCCGCGTAGACGGTCAGTTCGTTGGGGACCGTGTTGTTCGGGTTCCGGACCTCCATCCGCAAGACGGCGGGGATCGGTCGGTTCGCGTTGTTCGCCAGGGTCGCCGCCACTCGGAACATGTCGCCCGGGGCGACAGTTTCCGGTACGCCATCGACGGTCAGTGTGACGGCAAAACCCGTCACCTGCACGTCCTTCGACACCGTGTTGCTCAGGGTGGGCGTCAAGATGCCCACCGCACTTGCCGCCAACAGGACGACCAGGAGGATCGTCGCGCGCGGCCCCAGTTTGATTCCGTTGCCCATCGTTCGCACCTCGCCCGCCTCACCGAGGCGGGTCGACGGCTCACCGTCGCCTCGCGGGCATAAGGCGGGCTGGTGCATGCATCGTGCACGTAGGCGGCGGGCATCGTCGGAGGCGTCATCTTTTTCTGCGCCCGAACTCGTCCGATGTCCGTGCGGTTTGCGATCCTTGGTGCGAGGGGATTGATCGGAGGCGCCGTCGTGCGCCGAGCCCGTCTCGCGGGCCACCAAGTCCGCGCCGTCGTCCGGCCGGGCCGAGGAACCCAAGGATTCCCGGCGGGGATCGAGGTCGTCCTCGCGGACCTTCGCTCACGCGAATCCGTCATCGAGGCGGTCCGCGGCGTGGATGTCGTCGTCCATGCAGCGACGGTCCCGTACCCCGAGTGGCCGCGGTTCGTCCCGCTCTTTGTGGAGAACGCGCTCGCGGCCGCGGAAGCTTCGGGCGCTACCCTCGTCTTTCCCGGCAACGTGTACGTGTACGGCCGTCCACGATCCCGGTCCGTCACGGAGGACCATCCGCAGGAACCGCACACGGTGAAAGGACGGATTCGCCTCGAGGTCGAACAGAGGCTGCTCCGGGCCCATCAGGACGGACGTGTGGACCTCGTCCTTCCGCGATACCCGGATGTCTACGGCCCGGGTGGGATGCACGCAGACTTCCTCCCGGTCTTCCAGGGCGCCCTCAGCGGGAGGCCGTGCCGCTGGCCGCTTAATGCCGATGCGCTCCACGAGTTCATCCTCAACGACGACGCCGTCGAAGCCATGCTGAAACTCATCCGGACGCCGGCGGCGCACGGCCGTGCGGTCCACGTCCCGGGGCCGCGTCCGATCGTGTCGAGGGACTTCATCCGGCTCGCCTACGCGGCCGCGGGGTCGGGCGAGCCTTCCGTCCGAGTCTTCGGCCGCGGGATGTACCGTCTGGTCGGTCTCTTCGACCGCATGGCACGCGCCGCATACGAGATGGCCTACCTCTTCGACGATCCGATTCTGCTAGATGGGTCGCTCTATCGATCGCTCACGGGAAGCCCGCATCCGGCGACGCAATACGAGGAAGGCGTGCGGCGGACCTTGGAGTGGTTCCGCAGCCATCGGACAAGAGCTTAAATCCGAGGCATCCTCTTGAGATCGGTTGCGGAGGTTCCTGCGGTGACGGATGTCATTCTGGCGGGCGCCTGTCGCACTCCCGTGGGCAAGTACGGGCGCGCTTTCCGGAACGTCGAGGCCGTCAAGCTCGGGAGCACGGTGATCGCGGAGGCGGTGAACCGCGCGGGACTCGTCCCCGCCGACATCGAGGAGGTCATCATGGGCAACGTGATCTCCGCCGGCCTAGGGCAGAACCCGGCGCGCCAGGCCGCGCTCTCCGCGGGCCTCCCTGACCGTGTCGGCGCGGTGACGGTCAACAAGGTCTGCGGTTCCGGCCTGCAGGCGGTGATGTTCGCCTCCGACATGATTCGAGCGGGTTCGGCGGATGTCGTCCTTGCGGGAGGCATGGAGTCGATGAGTCGCGCTCCGTACCTGGTCAAAGAGGCCCGATGGGGAATCGGGATTAACAACGTCCCGTTCATCGATGCGATGATCCAGGATGGCCTGTGGGACGCGTACAACCAGTTCCACATGGGCGTCACCGGCGAGATCGTCGCGGAACGGTTCAAAATCTCGCGGGAGGACATGGATCGCTTTGCGCTGGAGAGCCATCGACGCGCCGCGTCCGCGACCCAGGAAGGCCGGTTCAAAGAGCAGATCGTCCCCGTGGACGTTCCCGGGGCGGGCCGCGTCGAGATCGACGAGGGAATCCGCATGGACACGTCGCTCGACAAGCTCGCGAAACTCCCGCCCGTCTTCCGAGAGGGCGGACAGGTGACCGCTGGGAACGCGTCTCAGTTGAGCGACGGCGGCGCTGCGATGGTCGTGATGTCCCGAGAGGCCGCGGACCGACACGGCGTCACGCCGCTCGCCCGGGTGGTGGCATACAACACGGCCGGCGTCAAGCCGGAATGGGTGATGGAGGCTCCGATCCCGGGGGTCCGGAAGCTCCTGAAGAAGACGGGAATGTCGGTCGACGACATCGACCTCTTCGAGCACAACGAGGCGTACGCCGCGGCGAGCCTCGCGGTCATGAGGGAGCTGGGGATTCCGCACGAGAAGCTCAACGTAAACGGGGGTGCCGTGGCGCTCGGACACCCGATTGGCTGCAGCGGTGCGCGTGTGCTGACAACCCTCATTCACGCGATGAAGGATCGCGGCGCGAAGCGCGGACTCGCGACCCTGTGCCTCGGTGGCGGCAACGCGGTCTCGATGATCGTTGAACGACCGTAATCACCGAGTTCATTGCTCGATTCACCGACCTGTCCCGCAAACTCTTTTAGGACCCCTTCCTATCCTCCGTGATTTCCGTTCCGATTCGAGGAAGTACCCTTGCTACACAAAGTCCATACGGCGGCTACGAAGGAAGAGGTCCTCGGCCTCATGGAACCCCTCATCGGGGAGTGGTTCCAGTCCAAGTTCAAGGGCCTTACTGAACCTCAGGCGTACGCCGTCCCGATCATCCATGCTCGAAAGAACGTCCTGGTCTCCTCCCCCACCGGGAGCGGGAAGACGCTCACGGCTTTCCTGTCCATCATCAACGAGCTATACGCCAAGCAACTTCGTGGCGAGCTCGAGGACCGCATCTATTGCCTCTACGTCTCGCCCCTCAAGGCGCTCGCGAACGACATCAACCGCAATCTCGAAGAACCGCTCCGCGAACTGACGCAACTGGCGCAGAAAGAGGGTAAGCCCGAACCCCTCATCCGGGTCGGCGTTCGGTCTGGAGACACCTCGCCGCAGGAACGTCAGAGGCAGGTCCGCCACCCGCCACACATCTTCATCACGACGCCGGAGAGCATCGCGATCATCCTGAGCACGCCGAAGTTCCGGGAACACTTCGCGAACGTCGAATGGGTCATCCTCGACGAGATCCACGAGGTCTGCTCCTCGAAGCGCGGTTCTCTGTTGTCGATCTGCCTGGAGCGTCTCCGCGAGCAGACCGGGCGAGATTTCGTCCGGATCGGCCTGAGCGCCACGATCGCGCCGATCGAGGAGGAGGCGAAGTACCTCGCGGGCTACGAGGACGGAAAGGTCCGCGACATGTACATCGTCGAGGTCGACACGCGGAAGGACCTCGACCTCGCGGTCCTCTGCCCCGTCCGCGACGTGACCGCCGTGCCGATGGAGGTGGCGAATGCTCGGATGTACGACCTCCTCAGCAAGTTGATCGACGAGCACCGCACGACCCTCATCTTCACGAACACCCGGAGCGGTACGGAACACGTTTCCTTCCGCCTGAAGGAGCGCGGCGTCGAGGACCTCGAGGCCCATCACGGCTCCTTGTCGAAGGTCACCCGTCTCGAGGTCGAGCAAAAGCTCAAGGACGGTCAACTGAAGGCGGCCGTTTCGTCCACCTCCCTCGAACTCGGAATCGACATCGGCTACATCGACCTCGTCGTGCAGATCGGCTCACCGAAGTCCGTCGCGAAAGGCTTGCAGCGGATCGGGCGCGCGGGCCACGCCTACGGCGACACCGCGGTTGGCCGGATGATTGCGTTCGAGCCCTGGGATCTCATGGAGTGCGCGACCCTGGCGAAGGCCGCGTACGACGCCCGAATCGATCGGGTCGACATCCCGCGCAATCCCTTGGACGTGCTCGCGCAGGCGCTGGTCGCGATGTCCCTCGAGAAACGCTGGGACGTCGATGAGGCGTTCGAGCTCGTACGGCGCTCGCACAGCTTCCATGACCTGACGAAGAAGGACTTCCTCGCCGTCCTCGACTACCTCTCCTCCCGGAATCCGGACATCAAGGTTTTCGCGAAGATCTGGTTCGACGAGGAAGAAGGTCGGATCGGGAAGAAGAAAGGCACCCGGATGATTTACTACACGAACGTCGGGACGATCCCGGAGGAAGGGACGTACCACGTCTTCTCAGAACGAGGCTCGCCGCTCGGCGAGCTGAGCGAGAAGTTCGTCGAGTACCTAAGCCCGAGCGACATCTTCGTCCTAGGCGGGCGCACGTACCAGTTCGTCCGCGCTCGCGGCACCTCGGTGTACGTGAAGGACGCGTCCGGCCGCCGGCCGACGGTGCCCTCGTGGACCGGCGAAATGTTGCCTCGTTCGTTCGACCTATCGATTGCGGTCGGCGAGTTCCGTCGCGATCTCGCCGCAAAGATCGCCAAGGACGGGGAGAAGGCCGCCAAGGAGTGGCTCCGGGAGGAGTATCGCGTGGACGAGGGCTCTGCGCAGTCCCTCACCTCCTATGTCCAGGAACAAGAGGCGCTCATCCCGTCTCTCCCGACGGACCGCCAGGTCCTCCTCGAGGGTTACCTGGACGTCAAAGGGAACCGAAACGTCATCTTCCACTTTCCGTTCGGCCGGCGCGTGAACGACGCGCTGAGCCGCGCCTTCGCGTTCGCCATCACGGAGGCCCACCACACGAACGTCCGCGTGAGCGTGACGGACGACAATTTCATGATCACAGTACCTCGACGCATCGAGCTCACAGGCCTCACGAAGCTCGTCACGAGCAAGAACCTCGAGGATCTGCTTCGGCGGGCGATTCGGAACACGGAGCTGTTCAAGCAGCGCTTCCGGCACTGTGCGACGCGGTCGTTCATGATCCTCCGGAACTACAAGGGCCGCGAAGTCTCGATCGGGCGGCAGCAGCTGCGGTCCCAGCGGGTGCTCGACTGGCTCCATGAGATCGAAGACTTCCCGGTGGTCAAGGAGACGTACAACGAGATCCTGCACATGGTCATGGACTTGGACCACGCTCGCGAGATCCTGCGGCGCATCGAGGCGGGTGAGATCGCGGTCGTCGAGAGCGACTTCACCAGCCTGCCGTCCCCGTTCGCCCACAACGTCGTGCTCCAGGGCGTCTCGGACCTCGTCCTCATGGAGGACCGGTCCGCGCTGTTGCGAGAACTCCACCGCAAGGTCCTCGAACGCGTCATGCCGACGGACCAGATCAGCTCGATCCAGTTCCAACCGGGCGAGATCGCGGAGTACTTCCGGCGAAAGGTGCCGAAGGTCGCTCGGAAGGAAGACATCCTGTCCTATCTGGACCGCGTCGGGGATGCGAATCTCCTCCAGCAGAAGGGCCGGACGGTCTTCGAGGTCGCGTCGACGTCTTTCGCCGACCTGCGCAAGTGGGCCGGGCAGCTCATGGACGAGGGCCTCGTCGAGAGCGTATGGACCCCGCAGGGCATCCACTGGACGCCGAAGGACCAGCTGCCCACCTACGTCGCGGTCTACGCGCAGCGGTCCCGGCTCAAGCCGCCGGAAGAGAAAGTGCTCAAACTGATCAAGGAGAAGCCGCGGCCCCACAAGGACCTCGCTCGCCTGACGAAACTGGGGAAAGACGGCCTGAACGAGGCGCTGCGCAAACTCGAGCGGGCATACCTGGTCGGCCGGCGTGGCGTCGACGAGACGATCTATTTCGCGCGCGAACCGCAGCGGGCGAACTTCGAGGAGTCCTTGGACAAGATCCTCACGAAGCGGCTCGAGATCGACGGCCCGCACAGCGCGCAGGAGCTCGCGGTCGCGCTGGGCCTGGAACCCGAGCTCGTCGAGGAGGTCTTGCGGGACCTCGAGTCCGAGGGGGTCGCCTCCTCGGGCCACTTCCTCGTCGACAAAGAGTTCCAATTCATGATGACGCGCGACCTCCAGCGCCTCCAGCGGAAGGATGAGACACGCGAGGTCTTCGACGAGAACCAGGTGAAGGCCTTCCTGCTCGAGAAGCAGTTTGCGAACAGCGACACCCTCGACGACTATTTCGATTGGTTCCTCGAGGCCGGCATGGTCCTCGACATCTACAATCACACGAGTCGATTCGACTACAAGGAATGGCTGCGGCGGCGGGAGGCCGGCGACATCCTCGAGGGTCGCTTCCTGAACGGCCGTGTGCGGTATGTCCGCGCGAGGGACGTGCCCCTGTTCTTGTCCGCCTTTCCCCGGAGCCCGCTCACGGAATTCGAGTCGAAGGTCCTTGACGTCATTCGGGAAGGGGACGGGACGGACGTCTGGGCGATCACCTCGAAGGTCCGTGCGGAACGGGAACAGGTGAAAGAGGCGCTCGACAAACTCGACTACGACGTCTATGTGATCCGTCGGTTCCAGGGGGACGGATGGACCGCTCGGAATCTGTACGTGGCGTTCGATCCGCCGCATGCGAAGGTGGCCGACGCGTTCGAGACGATCGTGCGTCGCTTCCTCGCGGCGTACGGTCCCGTGCCGTTCTCCGGAATCCGGGAATGGGCGCGGTTCGAGTGGGACGAGCTCGAACGGCTGATGGACCGGCTCGAGGAAGACGGCGTCGTCACGCGGATTCTCGTGACGGGGAAGGCGGAGTCGGAGATGTACGTCCTCGCGGCGGATCTTCCGGCCCTCCGGAAGGTCGCGGGAAAGCCGGGTACGGATCCGATGCGGGTCCTGTCCCTGCTCGATCCGTGGACGCAGGCTCTCTGGGCCCAGGTCGCGAGCCGCTACGGGGACGGCTGGTTCTTCCCCCTCGTCAAGGATGGCGACCTCGTCGGCATGGCGGAGATCTGGGAGATGAGCGGATGCATCGAGGTCCGCGAGATGGATCTCGCCTCTCCGGACCTGCTGGACGAGGCGATTGCGGCCCTCACGCGCATGATGAGGTTCTACGCGATGCGCGGCGTCGACGTCCTGCGAGTCACGCGATTTCAGGCGAAGAACGTTCCGGAGGCGGAAGACCTCTCCCACTGGACTCGAGCGGGCTTCATCCGATTCTCCGATTTTCTCGCCCACGGTCCCATCGTGCCGCGGGACTTCGATCCCAAAGATCTCCTCGCCTTCGCCTTGACGAGGCAGGGCGTTGCCCTCGACTCCCGGTTCGCCGATCCGATCGCCGCGGCCAAGGCCCTCGGGGGCCTGCGCTCCGATTTCGCGGCGCGTCTCCGCGTGAGGGAGTTCCGCCCGCTCGACCGGCTTCACCGCAGCGGTCTCCTCGCGAAAGGCCTCGCGATCCCGGAGTACTGGACGTACTGCACGGAAGCGGATCTCGGCCTGTACAAGGCCGCGAAGGCGACGCGCCTCACGAAGGACATGAAGGCCCTCCTCCGGATCATCCAAGAAGAAGGACCGATCTCGCGCCAGCGGCTCCTGATCCTGTCGGACCTGAGCCGGCCCACCACGACGGCGGCCCTCCGGAAGCTGTACGAGGGGCTCCACGTGACCCGGGATTCGGACAATCGCTATCGCCCGGTCGCAGACCTGAAGATCGGCCGGGACGACGCCCGCCGCGAAGTCCTGCGGCGGATCATCCGCAGCCTCGGCGTGACGTCGGCCGAGGCGCTCGCCGCTTACACCCGATTCGAGTACAACATGGGGGAGACCCGCCTGCGGTTGCGGGAGTTCGAGGCGGAGGGGTGGTTGGTGAAAGGCTTCCTCGCCCGCGGGGAGCGGACCGTGATGTGGGCGGTGAAGGACGGCCTCGAGGAGATCGAGCAAACGGAATTCCGTCGGAAGTTCGTGCTCACCCCTCTGGACAACTTGTTCCTTTACTTGCGCGAATCGATTGTCGAGAAGTTCCACATGGGGTCCTGCTACGTCGTCTTCGACGGCCCCGAGATGGTCGCGGCCTTCAAAGCCCGTCGTCGAAAATGGGAGCTCCTCGTCACGGAGTTCCAAGGCGAACCCGCCGCCCGGAGGATCGTGGAGGCATGGGAGGCGGAGAACGAGCTCGCGGTGGAAGAGCAGGTCGACCGGATCTCGGACCACGAGGTCATGGAGTGGTACGCGAAGATGTACGGACGCGGGGCGGCGGAGCGCTGACGCTCGCCGTCCCGAGACGCTCAAGTTCATAGCGCGAATCTCCGATTCCAGCTCGATTCGCATGACCGTCCTTGGTGTCGACACGATTGCGATCGTCGTTTCCAATCCGCGAAAGGCGATCGAATGGTATCGGGATGTCCTCGGCCTGGACGTCGCCTACATCGGCCCGAGCGAGTCGAACCCCGACCCCACGGTCCAGGGGACGCCGGAGAATCCGGGCCATTGGGTCGAGCTGGGACCGGCTCGTCCGCGCACCCGGGTCCATCTGTGCTTCATGCGCGGGGAGACGGAACCCGGGCCCTCGGGGATCACCTTCATCACGGACGACATCCAGGGCGACTACGAACGCATGCGGCGCCAGGGCGTGGAGTTCCCGCTCCCGCCGGAGAAGATGGAGTGGGGCGAGTGGCTCGGTCAGTTCGCGGACCTGGATGGGAACGTGTCCGATCTGAAGCAGCCCATCTCCACCGCCGAATGGAAGCCCGGATCGGCTCCCGCGAAACCGCGCAAGGCGAGGCGGGTCAGATAGGCTCGACCCTTCGCCCCGGCTCCAACCCCAACGCGCGGTCGGCGCACGAGGCGGCTTCGTCGAATCGCCCGAGCTTCGTGAGGACGAAGCCTTTGTTCACCCAGGCGCCGCGATACGCCGCATCAATCTCGAGGGCGCGCTCGTAGCATCCGAGCGCTTCTTCGAATTTGCCGAGGCGCGCGAGCGCGTTTCCCTTGTTGTTCCACGCGACCTCGTATGCGGGATTGACCTTGATCGCCGCGTTGAAGCAGCGCAGCGCGTCGATGAGCCGACCGAGTTTCGTGAACGCATTCCCTTTGTTCAACCAAGCGACCTCATTGTGCGGGTTGATGTCGAGCGCGGTGTCGATTGCCCGCAAGGCCTCGTCGTACCGGCCGAGCAGGATGAGGGTCGCCCCCTTCCCGTACCAGGGGATTTCCGCACCGGTCACGCCCGGCCGTACCGTCGCGATCGCGCGATCGTAATCCGCGAGGGACTGTTCGTAGTCTTTGCGCCCGATGTCCCGCTCGGCATGGATCAGCTGCCGACGAAGGGTCGACGCGGAGTTGCGGCGGAGGACCTCTGCGGCCGCGAGCGCCGCGGGCCATGGCATGGCCGCCCCGATGCCGACGATCCATGGCAGGCTCATCGCATACGCCGGATCGGTGACCATTGCGATTGCCTGACCGATGATCGGAATCGCGCTGGCGATGGCCAGGAGAATCCGATGAGGACTGCGCACCAGGCTCCGCGTGGCCACAGCGAAGGGCAAGGCCCCGACGACCGGTAGGGCGACCGCGGTATTCGCGTCGATGGGCAAACCGCGGAGGAGCAGGGCGCTCAGGGCGAGGACGGTCCCTGCGCCTAGGAGCAGGGCATCGAACCGGGGCGGCTGGCCATGCGCGCCGCGAACGTGCTCGACGGCGAGGTACGCGCCGAAGCCGATGAGGAATGCGGCGATCCCCGCGCTCACGAGGGGCTGGTTCAGCGCCCCGGCCAGGAGCAGGCTCGTCGACGCCGCGAGGACGAGACCTCCGGCGGTCTCCGCAGTGATTCGGATGCGAGCTCCTCCCGCTGCGGGGCGAGCGTTCTTTCGCCGGATCCGACTCGGCGCTTCGACCCGCGGGCGAATCTTGGCTGACGGCGGAGTGGCGAGCTTGTCTCTCGGGGCCAATCTCGCATCGATTTCAATAGCCGTGGCCGGCCGCGTCTGTGTGACGGTCTTCTGCTCAGGCACCGGCGGCGCGGGCCTCGATGGGACCGGCACCGGTGGGCTCGGTGTGGAAGTCGACTCCCGCTTGGTGGCCGTCGAGGCCGGGTCGGGTCTGGGCATCGCGACCGGAGCCTTCCCCGTGGTCTCCGCGGGTTTCGGTGCTGCCGCGGGCCGCGGGGCGTCCGGACGCGGGACCTCGGAGACGAGCGGCCTCAGGTCTCTGAGGAACTCGTCGACCTGGTCGAGCACCCGGCGGACCGGGCGAGGCGTGGGGGTCTGAGGGATCGCAGGGCTCGCCTCGGGGGCCACCGGGCTGGGTTCCTTCGTCCCCCTTAGGACAGCGCCGCAGATCTCACATTCCTCGAGGTCCGGATCGTTGTCCGCCCCGCATGTGGGGCACAGGACCAGATCCAGAATGTCCTCCTCCATGCCCGGCGGCTCTGGCTCCGCCTCGAACTCGGCCGCACACCGAGGGCACTTTGCGTCGCCCGCGGCGACGAAGCCGCCACAGTTCGTGCAGATGAACAGGAGACCGACCTCTCCCTTCTCCAAGATGCCGTTCGGATCCCGGTCCCGCAGCTGTTTCGTGTGGCGGAAGCCGGCCTCGAACAGCTTCAGGGCTCTTTCGCGGTCGAGCCCGAAGGCTCGGCTGAGCCGGACGACGGCCTCGTCGATGACAAAGGCCCCGCAGTTCGCGCACTCCGTCTCGTCCGGAGGCATGGGCTCCGCGCAGACGGGACACAGGACCCGGGCCTGCTTCCCGGGCATCGACAGGGGATTCGACCGGCCCGCGGACCATAAACCCGCGTTCCCCGTTGTCAGGCTCGATAGTCGGCCGGCCGCGTTCTTAAGTAGCGCCCGGGCCTTCTTTACGGCCTCCATGGCCTCGAACGTGGATTTTCTCGTCGCGTTTCTCCTGGGAATCCTTCCGGGCCTGGTGATCCTGTGGGCGTCCCTTCGTCGCTTCGATCGGCCGCAGGTGGACCACACGCTGTTCGACGACCGTCGGGTGTTCGGGAGCCTCGCCGTGGGTCTCATCTTCGGGACCGTGGCGAGCATCTTCGCCCTCGCCCTCCCTCGCGGGGACCTGGTCTCGTTTGCCGTCGCCGTCGGGGTCAGCTTCGTCTTCGAGGAGTCGTTCAAGCTCGCGTGGCTCAATCGCCGCAGCTACCGCGGCCGATTCGACACGACGTTTTACGGCGTCCCGCTCGGAATCGGGGCCGCGGCGAGCGGCGTGGTCGCGGCCGCGTGGGCGTCGCGTGACATTCTGTACGTACCCGAGACCTTCGCTCTGCTCATCGTCTACTCGATCAGCCTCGGGCTCGTGAATGCGGATACGGGAGCGCTGATCGGATTCGGAGCCTCACGCGGAGACACCTGGCGAGCGTTCCTGCGGGCGATCGGCGTCCGCCTCGCACACGGGGCGTTCCTCTCTCCGTTCCTGCTCCAGGTGGACGAACCGTACGGCGCGATCTCCGCAGTCACGTCGGTCGGCTTTGCCCTCTTGATCTACTTCTACGTCTACCGCGAGATTCTCCCAGGCACGCTTCCCGAGGACATTCGTCGCGAGCTGCGACGAGAGCGTCGCCGCGCGCCGGCGGTTAGGGATTGAGGACGACCGCCCGGAAGAAGCCGGCCTTCGGTTCGAACACGGTGTTCTCCTGGACAAGCGTCGCGAGGGCCTCCGCGGGGTGGGGAATTCCCAATCCGGCGAGGACCCGCTCCCAGTCGGAGATCGAGAAGAGCTCGAGTTCCCGCGTCAATTCGATCGCGGCGGATCGCACACGGCTTCGGCGATCGCGGGCTTTCGCGGCGACGCCGATGACGCGAACGTGAACATCTCGGGATCTGCTGCGGCGGGCGGGCGCACGGGCCTCACGATATGCCTCGGTGCCACCCGCGAGCTCTGCGCTCACCTGCCCCACCAACGGGGCGAGTTCTCGCGCGGTCTCGGCTCGGGCACGGACGCGCGCCGGGACGACGTAAATCTCGAATCCACATTGACAGGTCGTCGTCTTCTGCTTCAGATTCACGCCTTTCGCGCGCTTGCATCGCGGGCAGACGACGACTCCGTACATGCTTAGACGAGAAACACGAGCGCCGCAAGGCATGCGCCGTAGTGGTCCATCGGGATGCTCAGATCCTCAATCCGGTAGTCGATCCGGCGGAATTTGATCCCACGGAGCTTCGCCATCTCCCCCATCTTCCACTCCATCACCTCGCGCAGAGAATTCTTGGTCCCATGCATGTGGCCTTCCGCGACGTACCCCCCGAAATCATCGTCGCGGAATCCGAACGCGATGCCCGCGGAGATCGTTTCGCCTTCCCCTCCTCGTTGCTGCGCGAGGACGCAGTGGGTGATCGCGCCCATGGGGAGATCTCGCCGGCGCACGGGTCGGATGCCCACGGGGAGAACCGAGGAGACCGACACGATGTTTTGCTCCGCCAAGCCCGCGTTTTGGAGCGCCTCGTCAAACGCGTTCAGGTCCGAGACCTTCGACACCGCCTTGCCGGACGTGACGAAGAATTTCGTGGGAATCGGCAACATGGGCTCTGCGAACGCGCAGCATTGCCGAGGGGGACTTAAGGATTTGCGAGAGAGACCGAGAACCGCTACGGAATAATATCCAGATATTATTATTTATCAGGTCGTATGGCCCGCCGCGGTCAATGGCTGGGAGCTTTCTGCGGAAGACGGCGGGACGATCGTCTTGTGCATGCTGTATGCATCCTCGCCCCACGAGTAGTAACCGTACAGCACTCCGTCCGTGCGGTAGCCGAGCCGGCGGTAGAATTCCATGGCGACGAGATTCTTCGTGCTTACCTCGAGACGAATCGTCGACATGCCCCGCTCGCGGCAAACGGCCTCGGCCGCTTGCATCATTCGAGTCCCGATCCCGTGGCGCCGGGCTTTCGGTGCGACCGCCACTGACAGGACGCGGCACACATGTCCCTCGAAGAGGAGCATCATCGCCGCGGTCGCCGCTTTCCGGCCGTCTTCCACCAGAGTCAGGGCTCGCTCGTTCCGTAGAATCCAGTCGACATGGTCCCGACGGAAGCGGTGCTCTCGGAAGCAGAGGATCTCGAATCGGTACAACGCGTCCAGATCATTCGGCCCGGCAACACGGAACAAGGCGCGGTCAAACCGCGCGCCTGCTTATTCTCCTTTTCGACCCGCGAAAGGGTAATCTAGACCCAGCCAAATAGGGCGGAGGTTCATGGTCTCCA